>WSZJ01000271.1 GCA_009773755.1 Planctomycetota bacterium | reverse complement strand
TTGGGATTGAGCGGGCTGGGGCTCGGGATTGGGATGGGGCGACGGCGCACGGAGCGTTGTCGTTGCCCAAGCCCCATCCCCATCCCCAGCCCGCTCAATCCCAAGCCCGGTTCTTCCCCATCCCCTGCCGTTTTACGCCGTCTTGCTCTTGTCCGACAGCCGGAACACCTCCATCACCTCCTCCGCGGTCTGCGCCGTGACCAGCCTCTCCCGCAGATAGTCGCTCAACAGCAGCGATGAAATCTTCTCCAGAATGTGCAGGTGCGCTCCCTCGTCGTGAGGCGGAGAGAGGATCAGGAAGACGAGATTCACCGGCTTCCCGTCGATCGACTGAAAATCGAGGCCTTTGGAAGCGCGCCCGAGCGCCGCCGCCGGCCGCACCAGCCCTTCCACACGGCCGTGCGGAATTGCGACTCCCATGCCGAGACCCGTGGACGCGAGAGCTTCACGCTTCAGAACGGCCGGCAGGGCCTTCGCAGGGTCCACGTCCTTCCGCGCTCTTGCGATGCCGAGCGCGAGGCGGCCGATGATCGATTCCTTCGTTCCCGGAAGGAGATCGAGACAGACGGCCTCGGGCGCGACGATTTCGGACAGGCGGTAGTCCTTCACCTGCTCGAACTCGTCACGGATCGTGCCGACCAGTTCCTCCAGCACGTCCTCCATCGTCACGATACCGACGAGCTGCCCGCCGCTCTCGACCGTCGCGAGGTGCGGCCCGCCCGCCAGAAACCGCTTCAGCAATTCCTCCACCGGCATCTCCGGCGCCACGCGCAGCACGGGACGCGCGATTGCATTCAGGTCCACGCTTCCGCTCCTCGCCAGCGCGAGAGCGATGTCCTTGACGTGAACTTCCTTCTCGATCCGCGGGGCGGCGAGGGGAAACCGGGAGTGCAGGGTGTGCTCGATGATCTCGAGGTTTTCCTTCCAGGACTTCGCGGTGTCGAGGAGCGCCGCCTTCGCGGCGGGGAGCATGACGTCTTCGACCTTGAGGGTGCCGAAGTCGAGGACGTTTTCCATCATGAGGAGGCGGGAGAGAGTGAACATCCCCTGGTCGTGGGAAGCACCGAGGATCATCTTGAGTTCGGTTTCAGAATGGGCGAGCTCGTGCTCGGATCCATGCGGAATGCGGAAGACGCGCAGGACGAGATTGGTGGCGCCGTTCAGGATCCACATCGCGGGGTAGGACAGGGTGTGAAAAACGCGCAGCGGGCGGGCGACGGCAAGGGCCGCGGTTTCGGCGCTGCGGATGGCGAAGAGCTTCGGAGCCTGCTCGCCGAGGATGATATGGAAGGCCGTGATCAGGACGAATCCGGAGATGACGCTGGTCGTGTGGATGACCGTGGCGCCGTGGACACCGAGCGCGTGGAGCGCTGGCGAGATGATCCGCGCGAACGCAGGCTCGCCGACCCAGCCGAGGGCGAGCGAAGCAACCGTGATGCCCAGCTGACAGGTCGAGAGGTAGGCGTCGATTTTCGAGAGGATCGTGAGCGCGTGCCGCGCGTTGGCGCTTCCCGCCTCGGAAAGCTCGCGCAAGCGCGTGGTCCGCACCTTGACGAGGGCAAACTCCGCGAGCACGAAGAACCCGTTGAGTCCGATGAGGGCGGCGGCGACGCCCAGGTAGACGATTTGTGAAGTCATGTTCCTGTGGCTACAGGTTAACCGCTGTGTCGCGAAGCGGCGAACGGCGAACGACAGGTTGCGAGTTGCGGGTTACGAGTTGCGGGGAAGTCTTCGTGCGCGACGCCGTTCACTCGCAACCCGCAACCCGCAACTCGCAACTCAGGGTTACTCGTGGAGATCTTCCGGCGCCAGCACCCAGATCCGCCCTTCGCGGAACGTGATCTCGACCGGCGCCCCCTTTTTCATGATGTCGACGATCTCCTGCGCGGGGCGCTCAATCGCCTTGAACGTGTAGCGCGCCGACCGGCGGGCGGAACGAGGGTCGATCACCAGCGGCACGTTCAGGGCGCGCGACAATTCTTCGGAGAGATCGCGAAGCGACACATTTTCGCCGCCGACGTTGACTTGCTTCTTCCAGAATTCCTTCTCGGCCTCGATCCGGCCCTTGCGCTCGTCCTCCCGCGACGCCACTTCCTTCTTCTCCGCTTCTTCCTGCTCCTTCGAGAGCACGATCACGGACTCCTTCGTCACGGTGAACGTGTACGACACCGGCTCGAGCGCCCTTCGAAGAAACGTGTCGAGCGACTCGCCTTCCATGGGCGCCAGGGCAGGAAGCGCCGGGGGCCGCTCCGCCGGGCGCATGACGTAGTTCACGTCGGTCACCTGCGAGAGGAAATTGAGGAGCGCCGGGATGTCGCCCGCGGGGATTCCCCTTGCCGCAATCGCCATGTCGCGCAGCTTCTTCGCCAGCTCGGGCTCCCGGACGACCCCCGCATTTCGGTCGGTCAGCACGGCCTCGCGCGCCTTCCACAGGTCCTTCAGGTCGAACCACGCAGGCGGCGCGTAGGACATGAGCTTGTCGAGGGGCATGATCCAGAGCTCTCCCGACGCGGTCACCACCCAGGAAAGATTTCCGGACCTCGTGATCAACTCCAGCGCCGCCAGCGCTTCCAGCTGCTCCACAAGAACGGTCTCCGACACCGATTCCGCCGCCGGGTCCAGCTTCGTTTCCAGGCCGTACCGTTGCGCCAGGTCCGCCAGCGCCAGCGGAAGCGGCAGCCCGTCCCATTCGACGTCGATCTTCGTCGCGCGCCACTTCGCGAGCACCTTTTCCCTCACAGTCACGTAATCGCCGAGCGGCGTTTCAGGCGCATTCGGATCGAGCATGGCGCCTTTTTCGATGTCCGTCGTCTTGACGAGGCCTGCCTTGGACTTCTGAAAATCGCGCGGGCCGGTTTTCGATTTGGAAGCGGCGCTCTCGGTTGATTCGGCGGCCTCGCCGTCCTGGTCTTTCCTGCCGAAGCGGGCCTTGAGGATGACGAAAATGACGACGCTGAGGACGGCGCCGAGGAGAAGAAGCGGGAGGATGCGTTTCATTGTGTGGATCGCTCATCTTAAACGACCGGGAGCGGTCGAGGATGGCGACCGGGCTTCCGCGCTTACTCCCGCCTCTTCCAGAAAAACACGACCGAGTCCTTCTGGAACGCCAGCTGGAGAAGCTCCCAGCCCTGGGCGCCGCGTCGGTTGACGATTTCGAGGAATGTTCTTCTCGCCCGCCCCGCGATGAGCGCGAGAGCGTCGGCTTCGGCGGGCGGCGCATCGGGGGCACAGAGCTGCTCGACGGTTTTCACGCTTGCCTCGTAGACCCAGCGGCCGCCGGTGTGGGCAAGCGGGCGATCCATGATCTTGGTGTCCGTCGGCGGGAAGGGAAAGCCGGGGATGACGGATCGCTGTTCCGAAGGGTGCCCGACCAGGCGGGCGGTGGACGGCGCCTTTTTTTTCGGCACGGGCTTTTGTTCCGGGACGACTGGAGCCGGCTTCATCAGGTGCTGCTTGTCCTCCGCGATCCACGAACTCGCGGCGGGCGCGGCGGGCCTGGGCGCGACGTCGGAGCCCATCGGAACCCAGCCGCCTCCCGGCGAGGGCGCCGTCGGCGGCGGCTTCACGTCCCCCCCCGGCACCGGCGTCTTCGGGTCGGATATCTGCGGCGGCTGCCACCCCACCTCACGGAACTTCTGCGACTTTTCCGGCTCCATCTGCTCCCATCCCGGCGGCAGGAGCTCGGTTTCGAGATCTCCCCGGCTCGCCGAGTCACCCGGCGTGCCTTTCTTCCGCATTGCTGGAAGATCGAGAGTGGAAATCGGCGAAATCTGCCCGACCGCCGCCTTCGCTGCAGCAACGCTCGGCTTCGGCGCTCCCTTCTTCTGAACCTCCAGCCACGTCCACTTGCCATCGCCGCGAAGCGATTCGAGCTGTTCCTTGATCGTCCGCAGGTGACAGTCCTCGTCCGCGGCCAGCGCCGTCCAGAATTCGCGTTCCTTCTGCGCTTTCGCCTTCGCCGCGAGCCCGAGAAACATAGTGTAATTGGCGCGCTCGTGCTCAACAGCCGAGGCAAGCGCTTCTTGCTCGTTGAAGTAAGTGCCTGTCGACCTCTCCCAGGTGTCCTTCTTGTCGGAGGACCCGGAATCCGACTGTTCGAAGTCCGTCGAGGCGTAATCCACCCAGGCGTCGGACGCGTTGAGGGCGACCTGCGCGCGATCCATTTCCTCGAAGTGATGCATTTCCCAGGAAGCGAGGCGGCCGAACAGGTCGCGCGCCTGTTTGTTCGAGGCCTTGGAGCAAGCGCCGGAATAGGTATGAAACAGCGATTCAGCCCGGGCGCGGGCTTCTTCGAGAGCTTTGAGGGTTTCGGGGGCGGTAGGCATGCCTTGCAGGAGGAGTATTAAACGTTGAGGCGAGGGGAAGGGTCAAGGCGGGGAGTTGAGCGGGGGTCGTGAGGAGAACGAATTAGTATGAAATATATAATATGAAATATTCAATATGAAATGGGCCTTCCCCGGGAGTCCTGCCGTCACTTCACCCGTAAATTGGCGTCATTTCACATCCAAGTAGCTCCAGCCTCACTTCCGCGGAATCCGATAAACCCGGACTTCCCCTCCCGGCATCACGAGCGCGAACTCGTTCGGCTTCGGCCCAGGTACGGCCGCGACAGGCCTTCCACCGAGCACGGGGAAAACGGCCCTCTCGTAGACCCGCCCTTCGCTCGTGTCGAAGACGCGCGCTTCTTTTTCGCCCGCGGCGATCAGGGTTCCGTCGCGCGTGAAGGTCAGAAGCGGCTCGGAGAGGTCTTCGGCGAAGCGACGGACGTTTGACAGGTCTGGGCCATCGAAAATGACCGCGCCGCCGGCCTCGAAGGCGGCGGCGACCATGGAGCGGTCGGGAAGGGTGGAGGCGGAAAGCGCCGTGATGTTCGAAGGCAGGTCGACCGTCGCGACGGCGCCGTCGCGGCCGAGGCGGGCGAGGCGCGGACCAAGGGCGGCAAAGAGGTTGAGGCGCTGAGCGACGCTGGGAATCGGCGCGAAGGAACGCAGGGAGTCGCCGTCGGGAAGCGCCTCTTCCAGCTGCGGCAGCGGGTAGATCGCCGAGATCGCTCCCTGCTGTGTGTAGGCCCACGCGACCAGGCGGTCGAGGTGCTCGCGCACGACCCAGACGGTACCGAGGTCGGCGACGGCGGCGCCGAGAACTTCGTCGGGGAACCATGGGGGCGTGCCCGCGGGCGTGACGTGGGGGATCGCGTCGTTGCGCGGAAACGTCATCAGCTCGAGCCGGGGCCCCGGCGACCCCGCGAACAGCACCGGCCGCGTCGCGTCCAGCCCGGGCTCCAGAATGTGCGGGTAATTGAACGCCGGCATCCACGTCAGCGTCTGCACCGTTTCGCTCCACGGCGACCGCGCCAGCACCGCGCCGCCCTTGCCGAACCCCGCCACGTACAGGAGGTCGCGCCTTGCGGAAGCCGTTTCCCAGAGGATGTCGCCGGGGAGCTGGATCTGGTAGGCGAGGATCGGCGTCCACTCGGTCTCTCTCGGCTTCGGCGGGAGCAGGACCGTGGCCGGGCGGCGGCGGCGTGGGAAGCGGTCGACATCGCGGGCGAGCAGGCGGTCGTCCGGCGCGGTGCGCGCGACGGAGCGGAGGAGTTCCTGCGCGTCCGCGGCGTCGG
Organism: Planctomycetota bacterium; assembly: GCA_009773755.1. Lineage (GTDB taxonomy): Bacteria > Planctomycetota > MHYJ01 > WSZJ01 > WSZJ01 > WSZJ01. The sequence continues at coordinate 32 of WSZJ01000271.1, read as the reverse complement.
CCGAGGGCAGCAGCCTTCCGGCGACGACGCGG
>WSZJ01000270.1 GCA_009773755.1 Planctomycetota bacterium | reverse complement strand
CGGCCCGCGGACGGCTCGAGGACATCCTGAAGCGCTTCCTCCTCGGCGACGCCGCGGATCGGCTGCGCCTCGCGGAGCTGCGGCGCTCGTGGCGCGCGCTGTCGGATTCGCTCGACGACCCGGTGCTTGTGGCGTTGCGCAACGCGGCGATCGCACTGCGCGCGGGGCGGGCGTCCGGCGCGGCCGAGGCGAAGGCCGCGGAGAATGCGCTGCTGGAAGAGGTCAAGCTCGACCAGTCCAACGATCTCGACCGCGTGTCGCAGGCCGTGCGCGAACACCTTTTTTCGGTCGTCGGATTTCTCTCGAACAAGGTCATCGGCCCGCTCACCGCGCTGTTCGACCGCGTCACCGGCTCCCTGGGTCGCGCCATCAGGAAAAACCGCCCGGCAATCGAGAACGCCATCGCGCGCGTCCACGAGAACAACCGCCAGGCCGCGCGCAAACATCTCGGCCTCGCACACGAACGCCTTGCAAAATCGCTCGGCGGCTCGCCCACCGGCGCTGCGTTCGCGTCGTCCGGCGCGTTTTCCTCGTCGCTCATGCCCGCGCCCGAAGTCGAAAGCCGCTACGAAAATGGCCTCGCTGAATTCGACGCCTGGAAGAAAGGCGAATTCGACCGGCTCGTCGGTGACATCAAGGGAAAGAAAAGCGTCCAGCTCTTCGTCATGCAGATCCTCTACGTCAGCATGAGCGTCACCGTCATGGCCCACACAGGCGGCGCCTTCAGCCTCGTCGAGGGACTCCTCGCCGGCCCGTTGTTCGTCTTCCTCGACAAGGTCTTCGTCGGCGCGATCAACTGGGACCTCGTGCGCGATCTCGAAAAGCGCGGCCGCGAGCGCTTCCTCAGGATTTTTTCCGACCTCGCCAGGGCGCAGGGCGCGCGATGGACCGAGGCTTTCGCGAAGGAAGACGCCGGGCTCGCCGGACTCCCGGGCCTCGAAGTCGACCTCGAAGACCTCCGCCGCGACGTCCCCGCCCTCCTGGACGCGCTCGAAAAATGAACACCTTCAAGGAAGCGCTTCTCGCCTGGCTCGACCGGGCTTCCGCGTTCGTGGCGGCAAGGCGTTCGCGGACGCAAGGGCGCGGGTTGAAGCGCTGGACAGGCCGCTTCGCGCGGTTCTTCTCGGGGGAACGGGAGTCGGGAAATCCTCGCTCATCAACGCGATCGCAGGCCGCGCGGTCAGCGAGGCGTCGCGCCGCAGGCCGACGACGGCGCAGCCGACGGCCTACGTCCACGCGGCTCACGCGGCCGAGGCAGCGGATTTCGCTCCCGAGATCCGGGCGGAGGCACACGGCGAAGAGGAACTGCGGCACCTGGTCCTCGTCGACATGCCCGACTTCGATTCGCGCGCCGTCGAGCACCGCGCGCTCGTCGACCGCCTGCTGCCGCGAGCCGATTTCGCGCTCTGGGTCGTCGATCCCGACAAGTACAACGACGGGCTGCTCCACCGCGAGTACCTGACGCGTGAAGCGAAGATCCGCGAGCGGTTCGTCGTCGTGTTCAACAAGGCGGACGTTCTCCCCGGGGAACAGCTCAAACTCTGCCTCAACGACCTCACGACCACCCTGCGTGGCGACGGCATCGAGGCGCCGCAGGTCTTCGCCGTCTCCGCCTTGCAGGGCGCCGCGCACCCGGGCTTCGCCGCCTTCGCCGAATTCCTCCGCACAAAATTCACCGAGAAATTCGTCCGCGAACTCAAGGCCGCCGACATCTTCCGCTTCCTCCAGAACGCCGCCCGCGCCGTCGGCGACGCCCTCGCGCTCCCCGGCCGCCTCGACCAGCTCCGCGCCGAAGAAGCCGCGCTCTCCGGCCGGCAGGAGGATTTCCTCCGCTGGCTCCGCATCCAGCTCGGCCCCGACATTTTCACCGCCGACCTCTCGCGCGCCATCCGCGACCGCTTCCGCGACCGCTTCGCCTCCCTCCTCCCCGGCCCCGTCGGCATGGTCGCCGAGTGGCGTTTCAGGCCCGCCGCCGTCCGCGACTGGCGCGAGCTCGCCGGGCAGATCCGTGCGGAAGCGGGTGCCGCTGCGGGGCAGAAGGTTCACTCGCGGATCTGGAACGACCACCACGACGCGGAGACATTCTTCAAGCGGCTTCCGGAAATCTGCCGTCCGGGAGGCGCGCCGGACCAGGCGACGTTCGCGAAGATGAAGGATGACGCGCTTCTCCGCCTCGAGGAGGAACTTTCGCGCGAGCACGACGGTCAGCGCTGGCGCGGAAAGGGCAAGGTAGCGCAGCACCTCCTCCCCGCGACGGCCGCGGGCGGTTGCGGCGCCGCCGCCGCCTCGTTTGCAACCGAGCTCGCCGCCGCCGGCGCGCTTTTCGAAACCATCGCCGCCGCCGGCATCGCCCCCGTCGGCATCTACTTCTTCGAGTCGATCCTCGCCCGCCGCGACGTCGCCCGCGCCGCCCGCGAAGTCGCCGAGCGCGCCGCGGATCACTTCCGCACGTCGCTCGAGGCCATCTACCGCCGCTGCGTCACGATCCCGCTCCTCGAAGCTTTCGAGAAAGTGCGCGGCGAATTCTCCGCGTGGCGCGCCCTTCATGCCGAGCTCGAAGGACTCGTGAAGTGAGCTTCCCGTGTCCGAAATGCGGGGCGCCGCTCGTGAATTCGCGTCGCAGGGACGTCGTCTACGAGATGACGGGGCAGTTCTCGACGATCGCGTACCTGTTCCCGCGTGTGTTTTGCCCGAAGTGCGGGCGGGATCTTCCGGAATCAGAATGGCCTGCTGAACTGAAGTGGCGCATCAGGTCATTCCGCGGAAAGTACGTCGGATTTGGAATCGGGCTGATCGTAGTGTTCGTCTACCTCTACTTCGCGAAGGACATCGCGTTCTGGTGGGCGCATCGAAAGTAGGCGCGCAGATCTCCCTTCTCCCGTCTCCGAACCGCCGTTACTCGCTCACCGCCCGGTTCCTCCCCGCCTGCTTCGCCTTCGTTTCCGCGTCGTCCATCCTCGCGATGATCCGCTCCGGCTCTTCCCCGTTCTGGTACGTCGTCACGCCGATGCTGACGGTCACTTTCAGACCGTCCGGCAGGGACGCGTGCGTCCAGGCCTCGATGGCGACGCGGGCGCGCTCGGCGAATTTCATCGCTCCGGCGGCGTCGGTTTCCGGAAGGAGGATGCCGAATTCGTCGCCCCCGATGCGGAAGAGATGGTCCGGGGTGCGCAGGAGGCCGCGCAGCAGCGCGGAGAGGTTGCGCAGGACGACGTCGCCGATACGGTCGCCGTGCGTGGCGTTGATGTCGCGCATGTTGTCGACGTCGAGGCCGGCGATGGAGAGGGGATTTCCGTAGCGGAGAGCGCGGGCGGTCTCGATGCGCAGGACGTTTTCGAAAGAGCGGCGGTTGCCGACCTGCGTCAGGCTGTCGGTGAGGATGAGCTGGGCCATCCGGCGGCGCTGGATCTCGGCGGACATCAGGGCGGCGAGAAGTTCGACGAGGTCCGCTTCGTCGGGAGTGAAGGTCCGCGACAGGCTGTGCACGTTGAAGACGCCCGCGCAGAGGCTCATCGCGTACAGCGGAACCGCGATGATCGCCTTGATCGGGTGCCCGCCGTCGAGGCCGGGAACGAAGCGCGCGTCGCTCGCCGGCTCGTTCACGATCGCGGGCTGGAGCTTCGCCGCGACCCAGCCGGCGAGGCCTTCGCCGCTCTTGAAGCGGATGCGGAGTCCCTTTTCGTCGAGGCCGCGCTGCGCGACCGTGATGAGGTCGCGCCGGTCCTGGTCGAAGAGCATGATCGAGAGGCAGTTGTCCGGGAGGACGGGCGCGACGGCCGCCAGCATGCCGTTCAACGCCTCGGGAAGTCCCGGCGCCGACAGTCCGGCGCGGCCGATTTCGCGGAAGGCGCGGACGAGCTCGTTGGAGCCGGCGCGGGTCGCAGGTGACTCCGCAGGGTTCATCGCGACCGCAGGATGTTCAGCGCGGAGCCTGCCTTGAACCAGCCGATCTGTTCCTCGTTGAGCGTCTGCTTCGCCTCGAATTCTTCGGTTTTCCCGTCGGCGTGGTGCAGCTTCACGGTCACCGGCTTCCCGGGAGCGAGCCCGGCCAGACCGCCGATCGAAATGCGGTCCCCTTCCAGCACCTTCTCGTAGTCCGCCGCATTCGCGAACGTCAGCGGCAGGACGCCCTGCTTCTTGAGATTCGTCTCGTGGATGCGCGCGAAACTCCTCACCAGGATCGCCGCCGCGCCCAGCAGCCTGGGGCTCATCGCCGCATGCTCGCGGCTGGACCCTTCTCCGTAGTTCATGTCCCCCACCACGACCCAGCGCAGCCCCTTCACCTTGTAATCGCGCGCCACCCTCGGCACCGACACGCCCTTCTCGCCGCTCAACTGGTTCACCGTCGTCCCCGCCGCGCCGGTGAACGCGTTGATCGCCCCCAGGTACATGTTGTCGCTGATCTTGTCGAGGTGGCCGCGGAAGCGCAGCCAGACGCCGGCCTGGGAGATGTGGTCGGTCGTGCACTTCCCCTTCGCCTTGAGGAGAAGCGGGCACTTCTCGAAATCCCTGCCGTCCCATTTCGCGAAGGGTTCGAGGATCTGCAGGCGGTCGGAGTCCGGTGCGACTCTGACCTGCACCCTTGAAGCGTCCTCGGCCGGCGGGATGTAGCCCGAGATGTTGCGGACGAAACCGTTCGGCGGCAGTTCCGGGGCCTTCTTCGGCGGTGACAGCT
>WSZJ01000010.1 GCA_009773755.1 Planctomycetota bacterium | reverse complement strand
CGGGCGAGCGGGCAGGCAAGAAAAACAACCTATGAGGAAGGCCTCGGAAACGGGGTCTTTTTTTTGCCTGCCCGCCTGCCCGCTCGCCCGCCTGCCCGCCCCATTATGAACGGCTCAAGCCGCACCCGCATTTCTGCCGATCTTCGAACGTCGGAGTCCCCGTGTACTCGCGCTTCGGGGACGCTCCATAAATCCTGTAATGCCCGGGGGGTGAAATTCGTCTAAATAGTGCTTGACCCGTCTTGTCGGACCACGCTACTGTTTGCCGAACTTAAGGGTCCGCGTCGCCTCATTGAGTCGGTGCGGAGGGGTGTTGTGAAGTGGGGTTCCCGCTGTCGCCGTGGCCTTCGGCCCAACGCGCGACGCCGGAACGAGCCTTGATTCCCGAGCCGACGTAGCGCGCTCTTCTCGCGCATCCGTCGGGGCGCTTCTCGTGTCGTCGCGCCGTCGGTCCCGTGCCGTGAGAAAGCGACCCGTCGTCAGCAAACCAAAAAAAATTGGATTCATAGGCTCCCTTCGACGCGCCTTGAAAGGAGGTCGACCGCACCGATCGAAGCCGAAAACTCATCGTAGATCATTCCAGCAGGTCCGATGCCGTACCTGAGTCAACGACAGCATGTCGAACCGGGAAGCCGAGACTTCCCATTGTGACTTCAAACCAACTAACGAGGAGAACCACTGATGTTGACAGGAAAGCGGTTCTGGACGCTGACGACTGTCCTCTGCCTCTGCGTTCTTGCGACGGCAGGTTGCCGCCGCAAGCGCTCTGGCAACGACACTGCCGGCGATGGCGTAATCTTTACGACGGACAACTTCCCGGGCGCTCCTGTCCAGGCCGGGAATGTCGCTGACGATCAGCGCGGCTTCAGCGAAGCCGGCATCAACGTCAGCAGCACGGGCGACATCCGGGTCTACTTCAACGGAGACCGGGATATCGCGATGGTGGCGTACGCGACCGGAAGCACCGGCAGCTTCGTCGGCGGTGGCGAGCAGGCCTGGATCCATTACTACGACGGCACGTTCCGGCCTGGCGTTCCGCTCGAGACGGCGGTCGATCTGACGACTCCCGGAGGTTTTACTTCCGGCTTCTTCGGCTCAAACGACGTCGCGACGCATGACATCACGGTGGCGTGGATCAACACCACCGGCAACACGAGCAGCGCAGCACAGGCTCGTGACGGCGACGCCATCATCCACTGGGAGGGAGTCGATTTCGCTTCCGGCGGCACGGATGGGTCGAACACCGCTCTTTTCTCGACATATTTCCGTCGGGAATTCGCGGACATGACGAATCACACAACCGCAGCCGGCACGGAGTATCGCCGCGGGTTCGACAAGTTCGGCTTCAAGGTGGACGTCGACACCGAGGCCGGTGAAGACGTTCAGATGCACGGGCTGATTTCGGATGGCCTGTGCGGTGAGGCGCGTTGGGCGACCTACGGCAACGAGTATCAGTGGGGCCACGAAACGACTCACATCGTCGTGTTCTGGAACCAGCTCATCAACAACTCGGTCGCGTTTGACCCGACCACGTTGTGGGCCCGCTATCCGTTGGACGCGGCCACGGCGGCGGAAGACCCGATCATTCCGACGATTCCGCTTGAGGTCAATATCCTGACCTTCGGCGCTTCAGATTCGGGCATCGACAGCCATGAGACGCTCTGCGACACGGAGTACATCACCTACAACTTCACGATTTTCCAGAGGGTGGCCTCCGACGACACGGCGTCCCCGGATTTCTTCCTCGGGAACGACGATGACGACATCACGATCCAGACGTCAACGTTCAACTCCGCCGGCACGGACTTCTTTGCCACGGATCACATCCAGACCTCGACGCCGGATTCGACGGACACGGACGAGCACGACGCCCAGTACATCAACCAGAACGGCAGTTTCCTCGACGGTCATTCGACTTACGGTCCTGACGAGGGCATTCTTGAGATCGTCCAGTTCCACACCCAGTTGGCAGAAGAGGTGACCGGCTCCTACGTGGGAACCATCACCAACTCGGGCGACCTCGTGATCAGCCAGATCAACCCGGCGACGGGAGCGGACATTGGCGACGTGTTTCTCGACTTCGAGCAGGGCCTCATTTTCAGCGACGATGTCGAGTCCGAAGAAGTTGACATGCAGATGAGCCGCAACGGCGATTACCTGATGATCGCCTGGCGCGAGATCGTTGACAGCGGCGCCAGTGACGAATTCGGCGTCTGGGCAGCGCACTACCGTACTTCGCGCGATCCAGTTGTCGGTATCGCGGCGATCGGCACGGTGACCACGTTTGCGCTGAACGTGAACATCGACATTGACGGCGATCCGGTCGACTGGTTCGGCTTCCAGAGCCAGCTCGGTTACCTCTGCGGCCTTCAGTCCGACGCCGAGGTGATGAACCTGTTCTTCGAGCAGGGCGACGGGCTTTACGACGAGGTTGCCGTCTCCCGCCTGACGGCCGACCTGGCCGGTCCGACGGCCATCTTCACCGCCGGTCCTGATACGCTGGTGACGACGGACGACGACGATGGACTCCTCTCCGGAGGCGACATTGTCGGCTTCGGCGGCAACAGGTTCGAAGCGATCGACAGCGGCGAAGGCGGGAACTTCTTCTGCGCCTTCGACCGCGACATTGACACCGCTGGCTTCACAGACGAGCAGGTCCATGCGATTCGCACCGGAGCTTCGGCTGGCTCGGGCCGGATCGACAGCAACCTGAACTTCCGGACCTCCAGCTTTAGGCAGCTGGTCGGCACTGCGTCCCACACGAATATCGGCGTGTTCGGAGTGGACAGCGACGAATCACGCGCTGCTCCTGCCGGTATCGTCCACGTGTTCTTCGGGGAAGATGAATTCTCCGAGACCCTGGCAAACGACACGTTCACGATCAGGACGCGCGCGTTCTACACGGAAACGGGCTCGGGGGTCGTCTTCTCCGAAGCCTTTACTCCGAACCTGATCGATTACCCGTTCCAGCTCGCTCTCGCACAGAGCGACAATTCCGGCTTCGGCGATCCGTTCGTCCAGGATGTCGTTGTTGAAGGGGACCGTCTCTGCCTGATCTTCGAGCAGCTGGGCCACCTGTACTACCAGCAGTTTGAGGGCGGCAACAACAACGACAACACAATCGGCTGGTACCTGCTGGAAGGCGGAAGTGGCAGCACGACCGACGACGACTACTCAAATCCGGCGCTCGTTGACGACGATCAGAACGAAGAGATCAACTTCTCCGACGGCTGGTGGACGAGAGCATGCGTTTGCGACACCTGTCACGGCGCGATGGTGTTCTGGCAGAAGGATTTCGACGCTGGAAGCGGCGACGCACGTTGGCAGGTTCGTGTGCTGGAAGGCGGGAGGTAGTTCCTGCCGGCCCTGAAGTAACGTACCGCCAGGCCCCGGGGTTGTCCCGGGGCCTGGTTTTTTTGAGCCTCCGGCCAATTTCCAACTACCGCTTGCCGGAGAATTTGCGAAATGATACAGAAGTCGCCCTTCCGCCTGCGAAACTTCACCATTTACTGAAATTCTCGAAGAGGCTCTGCCATGCCGCCCCGATCTAGAAAACTGTTCCTGCCGGGACTTGCCATCCTCCTGGTCGCTGTCGGCGCCGCCATTGCGCTGGTCTGGAAGCGCCAGGGACCCGCGGAGGCGCCTTCCGGATTCGTTCCGCGTCCGAAGGAATTCGTGACGGACATCGCGAAGTCTGAGGGACTTTCCGACGCCGTGGGCAAGTCCGTCAAGTCAACGTTCGTCAAGGGGCTCCGGGAGCGGGATTCAGGCCTTGCCCGGAAAGGAATGACCGCGGATTTCCGCGCCCGATTCCCGCGTCCGGCCGAGGGGCGCGAACATGCGGATGGCTCCCTGTTGATCCGCGAATACCGGGATCTCGTGTTGCAGGAAACGGACCGCGACGGATTCTGGACGATCATCCAGGCGCACATGGAGGGGCTGACGAACATTGAGCGGACGACCTGGAGACCGTTCACGTTTCTCGCGGACCTCCCGGAGTCATCGGCCTACTGCGAGCTCCATTTTCAGCTCGCAGGACCGCATTCCGACGGCCGGCGCGTCGACCTTTCGGGCTCCGTTCGGGTTCAGACCGTCAAGGAAGGTGAAGCCTGGAAAGTTCGCCGCTTCGAATGGATCGAGGGAACGCGCATCGAGGGGCGCTCCGGCCCCTGGCGGGAGATCACCGATGCGGTCGGTCTCCACTTCAACGAGTCTGACGCTCTCGTCAATCTCAAGCAGGAAGTGATCGACAACCGGAACAACTCCGCTTTCGGCAGCCTGGCGGTCGCGGATTTTAACCGGGACGGGTTCTGGGATGTCCTGGCGAGCGTCAACCGTCAGGAATCGGTTTTCTTCATGAACGACGGCAAAGGAGGTTTCACGCGGCTGCCGGGTCCCAATTCGCGTCGCGCCGACACGCCCGTGACGTGGCTTGCCGTCGACCTCGACGGGGACGGCATTGAGGAGATGGTCAGTTCCTTGATCAACGAGTACGGGAAGGGTGTGGGCTGGTTCGACCTGTATCGGCGCAAAGGCGCGGAGTGGGAGCGCCTTCAGCGCGCGTTCGAATTCCCGAATTCTGTAGAGGACCGCGTGATCACGGTGCAGGCAATCATTCCGGTGGACATCAACCGGGACGGACTGCTGGACCTGTACTTCTGCGGATACTCGGACAACGATTCCTTGAAGGAGGATTTCAATTCGCTGGCCTCATTCGACGGCACTCCAAACTACTTTTTCATCAACCAGGGAAATCTGAAATTCACCGAGGAAGCGCACGCCCGGGGAATTGTGGAGAACCAGTACACCTTCACCGCAAAATTCTTCGATTTCGATTTCGACGGAGACCTGGATCTGATGGATTGCAACGACTACGGACCCAATGTCCTGTGGACAAACAACGGAACCGGACAATTCGCCAGGACTCCCGGCCACACTCTCGAACAGGGATCGAATTACACGATGGGTGTTTCAATCGCCGACTACGACAACAACGGGACCTGGGCGATTCACATCTCGAACATGTACTCGCACGCGGGAAACCGCATCGTGCCGCTTGCCGCAGGAATCTCGGACGAGCTTCGGGAGACCGCCCGTGTCCTGGCGCAGGGAAACCAGCAGTATGAATGCGATCCGTCCACGCGGATCTGGCGCGAGTGTTCCGTCGAGCGATGCGTCAACTGGGCCGACTGGGCCTGGGGCTGTAATTTCGCGGATTTCGATAACGATACGGACAAGGACCTTTTTGTGACCAACGGCTTCACGTCCCACGGCGATGCCTCGAAGCCGGATTACTGAACTCTCTATTGGCGATCGGTGATCGCCGATGCGAAGGCCCAGATGCTCAAGACAAAGACGGTGCTCGACCAGAAATCCGTGAGGGAGTTCCGCGGATCCTGGAGTGGGTACGAACGGGATGTGTTTTTTCACAACCCGGACGGCGCTTCTTCGCGGTTCTTCCAATCGGCGTACGTGTACGGCCTTGACTTCGTGGACGACGGGCGTTCCTCCGTTCCCTGCGACTTTGACGGAGATGGTGATCTTGACCTCCTGGTGCTCAGTCTCCAGGGCCTTCATCTCATGGAAAACACATGGGCTCCGAGGAACTTCGCACGCCTGCGCCTTGAGGCCACAAAATCGAATCCGATCGCGCTCGGCGCTCTCGTGCGCCTTACGGCCGGCGGCATCACTCAGCAGGATTACGTCCGGATCACGGACGGATACCAGTCCCAGGTACCCCTGGACCTGCACTTTGGGCTGCGCGACACCGATCGCATCGACCGTGTTGAAGTCACCTGGCCTTCGGGGGCCGTGCAATCCTGGAAGAACCTTCCCGCGAATCGACTGGTCTCACTCGTGGAGGGATCGGAATCGTTCAATGCAGCCGTGCTGTCGAAATGGCCAGCAGAGTCCCGTCCCCCGGTCCGGCCGCCCGCTTCCCCCTCGGCGACCGCCCTGGGCCTCGACGGAAAGTCGGGTCACCTCGCGCAGACGGGACTCCCCGCCGTGGTGAACTTCTGGTCTCCTTCCTGCGCGCCGTGCAAAACAGAACTCCCGGCACTGGCAAAGGTCGCCCGGCGGTATGGCACCCAGGTCCAGTTCGCAGGCGTCAGCGTGGAAACCCGCGACCTCGACGGCGTTCGGTCTTCCGTCAAGGCCTTCGGCCTCGAGTACCCCCAGTTCGTTGCCAACGACGAGCTCATGAACAGCTACTTCGGAGAAGGCGGCGAAGCGATCCTGCCGTCCACCTTCGTGTTCGATCATAAAGGCAGGATTCGGAGGATCTTTCGCAGGGCCGTCACGGAGGAAGAGCTGCAGCTCCTCCTCGATTCGTTCAAGGAGGATCCCCTGACCGTCGGCCAGCTCGAATTCCTCGCCAACGACCACTTCAGCCGCGATGAATTCCCCCGGGCACTTTCCGTCCTTGAGCAGGCGCTTCTCCTCGACCCGAAGAGTTCCTCGGCCTGGCTCACCAGAGGAATCATCATGGTCAAGCTCGAGCGAAATGAAGAGGCCATTGCCTCCTTCACGAAATCCCTGCAGTTCGATTCAGGCAACCCCAACACTCACTACAATCTCGGGCTGGCCCTTCACGCGACAGGCCGCGCCGTAGAATCCCTGGAGCACTACGAAGCGGCGTACTCGCACCGGAAGGGCGAGTACGACTACCTGGTCCTGTATGGAAATGCGGCCGCCGAGGCGATGAAGACGGACCTGGGTTTGCGACTTTTCGAAGAAGCCATCCTGAAGGATCCGATGAAGCCGCGCGCGCACGTCTCGAAGGGAAAGCTTCACATGTTTCTGAAGCATACTGAAGAAGCGCGTCGGAGTTTTCAGACGGCGCTGAGCCTCGATCCCCACCTGGAGGAGGCGCTGAAGTACCTGTCGCAGCTCTCGAATTCCAGGGAGCGCTGAATGGCCCGGCACGGGCATTCTGCAGGGCGACTTTCCCTGGTGCTGGTCGGGATTGCGTCCGTTGGCATCGCGATCGCAGGAATTTTCCTCCTGCGCGCCGGAAAACCCGAACTCAAGCCCGGCAAAACAGAGGACCCGTTCCTTCCGCGCCCGGAGGAATTCGTCCTCGACATCACGAAATCCGAAGAGACGTTTGAGAAGGCGAATTCCGACGTGAAGCGGGCGTTCGTCAAGGGCCTGCGCGTCCGGGACCGGGCCGCGTCGATGGCGGCGTTCGCGCCCGGATTCCTGGGACGCTTTCCGTCGAGAGGCGACGGAGTGGTCGTTCCGGACAGCGACGTAGTCCTTCGCGCAATGGGGCGCCAGGAAACCCCCGACCTGGACCCGGCGAAGCTGCTGGACCGGATCGAAGGCTTCACCGGAGACTGGACGAGCGTCGAGCGCACGACCTGGCGTCCGTTTGAGTTTCTCCTGCACGAGAACGGAACATCGGCATTCGCCACCCTCCATTTCCAGCTTGCCGGACCCCGTGCCGACGGTACGAGAGCGGAGTTGAATGCAACGCTGGAAACAGGGTTGGTCCTGTTGGAGGGGACCTGGAGGCTGAAGAGGCTTCGCTTTCTTGAGGGTTACCTCGCTGAGGCCAGATTCCGGCCCTTCCGGGAAGTGACCGATGCTGTCGGGCTGCACTTTAACGAATCTGAGGCCGACCGAAAGATTCAAGCGGACATCATCGACAGCCGGGAGATCGTCGTGACTGGCGGGCTGACGGTCGGGGACTGGAATCGGGACGGGTTCTGGGACGTCTTTGCGACAAAGTATTTCAACCAGACCGTGCTGTTCCTCAACGACGGCAGGGGTGGATTCGCCCGTGAGTCCGGACCGGAAATCCCGCCGGAAATGTGCGCGTTCACCTATCTGCTGGTGGATCTGGACAACGATGGAGTGGATGAACTCGTGAGCGGCGCGGTCTTCGATTACGAGGGGACACGGGCACGGATTCCAGTGTATGTGCGCAAGGGAGCCGGCTGGGAGATGTTGCGCGACCGGCTTGAATTTGAAATTCCGGTCGGGATGCGGGATGTCAATGTCCAGACCATCGTGCCTCATGACATCGACGGCGACGGCCAGCTGGACCTGTTCCTGGGGTGTTACAAGCACCGGGGATCGTCCCAGTCCGAGTTCAATCATCTCATGGCGTTCGATGGGGCCGACAACCTCCTTTTCATGAACAAGGGGCAGCTTCGCTTCAAGGAGGAGTCAGACGCGAGAGGGATCCACGGCACGCAGTACACCTACTGCGTGATGTTCTGGGACTTCGACGGGGACGGGGACATCGACATCTATGAGGGGAATGATTTCGGCCCCGACCCGCTCTGGCTCAATCGCGGGGACGGGACTTTCGCTGAGGGGAAGGGCCACAAGTTCGCCGAGGGATCGAGCTACACGATGGGCTGCACGTGGGCGGACTGGGACAATACGGGGGAGTTCAGCCTCTACATTTCAAACATGTACTCGCACGCGGGGAACCGGATCGTGCCGCTTGCGGCGGAGATTTCGCCCGATCTGAAGAGCATCGCCATGGTGCTGGCGCAGGGAAACCAGTTGTTCGAATTTGACCGGAAGAAGGGGACGTGGAGCGAGACGGGGATCGAGAGGGGCGTGAACTGGGCGGACTGGGCCTGGGCCTGCCTGTTCTGGGACCCGGACAACGACGGTGACAAGGACATCTTCGTGGCGAACGGCTACACGAGCAACACGGACTCATCTGCGCCCGATTTCTGAACGCATTTTTGGCGACTGGTAGTCGCCGACGCTGCCGCCATGACGAAGGGAGACAAGCCGAAGGGGAAGGATCCCGTCCTGGAGCGGGCATTTCGCGGATCCTGGAGCGGCTATGAGAAAGATAACCTCTTCTACAACCCGGACGGTCCCTGTCCGCGCTTTTACAACGCACCTTACCTGTTCGGGCTCGACATGGAGGACGACGGGCGCTCGGCCGTGCCGGTGGATATCGACGGGGACGGCGACCTGGATCTGATGTGCCTCGGGTTGCAGGGGCTCCGGCTCTTCGAGAACAGGCTTCCACCGCGCCACTTTGCGCGGCTGCGGCTTACGGCCTCTTCAGGCCATCGCCTCGCGCTGGGAGCCCATGTCAAGGTCACCGCAGGCGGCGTGACACAGCAGGACTACGTGAAAGTCACGGATGGCTTCCAGTCGCAGCTTCCTGCCGACCTGCACTTTGGCCTCGACGCCGCGGACGCCGTCACCGCCGTCGAGGTTCGCTGGCCCACAGGACGAGTCGAGCGGTGGGAGAATCTCCCTGCCGATCGCCTCATCGAACTCGACGAAGGCGAGTCGGCCGCCCGAGTGTCCACGCTTCCGAAGTGGCCCGAAGACTCCCGGCCGAAGGAAGCGTTGCCGGGAACGCCGGCCGCGACGGCGACCGGGTTTGACGGGAAGCGCGGGCCGCTTGCTGCCCCGGGCAGGCCGGCGGTGCTGAACTTCTGGTCCACGACGTGTGCTCCGTGCAAGCGGGAACTGCCCGCGCTGGGCGTCCTCGCCGGGAGGTTGGGGCCCGACGTCAGCTTTGCGGGCGTGTGCGTCGATGGGGTGAACCTTGACGCAGCGCGGGGCATGGCGGAAGCGGCGGGCGTGAAGTATCCTCAGTTCGTTGCTGACGAGGCGCTCATGGCTGCCTTCTTTGGGCCGGGAGGATCCGCCATTTTGCCGTCGACTTTCGTGTTCGACGCGAGGGGACGCCTGAATCGAGTTTTCCAGCGGGAAGTATCGGACACCGAGATCCGAACGCTTCTCGCATCGATGGCGGGCGACGAGCCTTCGCCCGCAGACCTGGAAGTCCGGGCCAACCAGTTGATGGAGTCCGGAAAGGCCGCCGAGGCCGTCCCCCTGTTGGAATGGTCGATCCGGATCGCGCCGTCGCGCGCGGTTCCGTACTCCAAGCTGGGCATGGCCTGGTTCAGCCTGGGCGAACTGCAAAAGTCGATCGCGGCGATTCAGCAGTCTATCCAGCTTGATCCTGACGATGCCTACGCGCACATGAACCTGGGCGCCGCCTTCCACAATGCGGACCAACTTGGCGAGGCGATTGTGCAGTACAATGAGGCCCTGAGGTGCGGCGGGGAAAAGGCTGAATTTCTCGTCCCCCTGGGCCGGGTGTTCGCCCAGAAAAACGAGGTTGCCCGCGCGATGGAAGCCTTTGATCGGGCGATCAAGGCGGAGCCGAAATCCGCCGCGGCGTGGAAGTGGAAGAGCCGGCTTCACAAGGCGCTAGGGCAGAATGCGGATGCGGAGAAGTGCCTGACGATGTCGCTGGCGCTGAACCCGTCGGACGAGGAAGCGCGGGAGTGGCTGAAACTGATGACTGGGGAGAACCGGCGCTGACAAGCGCCAGAATCGTTGAGGAGGCGAGATGAATAGCGGCGTGGCAGGGATGCTGGTGGGGTCGATGGCGTGCCTGATTTCCATCGGGACGGGTGTCGGGCTCCTACGATTGACGTCGCAGGTGGAGGATCTCCAGGCTCGGCCTGGCGGGAAGTCCGATGACGACCGAGCCAGGTCAGGCGCTGGAAACGGAGATTCCGGCTCCACAGCGGGTGAACGCGCGGCAGCTGCGCAAATCGTGGCGCTCAAGACCGAGCTTTCGAAGGTCACGTCGGAGCTGAACGAAATTCGCATCGCACTGGGCAGCATCCCCGCCTCGGGCGGCGGACCGGTGGATCCGGAGGCCCTCAAGAAGGCCGTGATCGCGGTGAACGAGCAACTGACGCGCGAGAGGCACGAAGCGGACGCCAAGCGGTACGCGGAAAAGCAGATGGGCAATGCCCTCAAGAGCGTGGAGCAGATGAGCAAGGGGATGACCCTGGCTCCGGAGCAGAAAGCAGAAGTCGAGAAGGTCCTGAAGGAGCAATTCGCGAAAGTTGCGAAGATGATGTCCAACTCCGACGAGCCCGGGATAGCGATCTACACGCAGAGCGGTATACGCGAGGAGACGGAGCAGCGGGTCCGGGCGGTTCTTTCCCAGACCCAGCAGGAGATGTTCGACAAGATGGACAAGAGCTGGCTTCCCGGAGCGAATCCGGCGTCGGGGCGTCCGGGGAAGGGCCTGGTGGGACCCGGCGGAAATAACGGCCGATAGGCTGCGGAGGGGCGCCATGGGGAATCCCGTGGTCGTCCGTACGACGGCGGGATAGAATTCCCGTTCCTCGGGGAAGTCCAAGTTCAGGGGATCGCCGTCGTGCCCGAAGCCGCCGAAATTCCTCGCCGCCGCCTGGTCGTTGCGGGCGGCCTTTTATCGGTCGTTGCCGCGGGACTGGCGCTGGCGCTGCTGCGCCGGGGTCCCACTGTCAAGGCGGGGGAATTCGTGCCCCGTCCGAAGGCGTTCGTCGCGGACATCGTCAGGTCTGAAGACGCGTTCGACATTGTGAACCCGGCGATCAAGGGGACTTTTGTAAAAGGGCTGAAGGGGCGCGACTGGGGAATGGTGGCGGCGGCGCTCACGCCCGACTTCAAGGCGCGCTGGCCGAAGCCGAGGGACGGGAAGGAGCTGCCGGACGCTGCGGTCGTTCTGCGCGAGTACCGTGAGACGCAGTGGGCGGATTCCGAAGCGGCGGCGTTCATCGCGATCCTCAAGGAGCACGTCGACGGCTGGTCCGCTGTCGAACGCACCACCTGGCGCCCCTTCGAATTCCTCATGGACACCGGCGGCCTGGCGTCCTTCGCCAGCATCCACTTCCAGGTCGCCGGCGTCCGTCCCGACGGGACGCGCGCCGATCTGGCGGGGATCGTGCGGGCGCAGTTCGTATCGGGCGACGGGAAGGCCTGGAAGGTGCGGCGGATGGAGTGGGTGGAGGGGTGCCGCGGCGAGGCGAAACACAAGCCGTGGAGGGACGTGACGGAGGCGTGCGGGCTGATGTTTCACGAAAGCGACGAGGTCCGGAACCTGCGCGCGCAGATCATCAACGACCGCGGCGTCGCGGCGCTCGGCGGTCTCCTGGTGTGCGACTGGAACGGGGACGGGTTTTACGACGTGCTGGCGACGCGGGCCGAGACGGAGTCGGCGCTGTTCCTGAACGACGGCAAAGGCGGATTTGTGCGCGCGCCGACCCCGATGAAGGAGGCGCGCGAAGCGGGCTTCAGCCCGCTCCGCGTCGATCTCGACAATGACGGCGTGGACGAGCTGGTGACGGGACAGGTGCTCTCGTACGAGGGACAGACTGCGTTCAGCGGCATCTACGTGCAGGAAAACGGAGGCTGGACGCTTCGCCCGAAGGCGCTCGCGGCGCCCCTGGAGAAGGGCGTTCGGGAGGTGTTGACGCAGGCCGTCGTCCCGATGGACGTGGACGGCAACGGGTTCCTCGACCTGTACGTCTGCAATTATTCGAACGCGGCATCGCTCGCGGCGGGATTCAACCGCGTTGCGAGCTACGACGGGATGGACAACTGGCTCTTCATGAATTACGGGAAGCTCGACCTGAGGGAGGAATCGCAGGCGCGCGGGATGTCGGGAACGCAGTACACGTATCTCGCGAAGGCGTTCGATTTCGACGGCGACGGCGACCTCGACGTCTTCGAGGGGAACGACTTCGGTCCGAATCACCTCTGGCTGAACGACGGGAAGGCGAATTTTGCCGACGCGAAGGACCACATCTTCGACGCCGATTCGAATTACACGATGGGCGTGACGCTGGCGGACTGGGACAACACGGGCGACTGGACCCTTTACATCTCGAACATGTACTCCCACGCGGGAAACCGGATCGTGCCGCTTGCGAAGGACCTCAGTCCGGACATGAAGCGGCTGGGGATGATCCTCGCGCAGGGGAACCAGATGTACGAGCGGTTGAACGGCGTCTGGAGCGAGACTGCGATGGCGCGCGGGACGAACTGGGCGGACTGGGGGTGGGGGTGCCTTTTCTTCGACGCGGACAACGACGCGGACAAGGACCTCTTCGTCGCAAACGGGTACACGACCAACACGGACCCCAAGGCGCCGGACTACTGAACGCATTTCTGGCGACAGGTGGTCGCCGATGCGAAAGGGGTGGAGAAGGGCGCGCGGGCGGAGCAGGTGACCGCGAAAGTGAACAAGGAATTCCGCGGCTCGTGGAGCGGGTACGAGCGTGATTGCCTCTTCCATAATCCGGACGGGCCGGCGCCGAGATTTGTCAATTGCGCCTACCTTTACGGGCTGGATTTCGACGACGACGGCCGGTCGGTCTGCCCGGTGGACATCGACGGCGACGGCGATCTGGATCTCGTGTGCCGCTCGATGCAGGGGCTGCGGCTCATGGAAAACACCGCGCCGAAGCGGCATTTCGCGCGCATCAGGCTCTCTGCCGGGCCGTCGCGCGCGCTTCCGCTCAACGCGATTGTGAAAGTCACCTCGGCCGGCGTGACGCAGCAGGAGTACATGAGGATCGCCGACGGATTTCTGACGCAGGTCCCCGCCGAGCTGCATTTCGGCCTCGCCGATGCGGAGAAGATCGACGTCGTCGAGATTTCCTGGCCGGGTGGAGGAGCGCCGGCGCGCTTTACGAACCTTCCGGCCGACCGTCTTCTCGAGTTCAGGCCGGGGGAAGCGGCGCCGCGCGTGTCCGAGCTTCCCGCCTGGCCGGATGAGACGCGGCCGCGGCTCGCGCCGGAGTTTTCGTTCGAGATCGCTGCGAAACGCCTGGATGGGAGCGAAGGACCTCTCGCGGAGAAGGGGAAGCCGGCCGTCGTGAATTTCTGGGCGCCGACCTGCGCGCCGTGCAAGGGCGAACTGCCCTTGCTCGCGGCCGCCGCGGACCGGTTTACGGGGCAGGTGAAATTCGCGGGAGTGAGCACGGAGGTCACGGACCTCGAGAGCGTGAAATCGTCCGTGTCCACCTTCAGGCTCGGGTATCCCCAGTTCCTCGCGAACGATGCTCTCGTCCGCAGCTTCTTCGGAGCGGGCGCCGCAGTCATTCTGCCCTCCACCTTCGTCTTCGACGCAGGCGGACATCTTCGCCGCGTTTTCCAGCGCCCGATCGCCGCCGGCGAGCTCGAGGCCCTTCTGTCAACCCTCAGGGACGAAGGCCTCTCCGCCGCCGATCTCGAGCGGCGCGGGAACCGCTTCCTTGAGATCGACCGGTACGAAGAGTCCGTGGACTATCTCAAGCAAGCCGCCGCACTGCGTCCCGATGACGCCATGCTGCTCTACAACCTCGGCGTCGCGTACCACCGGCTCGGACGGGACGACGAAGCCCGTTCCGCGCTTCAGCGCTCCGTCCGCCTCGATTCCGAGTTCGCGCCGTCGCACCACAATCTCGCTGAAGTCCTCCGGCTCTCTTCCCGGTTCGAAGAATCCGCCGCGCAGTACCTCGAGGCGATCCGCATCCGCGGCGACGAATACGAAACCTGCTGGGGCCTCGGGGACTGCTGGTGGCGCCTCAAGCGCCTGAACGAAGCCCTTCTCGCATTCGACCGCGCCATCGCCATGGACTCGCTTCAGACCGGAGCGCTCAAGTCGAAGGCCGTGGTGCTGTCGAACCTTGGAAAGGGGCCGGAAGCGGCGGCGATCCTGCGCAGGGTCCTGCAGATGACCCCCGGCGACAAAGAGGCCGCCCAGTGGCTGGAGCAGATCCGGTGAGCGCGAATCCTGCAAGCGGCGGGACGGGGATGCTGATCGCGGGAGTCGGCGCGTTCCTGCTCACGGTGGGGATTGTGATCGTCGAGAAGCGCGGGCAGACAGGGACCACACGCGCGGCGGCGCTCGCGCGACCGGCGAAATACGTGCAGAACGTTGAGCTGTCGGAAGCGACCTACGAAGTCGCGAACGGCTCGGTCAAACGGCAATTCGTGAAGGGACTGAAGGAGATGGACTGGAGGCTGGCCCGAACAGGACTGGCGCCGGGGTTCAGGGGGACGTTTCCGGCGCCGCTCTCGGGGCGCGAGGTCGCGGACGGGTGGATGGGGGTGCGCGAGTACGAGGCGAAGGGGCTTCCCGAGCTCGGGGCCGACGCGTTCCTCGGCGTGTTGCGCGATCACATGGCCGGCTGGGCGGCCGTTGAGCGAACGACCTGGCGGCCGTTCGAATTCCTGCTCGACCCCGGGCTCAAGTCCGCGTTCATCAGTCTTCACTTCCAGGTCGCCGGGCGCAAGACCGACGGCCTGCGCGCCGACGTCAGCGGCACGATGCGCGGCCGGGTCTCGACCGCCGACGGAAAAATCTGGAGGATCGAGCGCCTCGAGTGGGTCGAGGGGACGCGCCTCGATGCCTCGCGCCCGCCCTGGGTCGATGTCACCGACGAAACCGGGTTGCACTTCAATGAGTCTGAAGCGAACCGCAGGATCCGTCGCTCGATGATCGACGACCGGGGCCTGACGAATTCGGGCAGCCTCGTCGTCTCGGACTGGAACCGCGACGGGTTTCCCGACGTGCTCGCCTGCGTGCAGAGCGGCGTTCTGGCGATGTTTCTGAACGACGGCAAGGGCGGATTCGTGCGGGAGAAGGGGCCTGAGGTCGCGCCGGACGACGTGGCGTATGCCTATATGGCGCTGGACCTCGACGGGGACGGATCGGACGAATTGGTGAGCGGGCTCATCAAGGTGGATGCGGGCGGCAAGGCGCGCTTCCCCGTGTACATCCGGCGCGGCGAAGGCTGGGAGACACGATGGATCGGCTTCGACGCCCCCATCGGACTTCATTCGGTCAATGTCGAGGGAATCGTCCCGGCGGACCTCGACCGCGACGGGGATCTCGACCTTTTTTTTGCCTGCTATTCGAATGGCGACTCCAAGCACGCAGAATTCAACCGGGTCGTGGCCCATGACGGCGCCGATAATTACCTGTTCGTCAACCAGGGTGGCCTCAAGTTCACTGAGGAATCGGAAGCGCGCGGGATTACGGGGACGCAGTACACCTATGTCGCGAAGTGGTGGGACTTCGATTTCGACGGCGACCTCGACCTTTTCGAGGGGAACGACTTCGGCCCGAACCATCTCTGGCTGAGCGACGGGAAAGGGCGTTTTTCCGACGCGAAGACCCACATTTTCGACGCGGACACAAACTACACGATGGGCGTCACGATTGCCGACTGGGAAAACGACGGGCAGTGGGGGATGTACATCTCGAACATGTACAGCCACGCCGGGAACCGCGTGTTTCTGCTCACGGACGACATGGGTCCCGAGATGCGCCGCCTCGGCCTGCTGCTCGCGCAGGGGAACCAGTTTTACGAGCGCGACCGGAAGAGCGGGGAGTGGCGTGAGACCTCTGTGACGCGCC
Organism: Planctomycetota bacterium; assembly: GCA_009773755.1. GTDB lineage: Bacteria > Planctomycetota > MHYJ01 > WSZJ01 > WSZJ01 > WSZJ01. Next base: position 32,692 of record WSZJ01000010.1, on the reverse strand, counting down.
GAGTGAACTGGGCGGACTGGGCCTGGGCGTGCCTGTTCTTCGACGTCGACAACGACGCCGACCGCGACCTCTGGGTGGCCAACGGTTTCACCACCAACGACGACCCGAACGCCCCTGACTACTGAACTCACTTCTGGCGGCAGGTCGCCGCCGACGCCAGGGCACTGGAGACGAAGAAGCGGAAGCCCAACCAGGACAAAGAGGCGATGCGGGAATTCCGCGGCTCGTGGAGCGGATACGAGCGCGATTTTCTCTTCTTCAATACCGATGGCCCCTCGCCCACGCTTCCCAATGCCGGTTACGTCTGCGGCCTTGATTTCGACGACGACGGTCGCGCCGCGGCGCCGGCGGATTTCGACGGGGACGGCGACCTCGACCTGGTCATTCTCTCGCTTCAGGGCCTGCGCGCGGTCGAGAACACGGCGCCGCCTCGGCGTTACCTGCGGCTCAGGCTCGAGGGTGAAAATGGACAGGCCGCTGCGCTCGGGGCCCTGGTCAAGGTCGTCGCTGGCGGCGTCTCGCAGCAGGACTACGCGCGCCTGACCGATGGATTCGCGACCCAGGTACCATTCGACCTGCATTTCGGGCTCGGAGAGGCGATGCTGGCCGACCGGGTCGAGGTGACCTGGCCGGGCGGCGAGACCCAGACGATCCTGGACGTGCCGGCCAACCGGCTTGTCACCATCCGCCGCGGGAAAAACGGCTTCGACGCCCGCGAGCTTCCGCGCTGGCCGGAGGGATCGCGACGGCGCGCGAGGCCGGAATTCTCGTTCGATGCGGCCGCCACGAAACTGGACGGCGGCAGGGGACCGCTGGCCGCGAAGGGTCTCCCCGCCGTCATTAATTTCTGGTCGCCGTCGTGCGCGCCGTGCAAGGAGGAACTCCCTCGCCTCGCCGCGCTATCGGAGCGCTTCCGCGATGCCGCACAATTCGCGGGAGTGAGTGTCGAGACCCGGGATCTCGACGCCGTCCGCGCCACGGCGACGTCCTTCGCATTGCCGTATCCGGTCTTCATCGCCGACGAAGCGCTTCTCAAGTCCTTTTTCGGCCCCGAAGCCAACGCGCCGCTTCCTTCCACTTTCGTATTCGACGGCAACGGCGCGCTTCGGCGCATTTTCCGCCGCACGGTCGGCGAAAAAGAACTCGGGGACCTGCTGGCCTCGTTCGGCGACGAGGGGACCGGCGCGCTCGAACTCGACCGGCGGGGCGCCCGTGCGCACTACCTGGGGAACGACGTCGAGGCCCTGGAATGGATGAAGAAGGCGCTCGCCGTGGATCCGGATTCTGCGCTCGCCACATATCACATGGGCCTTGTGCTCCTGGCCCTCAACCGTCCGGACGAGTCGCTCGCGTACATCCGCCGGGCCGTGGTGCTGGACCCCGAGTACTGGAACGGCTGGTACAACCTCGGGGCCGCTCTTCACAATAAGGGCGATTTCAAGGGAGCCGCCGAAGCGTACCGGAACGCGCGCCGCCTCCGCCCCGACGACTGGGTGATCCTCCTGCGACTCGGCAACTCGGCAGGGAAGGCAGGCGAGGCCGCGCTTGCGCTGGAGTGCTTCGACCGCGCCGTCACTCTTCAGCCCCGCAACGCGAACGCGTGGGGGATGAAGGGCGAGTTCCACTTCGTTCTCGGCCAGTTCCCCGCGGCGAAGGACTGCTTCGCGAAGGCGCTTGCGATCGACCCGAACGAGCCGAATGCGCGCGCTTACGGCAAAGAAATCGAAAAGATTGAAAGGGGGGGGAAGTGATCGCGAAGCCGCCTGTCGTGCCCGTGAAGCGCCTGAAGGTGCCGGTGATCATCCCCATCTGCGTCGGGGTCCTGGGGGTGGTCATCGCGTTGATGGTTTACCTGAAGCACCTCGCGAGCATGCCGAGGGTGGAAAAGTTCCTCGTGCGCCCCGAGAAATTCGTTGTGGACTTTGCGAAGTCGGAGGGTCTGCACGACCAGGCGACGGGAGGGGGGAAGGATCCGAAGACCGGCGCCGCGATCAAGGGGATCAAGGGCACTTTCCTGAAAGGGATGCGGGAGCGCGACTGGGGGATGATGGCGTCGGGGATGGCGAAAGGGTTCAGGGCGAGGTTTCCGGGAGTCGCGGAGGGAAAGGACGTCCCGGACGGACTGATCCGGATCCGGCAGTATGAAGCGGCGGATTTGAAGGGTGAGCTGGATCAGGACAAGTTCATTGCAGTCATGAAGGAGCACATCGGTCCCTGGGCCGCGGTCGAGCGGGCTGTCTGGCGCTCGTTCGAGTTTCTTGCCGAACCGGACGAGGACCGGGCGTTCCTCAGCGCGCACTTCCAGCTTGCGGGAATCCTTCCGGATGGAGGGCGCGCCGACTTCCAGGCCGTGATCCAGGCGCGCGTCAACCGCGAGGGTGACGCATGGAAGGTGAAGCATCTCGGGCTGGTGGAGGGATGGCGCGCCGAATCGAGCTTCGCGCCCTTCAGCGACATCACCGACCAGGTCGGACTCGCGTTTAACGAGTCCGAGGAGCGGCGCAAGATCGCGCAGGAGTTGATCAACGAGCGCGGCGTCGTCACGAACGGCGGGCTCACGGTCGCGGACTTCAATCATGACGGATTTCCCGATGTTCTCGCGGCGTCGATCCACAACGACGCGGTTCTGTTCACCAATGACGGGCAGGGAGGATTCACCCGCGGGCCCGTGGTCAACCGCCCCGAGGAGTGCGGCTACACCTGGCTCTGCGTCGATCTCGACGGCGACGGCGTCGAAGAGCTGGTCAGCTCGCAGATCCTCTCGTACGAGGGGAACAAGGCGAAGGGGGCGCTTTACAAGCGCAAGGGCGATACCTGGGCGCTCCAGCCCGAAGCGCTCGTTTTCCCGATAGGGCCGGGGGAGCGCGACCTCTCGATCCAGGGAATCGTGCCGCACGACATCGACGGGAACGGCCTTCTCGACCTGTTTTTCTGCGTTTACAGCAACCGCAACTCGAAGGGCCCGAAATACAACCGGGTCATGGCGTTCGACGGCGCCGACAATCACCTCTTCATGAACAAAGGCCACCTCGCCTTCACGGAGGAATCTGAGGCGCGCGGCATCAGGGGGACGCAGTACACGTACGTGGCGAAGTTCTGGGACTTCGACTTCGACGGGGACACGGACCTGTTCGAAGGAAATGACTTCGGCCCTAACCACCTGTGGTTGAACGACGGCAAGGGGCGCTTCAGCGACGCGACCGACCACATCTTCGACGCCGACTCGAACTACACCATGGGCGTCACGGTTGCCGACTGGGACAACACCGGCGCCTGGTCGATGTACATCTCCAACATGTACAGCCACGCGGGGAACCGGATCATTCCGCTCATGAAGGGGGTGAAGTCGGAAACGAAGGAACTCGGGATGCTACTCGCCCGGGGAAACCAGATGTACGAGTACGTCCCCGCCGGGCGGCAGTGGATCGAATCCGGCGTCAAACGGGGGGTGAACTGGGCGGACTGGGCCTGGGCGTGCCTGTTCTGGGACCCCGACAACGACGGCGACCGCGACCTGTTCGTTGCCGACGGCTACACGACAAATTCGGATCCGAAGACCCCGGACTACTGAACGTTTTTCTGGCGGCAGGTCGCCGCCGACGCGTCAGCCTTCGATAAGAAGGAACAGACCTCGATTGTCCGTTCTGAGGAGGACTCGCGCTTCCGCGGCTCCTGGAGCGGCTACGAACGGGACTTTCAATTCCACAACCCCGATGGGCCCTGCCCGCGGTTCTTCAACACGGCGTACCTCATGGGCCTCGACTTTGACGACGACGGCCGCGCGGCGGCGCCGGTCGACATCGACGGCGACGGCGACCTGGACCTCGTCCTGCTGTCGCTCCAGGGCCTCCGTGTCATGGAGAATCGAATGCCGCGCCGGCACTTCGCCCGCCTGCGACTGACCGCGACTTCGACCGAGCCGCTGGCGCTGGGCGCCCTGGTGAAGCTCACCGCCGGCGGCGTCACACAGCAGGAATACGTCCGTGTCACCGATGGCTTCATGTCCCAGGTCCCTCGCGAACTTCATTTCGGCCTGGGCAACGCCGACAAGATCGACCGCGTCTGGATCCGCTGGCCGGGCGGCGCCGCCAGGGAGTACCTCAACCTCCCCGCAGACCGCCTTCTTGAGATCGTGGAAAACGTCGAAGCGCCGACGGATGCCGCGTTGCCGCGCTGGCCCGACGCCTCGCGCCCGAAAGTCCGCCCGGCCTTTTCGTTCGAAATCGAACTGGACCGCCTCGAAGGCGGCCGGGCGCCGCTGGCCGCAAAGGACGGAAAGCCGGCCGTCGTGAACTTCTGGTCGCCGACGTGCGCGCCTTGCAAGGAGGAACTCCCCAGGCTCGCCGCGCTGGCGAAGGAATTCGGCGGCAAGGTCCGGTTTGCCGGTGTTTCGGCGGAGGCCAGGGACCTGGAGGCGGTGAAGTCGACCGTCCGGACATTCGAAATCACCTACCCGCAGTTCCTCGCGAACGAACATTTCCTCAAGAGCTTCTTTGGCAACTCCGACGCCATCCTGCCGTCCACGTTCGTGTTCGACGCCGCAGGCCGCCTTCGCAGGTCGTTCCATCGTGCCGTCACTCAGCCCGAGCTGGCCGCGCTGCTGGAGTCCTTCCGCGAGGAATCCGTATCCGCTGCCGATATGGAAGCTCGCGGAGCTTCACTCATCCTGGCGGGGGACTTCGAAGCGGCCGCCGGTTTCCTGCGCGAAGCGATCAAGGCCAACCCGAATTCCTCCTCCGCTTTCAACCGTCTCGGTGTCGCGATCAGCGGCCTGGCGTTGAAGCTCGAGGCCGGGGCAACCCCGGCGGCGGATGCCGCTGAAGTGGCCCGCCGCCGCAACGAGGCGCTTCCCCGGTGGGAGGAGGCCATCGCGTTCCTGCAGCGTGCCGTTGAGCTCGATCCCGACTTCAGCGAGGCCCAGTACAACCTGGGCGTCGCCCTGCAGCGCACCAGCCGCTACGAGGCGGCCATCAAGGCGCTTCAGGAGGCCCTCAGGATCATCCCCGACTCCTACGATTCGCTCTACACGCTCGGTCTTGCCGCAGGGGGTGCGAAGCAGAACGCGCTCGCCGGAGACGCCTTTGAGCGTGCGATTGCGCTGGCTCCGCGCCGGGCGGACGCCTGGGTCGGAAAAGGGATCTGGTTCAGGCAGATCGGGCGGCCGGAAGAGGCGAAAAAGGCGTTCCAGAAGGCCCTGGAACTGGAGCCGGCCAACGAAGAAGCGAAGGCCATGCTGGCGGGGATGCCATAGGCCATTTGAGCGTCTTCAGCGCAGGGATAGGCATTGACTCACGGGGAGCCGGATTCGTACCGTTGCATGCTCCGATGGGTCTGATTCCACTGCGAAAACGCCTTCCGGCGCTCCGGTTGTCGCCGGCCCTGTCCGCGATTCTTGCGGCGGTTCTTGCCCTGCCGGCCGTGACCGGCTGCAAGAAGAGCGGGGATTCGGACGATCCGGCGACTTCGTATGACTTCACGGAGTTTCCAGGCGCGCCGGTCGCGGATGGCGATGTGGCCGGCGACAGCAAGGGATTCAGCCCTCCCGGCATGGACGTCATCCCTGGCTCCATCCGGTGCACTCCGAACGGGGACCGCGGGACGATGATCGTGACGTACGGAGCAATCTCCGGCGCCCCACCCGTCGCAAGCCTGTTCGCACAGTATTACGACGGCGACTCGTGGACGCCCCCGGTAACGCTGAACGCGATCGATGCCAGCAACGAACCGGGCTCGGTCACCTATACATCCATCGTGCATGCCTGGGTCAACACGAGCAGCCATGCTTCCGAGACCGCGAGCGACAGGGACGGCGACTGCATCATCTTCTGGCGGGCGAATGACGCCGACGACGATGGCGAAGTCGTCCTCGACGGAGTGAACCGGAACCTCTTCGCCACCTACTTCAACAGGCGCCTCAGCACGGACCTGTCAAGCCGGTTCGGCTTCCAGGAATTTGCCAGCCGGCTGAGCGTGGAAGACGAAGCGGGCGAAGACGTCAGGTCGTTCGGGATCGCGACGGACGGCCTTTGCGGCGAAGCGCGATGGGACGAGGGTCAGGCCGCTTACCGGTTCGGGGAGCAGACGACCGGGCTTGTCGTCTTCTGGAATCAGCGTGAGAACAATGACGGTGTGGCGGGTTTTGACGACCGCGCGTTGCACGCGTGTCGCGTGACGCTCGATTTCCCCCTTGGATCTGACCTGCCTTTGGAGTCCGGCTTCGGCATCGGGCCGGCCGAACGGCTGGTGATCGACGCCATGGGCGGTTCGGATACAGGGTCGTCGAGCGAGGAAACGCAGGTCGATGCGGCCTTCCTCTCCTACAACAATCTCCTCGTCTTCCGCGTCGTGGCCGACAACCGGACGGAATCGGATGACCTCGCCGGGCACGTCTTCGACGGCGCGGCATCCACGTACAACGGCCCGTCCGCCGCTGGAGAAGACGCTTCGCTTGAATACGTCACCTTTGACATGTCGGGAGGCGACTTCACCGCCGCGGACGTTCTCCACGCGGTCACGCCGTTCTCAAGCCCGTCGGACGCTCTTCGGAACGACGCGGATTTCCTGACACCGGCGCCCGGAAATGCAGGCGGTTCGACGGCGTTCGGCCCGGACGAGGGGCTCGCCTGCGTCATCCTGTTTTCCGCGGAATCGGACGACGACCCGGACGATATCAAGGACGACCCTGCCGACGCAGGAGGGCTCGCCATCTCAGAGATCGATCCCGCTTCCGGAACGCTCCTGTCACATGTTGTCCTCAGCGAAGCGGACCCGGTGATCTCCGACTTCGTTAACTCCACGCAGGCGAGCGCCCGCATCAGCCGCAACGGCGACTACATCATGCTCGCCTGGCTGCAGCGGAACGCAACCGGGTCCATTGCGGACGTTTCCCTGATGACCGCCCAATACTTCACCACACGCCCCGACAGCGACGGGCTCTTTGTCATCCCCGGCCTTTCCGAGACTCTCAGCTCGCCGCTTGCCGTCAACGCCGACTCGGATGGTTTCGACGTCGCGAACTTCGCGTGGCAGGAAGGGCTCTCCTACATTTGCGGCGCGCAGTCCGATCCGGATGTCATGAACCTTGCGTATTCGCATCCGGACGGCGCCGGCGACCGGCTCTTCGCCGGACGAGTCGAGGCGGACCTGTTGACTCCCGTCGCACCCATCGCTGGATCGGTCATCCTGGCGAGCGGCGACACCCCGGTCTGGTCCCTCGCTCCGGCCGTCAACGACGCGGGCCACAATTACCGCATCATCGACAGCGGTGAGGGCGGCAACCTCTTCGCGGTCTACAACGTCGACGCAGATGCCGGGTCGGGGACCGACTTCCGCGTCCACGCCCAGCGCACCGGTCTCGCCGCCGGCTCGGGCCCGATCGACAGCAACGTCGACTTCCGCGAGGCCGGCCTTCAGGCTTTCACGCTCGCAGGCACCCCGGCCGGCGAAAACACCGGCCTCTTCGATGCCGTTTCAGGCGACGACAGCCCCGACCGCCCGCACGGCTACACCCGAATCCACGTGTTCTTCCGGGAGCAGAAGTCGACCGAATCCTCCGGCGCCGGCTTCGCCCTCCGCACCCGCGCTTTCGACACCTCCGACTCCGGCCTGGCCTTCGGCGACTCCTTCACCCCGCGCGCCGGGACTCCCTTCGAGGCTCCTTTCGACCTCGACCTCCCGCTCATCGACCCCGGCATTTCGGACGACGCCACCACCCGCGGGATGACCGTCGATGACGAAGCCGTCGGCGTCTTCTTCACCGAAACAGGCCACCTCTGGTACCAGGAATTCCATCCCGACGGCAACGAAATCGGCTGGATCAACGACGCCGGCGCCTCCACCCCGCTTCTCGTCGACAGCGACGTCCCCTCCGAGTCTGAATCCGACAAGCCGATCAGCTCCTTCGAGCTGTTCGTCACCCGCACGGCCACCTGCTCCACGCTTCACGGCGCCACCGTTTTCTACACCAAGACCGACGACGCCCCCTTCCTGGACGAGCGCCTCCGCGTCAGGAGCAGGGAATAGCGGAATCTTCATGAAGCGCTTCTGGGTCGAAACATTCGGCTGCCAGATGAACAAGCTCGACACCGAGCAGTTTACGGGCGAGCTCATGCAGCACGGATACGCGCCTGCGACCGGGCAGGAGGACGCCGACGTCATCCTCTTCAATACCTGCAGCGTCCGGGAGCACGCCGAGCAGCGGGTCTACTCGCGGGCGGGGATCCTGAAATTCCGCAAGTCGAAAGATCCCGGCCTCGTCATCGGCATCCTCGGCTGCATGGCGCAGCAGGAGCGCGAAAAGATCCTCGATCGCCTCCCTCACGTCGACCTGGTCGCGGGCCCGGACCAGTACAAGAATCTGCCGGCGCTGATCGAACAGGCGCGGGATTCCGGGGAAGCGGTCCTCGCGACGCGCCACACCGCGTTCATTCCGAAATTCGACCGCCTCGTCGCCCCGCGCGAAAACCCGTGGCAGGCGTACATCCTCGCGATGAAGGGGTGCGACGAGATGTGCTCGTACTGCGTCGTGCCGCGGACCCGGGGGAGGGAAGTCTCGAAGCCGATTCCGGAGATTGTAGAGGAGGCGAAGGTGCTCGCGGGGCAGGGGGTCGTCGAGATCACGCTTCTCGGCCAGAACATCACGGCGTACGGCGAGAAGGAAGGGAAGGAGCTGGCGGATCTCGTGGAAGCGGTGGCAGGCGTCCCGGGAATCCGCCGCGTCCGGTTTGTCACCAGCCATCCGCATCACGCGACGCGCCGGCTCTTCCGCGCGATGCGCGACCTGCCGAACGTCATGCCGCAGATCCACATGCCCGCGCAGAGCGGGAGCGACCGGATTCTGGCGCTGATGAAGCGCACTTACACAAACGCCGAGTACCTCGAGATCGTTGCGATGGCGCGCGAGGAGTGCCCGGGAATCGAGCTGGCGAGCGATTTCATCGTCGGCTTCCCGACGGAGTCCGAGGACGACTTCAGCGCCACGATGAAACTCGCCGAAGGAATTGGCTTCGGCTACGCGTTCATTTTTCAGTACAGCCCGCGCCCCGGCACGACCGGGATGCGCGACCTTGCCGACGATGTTCCGGCCGAAGTGAAGCTCCGGCGCAACCACGAGCTCCTCGCGCTTCAGGAGCGCGTTCAGCTCGAAAAAAACTGTGCGCGGGTCGGAGCGACGGTCGAAGTCCTCGTCGAGGGGCGCAGCGAGCGCAACAAGGCGAAATGGACCGGCCGCGGTCCCGACAACCGGATCGTGGTCTTCGAGGGCGACGGTGATCTCGCAGGCAAGTTCGTGGAGACGAAAATTGCCCGCGCCACGGCCCTCACGCTCTACGGCGAGCCGGTCGGCGAGCCCGCGGCCGTAAAGTAGGAAGAATGGCCGTCCTCGCCGAATCCTCCATGCGACGAGCCCTGGAACTCGCGCTTCAGGGAATCCCCGCTGCGTACCCAAACCCGATCGTCGGTTGCGTCCTCGAAAAGAATGGGGAGATCGTCGGCGAGGGGGCGCACCTCCAGTTCGGGGGACCGCACGCGGAGGTGAACGCGATCGCGGCGGCAGGTGAGCGCGCGAAGGGCGCCACGGCGTTCGTCACGCTCGAGCCGTGCTCTCACCACGGAAAAACCCCGCCTTGCACCGACGCCCTGATCAAGGCAGGCGTCCGCCAGGTCGTTTACGCCGCGACCGATCCCCACCCGCTGACCTCCGGCAAAGCCCGCCCGATCCTCGAGGCCGCCGGCATCGCCGTCGACAGCGGCGTCCTCGAGCTTATCGCCAAACGCCAGAACGCTCCTTTCTTCAAGACCCACACGCTCGGCCTCCCCTGGGTCACTGCCAAGTGGGCCATGACCCTCGACGGGAAAATCGCCACTTCCGCCGGCCTCTCCAAATGGATCACGGGCGATTCCGCCCGCACGCGGGCCCGCCGCCTCCGCGGGGAACACGGCTGTGTCCTCGTCGGCATCGGCACCGTGCTCGCCGACGATCCCTCGCTCGCAGGCCCCGAGGGCGTCCGTCCGCCGAAGCGCGCCGTCGCCGACGCCGGAGCGCGGCTGCCGCTTGAGAGCCAGATCGCGAAGGGCGCGCGCGAGGTCGAAACGTTCGTAGGGGTTTCAAAGGAAGCGCCGGTCGAAAAGGTGAAGCGCCTCGAGGCCGCCGGCTGCCAGGTGATCCGGCTCGAAGCGACCGTCGACGGCATCGACCTCACGGCGTTCCTGCGCGCGATCGCCCCGCATGCGACATCGGTCTTCGCCGAGGGCGGCTCCCACATCCTCGGCTCCCTCTTCGACGCCGGCCTCGTCGACGAAGTCTGCGCCTTCATCGCCCCTTCCGTCCTCGGCGGCGCGCTCGCCCCCGCGCCCGTCGGCGGGCTCGGGAAAAAGGGGCCGACGCTCGCCGAGCGCCTGTTCGAGGTCAAGACCGAGCCGATTGGCGACGACCTGATGATCCGAGGGCTGCTGAGGAGCGGTTACGGTGGAGTGCTTGCGGGGCTGACGCGAATTGCAGTTTCCGCCGTTGACGGCCAGTCGCGAGGATGAGGCTCTCTGTCGGGAGGGGGTGTTGACCCCAGCATGGCTGGAACGATACGACCACGGCGACCACCAGGTTGTCTGGAAGGAGATCCGTGCAGTCGACACGGCGATTCGCGACGACGATCTTCTCCCACAGGCGACTGAGGTTGGGCGACGACTCATGCGTCGGGTCCGCGCGAACATCGAGCTTGTAGCTTTGCGACTGAAGGAAATGGGGTATCGCTTTGGGCACCCGGAAGCTGCGCATGTCCCGCCCACGGCGGCGGATCGCGCGAGGCTCGACGAGATCGAATCGTGGATAGGACCGATTCCGCTGTGCCTTCGGCTTTTTTATGAGGAGGTTGGTTCAGTTGATCTTACGCGCGAAGGAACCAGTCCTCATTGGTGCGATGACCAGCGCGACCGGGCAACGTCCGTTGACCTCCTGGGAGTTGAAGATCCGCTGTATGTAAAGCCTATCCTCGCGCTCCATCGGGACCTCGGCGACGCGCTCAAGTTCCCGCCGCCAAAACGCTGGCTCTCGGTATCAAGGGGGTACGAGGAGCACCAAGGGCAGTGGTATTGCCAGTTCGCGGACGACGAATTCCACAAGGCAAATTACAGTGGCGGCGAGAATTACCACGTTTACCTCCCTGATCGCGCGGCCGATTTCCGGATCTACGACCTTCGTTGCAATACAGGAGAGGCGTCCGAGCGAGAGTGGTTCGTCGATTACCTTCGCAAGACAATTGCGGGAGGAGGGTTTCGAGGCGGAATTCAGGTGGCAGCCGAGTCTGAAGACTGGACGAAAGAGCTGCCCCGAACGGCATTGGTCGAACAACTCTCCAGGGACCTCCTGCAATTCTGACCGGCCGCTGCCCCACGCCTCATTCAGGCCAATTCCGAAACGACCAGGCCGAATGTCAGGAGCACGCGCGCGAATCATCCGTCACCATCACAGAACGGCAGCGACGGTCTTCCCGCTCACCGATAGCAACGCGCGCAGGTAACGCCGGATCGTCGACTCGTCGTCTTTCTCGGGCGACACCGGACGCCGCCGATATGTCTCCAGGACGAGCAGGGCCACCTCCATTTGGCCGTGCGCGACCGCGGCCCGGAGAGCGTGGTCAGCGGGAAGGTTTCAGATTCCCTTGATCTGAAGTCCGACGATGCGCTTGTCGTCCTCCGCTTCGTAAACGGTCAACAGATCGTCGACCCGCGCGGCGCGATAAGGCACATCCTCGATGTGGAAGAAAACGCGGTCCGAAGCCAATGAGTACCAGCCGCCGGGACGTGCTGGCTCTGCCGCCTGCCGGGCAGCTGCGTCCAGGATCGCCTGGATGTCGGTCACGCCTTCCGCCATTTGAGACTCCCGAAACGGACATCCGGAAGCGTCGGCATCAGCGGATCGGAAGGATCCGCAGATTCGAGGCGCCATTCCGCGACGTCGCCGTTTTCGTAAACGAATACGAGGAAAAGCGATCCAGCCGGGCGCGGGTAGTCCAGATTCTCCGCGTCCCGGAGCTTTTCCCGACGACCGACGAAGCACCAACCCGTCCGTTCGTCATCCTTCGATTCCCGTATGCCGCAGTATGTCCGCTCGGGGCAACGCAGGACTTCATAGGCCGTATGGAGGTTGTGAAACTTCCATCGGCTGTGGAGCAGGACGCGGGTGAGGTCGGCGACGGGCACCCAGAGGCTGACGCGCCGAACACCGGCCGCGTCCGCTGGGTCCTGAACGTCGTCCAGGCGATGACGTCCGGGGCGAATCGAATCGGGAGAATTCATGGGAGACGGACCGTAGCAATGAGGTCCGGCGAAATCCAGCCCTCGACCGCGGATTCTGTTCAACGAAGGACGTCTGGCTCAGTGGATTCCCAGGCCGCGAAGCGCGCTTCGCAAGGCCGCGGCAAGTTTCTTGCGATCGTGCCGGATGAAGTGCGGCCACTGCCGCTTGAATTGTCCGGCGCGTGCGTAGCGCTTCAGCTCCTCCGCCGTCGGTCCCTCCGTCAGGTCGCGTGTGATCCAGTGCGCGGGCCAGGGTTTCGGCGCGGGAACCGGGGATGAGGCGTGCCGTGCGTACAGTCGCAGAAGTTGCGGCGGCGGGACGCCCGTGTTGATCACAACGGCGTCCGGTTCGCGCCCGAGCATCCGCCTTACCGCTGCCACATGTGCCGCCGCGTCCATTCCATCGGTCTGGCCCGGCTGGACCATGAGATTCGCGACATAGACGACGGGCCTGCGCCCCAGCACCGCCCGGACCCCGCGCGCGGCGAGGACGCTTCCGATCCCGGTCCAGAGGCTGCCGGGGCAGATGATCGCGGCGGCGCATTGACGCATCGCGTCAATGACTTCGGGCGTGGCGGGAAGCGCGGGCTCGTGGTGGACGCTCACGATGGGCGAGAGATTGCGCCGTCCGATGATCGCCCACTCGCCTTTCACGCCCTTCCCGTCTGCCAGCAAGGCGCAGACGGCCGCGGAAGCGTCGCTGACCGGCAGCACGCGCACGGCAACGCCCGCCGCCCGGCCGAGCTCGATTGCCGCCCGCGTGAGGGACCCGCGCGCCGTCGCCAGCGCGGCGAGCATCAGGTTGCCGGTCGAGGTTCCCTCGATGGATCCGCGCGTGAATCGATGCCGGAGCAGCTCGGCCACAGGATTGTCCGCCGGCGCGATCGCCGCCAGGCAGCTCCGAAGATCGCCCACCTGCGGAATCCCCAGCACCCGCCGGAGCATCCCCGAGTGTCCGCCGTCGTCGGTGACTCCCACGATCGCGGTGGCGCGCACGCCCTTCAAGGCCGCGAGCACCGCAGCCTGTCCCGTCCCGCCACCAATGGTGACGATCCCTCCGTGACCTGTCCGCCCCGACTTGCCCAATCGCCCCCCGCGGAGTCCGTTGCCTTCCTGCCAACTACCGACTACCAACTACAGACCGCCCGTGCCGGGACTCAAGCTATCGACAAATCGCCAAAGTGGGGAAGCGGGAACTCCAGAGCTTGAACATCCCCGCACGCCCCGCACTTCACGTCCAGCCGGTCCATGTGCGCCCCGTCCGGCGCCGTCACCAGCGATTGCATCTTCACCTCGTATTTCGGCTGGCCGCACCGGCAATGCATCCGGGCCACGACCCAGTACTCTCGCCGCAAGTCGCCGAAATGCCGTGCCACGGGCGTCGAGCGGCTCGTCACGTAGGCGTCGACGAGAAACGCCACCCGCTTGAGCAGTTCGTTCTCGTACGGCTGTCGCGCGTCGTCCTCGTCCAGCCCCAGCTGCGTCAGCACGTTGTCGAATCCCTCGAACATCTTCCGCGCCGCGAACAGCACCATGTACCCCACCGGGTGTTTCTCCAGCGCGGGCAGCTTTCCGAATTCCTCCGCCAGCCCCGATTCCGCCCTTTCATTCGCTTCCGCCGCCGGCCGGCGCTTGAGGACTTCCTGCACCGCGCGCAGAAGCACCTCGTCCAGCCTGTCCATCGCGACGATCCCGTCGAAGCCGAAGACGGAGAAGTGCTCGCCGATGAGAGCGAAATACCGCTGGCGCTGCGAAAGGGAAGCGAGGAGGGCGCCGATGGCCTCGCGCGAAGCGGCAAAGGCCGGGGGGAGCGCCGCTACGCCGCGCGCGATCGCCGCCGATTCGCGCTCGACGAGCTTCGTGACTTCGGGGTTGTCGCCGGCGCGCATGAAACGAGTGTAGCGCAGGTCATGGGAGATAGGGAGTGAAGGGAGACGCGCCCGGGTCCGTATACTGCGGTGACTCACTCGATCGGCAAGGAGCCCGGTGTGCGCCGACTCGCCATGGCGTTCCTGCTCATCGCTTTTCCGCTCGCCGCCGACCCGGCTGCCGATCTCGAGCGGATCCTTCGGAGCCTCGATGCCGACGACGCCGACCTTCGCGACCGCGCGCAGGCCGAGCTGGGAAGCTGGTGCGAGGCAACCGGCGCTGAGGCGGAGGCCATGCTCAAGAAAACGCGCGATGGCGTCTCCCCGGAAGTCCGCGCGCGCATTGAAGAGCAGCTCGGAGTCTTCGAACGAGGGCGTGAAGTGCGAAAGGAAGTCGGCGTCTTTTTCGAAAAGGCCGCGCTCCCCTCCGTTACCGGCAAGCTGAGAGTGCGTTTCAATGCCGGCGTTCCCTTCCCCGATTTCGGCCGGCTCCCCGAAAGCCGCTTCTTGAACGGCTGGCTTCTTTCGGAAACTGAAGCGGAGATCGTTCTCCTGGAAGACGACCTTCGAGTGCACGTGCGCTCGAGAAAGGGCGACTTCGCCCCCGAATCCGCCAAAGACACCCCCCCTCCCGGCGGCTACGAGAAGATCGAATTCGCGAAAGAGTGCCGGGCGTGGTTGAAGAACCGTTCTTCCGTGCTTTCGGGCGGCGGCGAACAACTTTCGGCGATCACGCTGACCTACGCATGGTGGGCCTGCGAATCAGGACTGAGCCAGGTCAGCGCCGCTTGCCTGGAACGGGCTCACCAGGACACCCAGTTGTTCGTGGACCGTCCATTTCACGCGGGTGAGGCGAGCGATTTCATGCTGAAGTGGATCGCCGCCCGCCTGAGGGCGGCAGCGGATCATTCCGCCGCCGAAGGGCTGTCCCGGCGCGATCTGCTGGCGCGATGGAAGGGGATCGCGGCTCTTCCCCCCGGCATGTTCGAGGAGCCCGCGCCGCAATTCATCAAGGCGTACGAATCGCTGCTTGAAGAAGACGCGCTCTGGGTCGAGCCGCCGGCCGCGGATCTTGCCAGGGCGGACGCGACGACGCAGGCACGGTACTGGCTCTACCACTTCAGGGACGCTGTCACGGGAGAGGAGGACGGGGATCTGGACGAGAAAGACCGGAAACCGAAAGGGCCCTGGGACCATCTGGTGGCGCTCGGATGGGACGCCGTGCCGGAAATCGCCGCGCATCTGGAAGACTGGCGGCCGACGCGGAGATTCGGATGCGGGGACAGCAACCACCCGGAAGACACCTGCTTCCTCGAGGGATACGCCGACGGCTGCGTCGCTCTCATTGAGAAGATCGCCGGGATCGAAATCGGCGACTGGGCGCGCCAGCACGGAATGGCCATAGGCGGAGACGACTGGCGGGAGGATCTGGCAAAGGCGGCCCAGGCCTGGTGGAGAGAGACGAAGGTGAAGCGCGAAAAATGAAAGCTGACGGCTGGTTTTATTCGAGCATTCGAAGAAACTCGTCCTCGTCGACGATCTTCACGCCCAGCGTCTTCGCCTTTTCGAGCTTCGACCCTGCATTCGGGCCCGCGACGACGTAATCCGTCTGTTTCGACACGCTCGAGGCGGCCTTCCCGCCCATTTCCGCGACTCTCGCCTCGGCCTCGCGCCGGCCGATCTTCACGAGCTCGCCGGTGAACACGAACTTCATCCCCTGGAACTTGCCGCCTTCAGATTTCTTCGGAGTCGGCCATTTCAAACCGGCTTCCACGAGCCGTTCGACGAGCCGGCGGTTGCTCTTCGCTTCGAAATGCTCGCGGATAACCTTGGCGACGCGTTCGCCGACCTCGGGAACTTCCTGCAGCTGTTCGACGGTCGCGTCCATCAGCGGGGCGATATCGCCGAAGTGGTTTGCGAGGTCGCGGGCGGTGGATTCGCCGACGAGGCGGATGGCGAGGGCGCCGACGAACTTTTCGAGCGTCGTGTTCTTTGAGGTCTCGAGCGCATCGAGGAGATTCTTCGCGGACTTTTCGCCCATCCGCTCCAGGTCGGCGAGAGATTTGAGGTCGAGGTGATAGAGGTCGGCCGCGTCCTTCACGAGACCCTTGTCCACGAGCTGCTCGACGATCCTGTCGCCGAAGCCATCCATGCCGAGGAAATGAGTGAAATGAAACAGGGTTCCCTTCACCTGGGCCGGGCAGATCGAGTTCGGGCAGCGGGGGATCGCTTCGCCATCGGGCCAGGATACCGGCGTCGAGCAGACGGGGCATTTCCTGGGCATTTCGAGGTCGCGTTCGCTGCCGGTCCGCTTCGAGACGATGGCCCCGACGATCTCGGGGATGACGTCGCCCGCGCGGCGGATCGTGACCCAGTCGCCGATTTTCACGCCCTTCTTCACGACGAGGCCGGGGTTATTCAGCGTCGCGCGGCTGACCATGACGCCGCCGAGCAGGACCGGCTTCAGCTCCGCGATCGGCGTCAGGGCGCCCGTGCGGCCGACCGAAACCGTCATGTCCAGGATCTGCGTCACTTCTTCGCGCGGCGGGAATTTCCACGCGATCGCCCAGCGCGGGCTGCGCGTTCGGAAGCCCATCTCCTCGCGCAGCCGGAAGTCGTCGACTTTGACGACCGCGCCGTCTACTTCGAACTCCAGCTTGTCCCGGCGCTGGAGCCACCCCGCATGAATCGCCGCCAGCTCCCCGGCCGTCCGGCCGCGCTGAAGGTGCCTCGCGCACGTCGGCAGCCCCATCTTCTCCAGCGCCTTCAGCATCGCCTCGTGTGCCGTGAACTTCACGCCCTTCGCCTCCCCGAGGCCGTGGATCATGATTCGAAGCGGCCGCGCTGCCGTCATCTTCGGGTCGAGCTGCCTGAGGGAACCAGCGGCCGTGTTGCGCGGGTTCATGTAGGTCTTCTCGCCCTTTGCCGCGAGGTCGCGGTTCATCTTCTCGAAGTCCTTCACCGGGAAGTAAACCTCGCCGCGAAGCTCGAGGCGCCCGGGCGCGTCCCCCTTCAGCCGCAGCGGTAGCCCGCGGATCGTCTTCAGATTCTCCGAGATGTCCTCGCCGACCTCACCGTCGCCGCGCGTCGAACCCGAGACGAACAACCCCTTCTCGTAAACCGCCTCCACCGCCGTCCCGTCCACCTTCGGCTCCACCACGAATTCGGGCGCCGTCCCGCCCGCCGCTTCCACCGCCCGCTTGTACCAGTCCGCGAATTCCTCCGCAGTCATCGCGTTCTCGAGCGAGAGCATCGGCACGGTGTGGCGCACCTGCTGAAACACGTCGCGCGCCGGCGCTCCCACTTTCTGCGTCGGGGAGTCCGGCGTCACGAGCTCCGGGTGCGCGGCCTCGATCTCCTGCAGCTCGCGGAAGAGCCTGTCGTAGTCCGCGTCCGACAGCACCGGGTCGTCGAGGACGTAGTAGGCGTGCGAAGCCTCGGTGAGCTGGGCTCTGAGGGCCGCCGCGCGCTGGCCGGGAGTCATGGGGGGCAGCCTCAGGAAGAACGGGTCGAAAGTCGAGGGTCACAGGTCGAGAGTTACGACAGCGCGCACCCGGTCTTGAGCTTCGACTCTCGACCCCGCGGTCAGAGCTTCTCGATCTCTTTCAGATACACCTTCGTCGTGATCTCGATTTTCTCCAGGACGGAGTTGTCGAGCAGGATCTTGAGCTGCACCTTGCTCGATTTCTGCATCGACTGGAAATCCACCCCGACGTGGTGCGCGTCGTGTTCCGTCGATTTCTGGCACCAGATGACGCTTCCGGAAGCGTTGATCTTGTCGCCGATCTGGGGGGCTTCGATCTGGACGGCGATCGACATTCCTGCGGTGAGCGGTTCCCGGCTGATGAAGTGGCAACCGGTCTCCGAGAGGTTGAGGGCGATCAGCCGGTCGCCGTAAAGCGCGAGGAACGACAGCAGGCCTCCCCGTTTGAATCGCAGCGTGCAGCCGCGCACGCCGAACCGCTTCTTCTTGCGCCGTTCCTGACCATCCCAGGTGCTCATGCGAGGGATTTCAGCACGCTCCCGGGAGTCGGTCAAGGCGAGTGAGGGAGCCGTTCGCTCGCAACCCGCAACTCGTAACTCGCACTGTCCTGACCGCGTTTTTCTTCAAAGCCCAACAGTCCGCGAGTAGACTTGAAAGGTCCTGCCCAGTGCCCGGAGAAACCGCATGACCGTGCCGGAATCAATCCATCAGCCCTCAGCGCCGGCCGACGCGACTTCCGTCCTTCCGGCGGAAAACCGCGCGGCACTGGTGCGTGAGCTCGGCGCGATGTACGCGGAACTGGACGGTGTCATCGCTGCCGCGAACCCCCTTTGCCGGACAAGCGGTGACTGCTGCCAGTTTGTGAAGTATGGCCACCGTCTCTACGCCACGAAGGCCGAGGCGGTCTACTTCGCGCTCCGTCGGGGATGGCCGCAGGAGGCGTTCGAGAAGGACGCCTGCCCGTACCTCCGCGACAACCGGTGTACTGCGCGGCACGCGCGCCCGCTCGGATGCCGCGTCTTCTTCTGCGACCCCGCCTGGCGCGGGAAAGGCGAAGACCTGACCGAGCGGTTCCTCAGGCGCATCGGGGCCCTCTCGGAACGGCTCGGCATAGAACGCGATTACCGGCCCTTCCTCGAGCACCTTGACACCTTCCGTACTTCGCAGGCTCCGGCGGGGGACCACGGGGAGGCGTCTTGGCCAAGCTAGTCATCAAAGAAGGCGACTACACGCACGAGCATCCGCTGGACGAAGTGGAGACGCTGATCGGGCGGTCGCAGAAGTGCCTCGTCAGGCTCACGGAGCCCGCGGCGTCGCGCAACCACTGCACGATCCTGAAGACTCCGGAGGGGTGGCTGCTGATGGATCTGCAGAGCAGCAACGGGACGATCCTGAACGGCGTGAGGATCACGGAGAGCCCGCTGAAGACGGGGGACGTGATCCGGATCGGCAACGCGGAAATGGCGTTCAAGGGCGACCAGGACGATTCGAAGCACGTGGTGGACGTGCGCGAAAAATTCCGCGAGCTGTCGGACGAGAAGCAGGTGGTCCACTATGAGGTGGTTAAGAGCGAGGACGGGACGGAGGAGCTAAAAGCGGAGTGGTCGGACCGCGCGGCGAAGATCAAGAAGCCGCTTAAGGATCCGCAGGAGCCTGAGACAAAGGACCCGATTTCGCCGGACGACACGCATCCCGGGTAGGACGGGCCGGCGCTACCGGCTTGCGCTTCGCTGGAGGTTCTCTTCCACCCAGCTGCGCACCTCCAGATACCCTTCGCGGTCGAGGGTTCTGTTTCTCGGAGAGGCCTCGTACAGCACGAGCATGTTCCCGACCGACTCCGAATCGAAGTGGTTCGATTCCGCCCTGAGCGCCTCGCCGGCGTCCGCGCCCGGCCTCAACTCGATGGCCGTGACGAACAGCATCGGTCCGTCGTTCGGAGTCACGTAGGCAAGCCGCCGCGCCCGGCGCGCCTCTGCCTGAGGCGGGATTCCGGACGTCTTCCACAGCAGCGCGAGCTCCTGCGGGGTTTCGTAGTTCCGGCTCTCCAACGCGAGGGCCCATCCTGGCGGCACGTGGGCGTCCGAATCGAGAATCGCGGCGCGCGCGGGCAAGGTGACGGCGCTGGGCCCCGAAATCCGCTTCTCGACCACTCCCTCCGCCATCGGTTTTTCGCCGATGAAGAAGGCCATCCCGCCGAGGGCCAGCCAGAGGAGGTCCATGGCGTAGGTCATGACGGCGAGGCCGAAGCCGTGGCGGCGGCCGGTGTTGAAGAGGATGTCGAAGAGGCCGATGGTGTTGCAGAGGAATCCGAAGGAGCCGAGAACGGCGCCGAGGCCGAAGGTGCAGATGAGTGCCGCCATGGGCGCGTGACCGGAGTTGTATTTTGAAGTTGCGACGATGAGCCCCGCGAACGCGAGAACGACGGCGGCGATCGTAAGGCCGAACCCCGTTCCGACCCAGCCACTCATGCGCGAAGGATTGACGGGGGTGTTCGGGCGGATCGGCGCGAACCCCGCGGGCGCGTTCCAGCCGGCGTTCGCGGCGGCGGGAGAGGAAATGTTGACGACGCCCGGATTCGCCGGCGACGGCGCGCTGACGATGCCGGGGGGGGCGAGGGGGGAGGAGAACGCTCCCGAGACCGCGATCCCCGTTGCCTGCGCGGACACCAGCCGCGCGACCGGGATGAATTCCTGCACGCGGCTGACCTCGAGCTTCATTTCGCTCGCATGCTGGTAGCGCTTGTCCGGCTCGCGTTCGAGCGCGCGAAGCACGACCTGGTCCAGGCGCGCGTCGACGCCGTTGCGATGCGACGGGAGCTGCCAGCGGCCGATCGGAAGTTCGCCCGTCAGAAGTTCGTAGAACACGACGCCCATCGAGTAGATGTCCGCCCGGTGGTCCACCGTCTTCGGCGTGTCCACCTGCTCGGGCGCCATATAGTGCGGCGTCCCCATCACCAGCCCCGTTACCGTGTGCTCGTTCCGCCCCAGCTCCACCATCTTCGCCAGCCCGAAGTCCGTGATCTTCACGCGCCCCTTCTTGTCGATCAGGATGTTCTCGGGCTTGATGTCGCGGTGTACAACACCTTCCGAATGCGCGTACTCCAGCGCGTCGCACAGCTGCGGCACGATCCTGAGTCCTTCCTCCGGCCGCAGTTTCTTCTCGCGCAGAATCTGCCTCAGGTTCACCCCGTCCATGTACTCCATCACGATGAAACACCGCCCGTTGTCGATCCCGTAGTTGTAGACCGCCACGATGTTCGCGTGCGACAGCGAAGCCATCGCCTTGGCTTCCTTTTCGAAACGCCTGACAAAGTCCGGGTCGCCCGCCAGCCGGTCGCTCATCACTTTCAGCGCCACGGCCCGGTCGAGCCCGATCTGCCGCGCCTTGTACACCACCCCCATTCCGCCCTGCCCCAGCACCGATTCGATCACCACGCCCTGGAACTGCGTCCCGGGCTTGAGATACATCGTCGTCTTGTCGTAGTCCGGCGGAGGCGTGATCGGTCCGGGGGGCTCCAGCGGGCTCTGCGAGAGGTCTTCAAAAGCAAACGCCGCGACGCACGAGGGACACAGCCCCTGGAAGTCGTTGTTCACCACGCCGGCGGAATACGATTTCCCGCACTTCTTGCACTGCACCGCGGTTTGCATGTCGCGTTCCCCCATGAAGTCACCCTTGCGTGAGAGAAGAGGTAGGGGGAAGTGGGGGCCTTTGCCCAAATGCGGCTGTCGAGATCATTCGCACGTCCACGACAACTCCAAATCCCAACTCCAACTCCAACTCCAAATGGCTGAAGGACTTGGAGTTGGGGTTGGAGTTGGGATTTGGAGTTGTCGTTGTCATTGGATTGCGCAGCAATTCGTCAGAAGCTCTCGAAAAACTCCTTCAACTCCTCCTGCAGTTCCTCCTCCGTTTCCACCGTCTCGCGGATCTCCGCGATGATCTTCTCGCGCAGGCCCTTGCGCGCCCGATGGAGCAGGTTCGTGACGTCGGTCACGCTGATCTTGAGCTCCGCGGCCGTGTCCTGATAGCTCGGGCGGTCGCCCGGGACGAGGTGTTTGCGAACGCCGTTCCACTTCGCTCCCAGCTCCTTTCCGAGTCCGTCCATCGCGCGCTGCAGGATCGCCATGCACCAGGCGCGCCGGAAATGGCGCTCGGGAGATTCCTCGGTCCGCATCTCGTCCTCGAGCAACTCGACGTCGAGCGAAACGGGCGGCTTGCCGCGCTTCAGCGCATGCGCCTTGCGGTATTCATTCGCGAGAAAGTGCTCGAGCGTCGCGAGCAGGTAGTTCTTGAAACGCCCGCGCCCCTTCTGCACACGGTCCAGCAGGTCGCTTTCGAAGAAATGGATGAAAAACCCCTGCGTCAGGTCCTTCGCGTCCTCGACGTTCTTCCCTTTGCGCCGGACGTAAAAGTAGATCGGCTTCCAATAAATCGAAAAAAGCTGGTTCAGCGCCTCTTCGCGCTTGTCCTTCGCCTTGAGCACGAGGGACCACATCGTGCTCTGGAAGTCGTAGCCGCCGGGGCCGCCGAGGCTCGTGTCACTCACTTCGTCCCCCTGTGGTGAGCAAGCGTTGATTTCATGGGTCGCGGCCAACGGTCGCGACCCGTGAAATCAGGCGAGTCGAACTACGAGCCCTTCCGGAACATTTTGAAGGTGACGAGCCACTCGGTGTACGTCTCGCGGTCGGGGTTGAAGGCGTTCCGGATCGCCTCCCCGTAGGGAGCCATCGTACGGGAGAAGAAGGCCGCGTAGCCCTCCTTTTCCATGGCGTCAAGGGAGTTGCCATAGGAAGCGAGGACCTTCTCCATGAACAGTCCGCCGGCCGCGTTGGTGACGGCGAGCGAGGCGCCCGCGGCGCGGGCGGCGTTGACCGTCATGAGGCCGGCGACGGCCTCGAGCGAGAGGTGTTCCTTGATCGCGATCGACGTCATGCGCTTCCAGACCGAATCGAAGCTCGGAATCAGGTTTGTCGACTTCGAGAACATCGTCGCGTACGACGACGTCAGCTCCTGGCGGTACTTCCTGAAGTCGGCCTGCGAGAGCGGCGGGAGGTCGAGGACTTTGGCCGACTGTGAAGTGGCCTGCTCGACCGCGCCGAGAACGTCGCCGAAGTCGCTGGTCTTCGCATCCGGCGCGATGACGCCTTCTTTCTTCAGCTCGACCGTCAGCCTGTCCATGTAGGCCTTGCTCCCCGACACGACGTCGGCGCCGACGGCAAAGAGCCAGATCGGCGAGAAGTGAAACGACATCAGGCCGAGCGCCTCGACGGCATTCCCCGCGAGTTTGCGCTGCACCATGTCCTGCGGGAGCTGCTCGCCGGTCTTCGAGTAGACGTCCTTGACGTCGCCGACGCGCTCGATGACGAGGCGCTGCATGTTGCCGACGAGGACCTTGTAGGTGGTCGTTCCGCGCAAGGCCTCCGGCAGCACGAGATCCGTAAGGATCTTGGAGATGCCGCCAACGCCCGCCGCGAGCGCCTGCACCGTCCGCTCAGGGAGCGAGACCGTGTACTTCAGGAAATTCCCGACGCCCTCGAGCCATTCCATCATGGTGCTCCTTTCCCTTTCCCTTGCCCGTTCCCCTTCCCGCGATGTTGTGAGGCTTGCCTGCCTGATCGCGGGAAAGGGAAAGGGAAAGGGAAAGGAACGACTAGGACTTCTGGAACTGCCGCAACGCCTCCGCCATCACCGTGCGAAGCGGTACGCGGACCTTCTCCGCTGCACGGCGGCAGTCCTCGAATTCCGGGGAAGCGGCGAGCGATTTCCCGTCGCGCGAGCCGGTTTTGACGCGGATCGCCCCGTACTTCGTCTTGACTGCGACGAAATCTCTCGCAAGTTTCGTGCGCAAAGCGAGATGGCGGCGGAGTCGCAGGGCGGCCCTTTTTCATCTGGATTGCCGAGGCGAACGCGTCCACCGCGCCGGCCTCGAAACACTTTTCAAGCGCGTAGCCGACGACCTCAGGCGTGACGTTGTCGAGGTTCGTCTCGACGACGAAGACCTCGTCGGCGTCGCCGTCAGCGGCCGCTTCGCCGATCACCAGCCGCAGCACGTTCGGGCGCTCGGGGAAGTCGCGGTCCCCCGCGCCGTAGCCGATGGCGGAAACTCTCATCGACGGCTGAGGACCATACGACGTCGCGAGCGTGCGGATCAGAGCGGCGCCCGTCGGCGTCAGCGTCTCGCCGTCGACGTCCAGCGGCGCTGTCGGCGCGCCCTTGACGATCTCGAGCGTCGCGGGACCGGGCACGGGCAGGACGCCGTGAGCACAATGGATATGCCCGTGCGAAATCGGGAACGGCGTGGCCGCGACGCGCGTGACGCCGAGCATCTCCAGCCCAAGAATGCCCCCCGTCATGTCGACGATAGAGTCAATCGCGCCGACTTCGTGAAAGTGCACCGACTTCAGCGTTTTGCGGTGAACTCGCGCTTCGGCCTTCCCGAGCATGAGAAACGCCTTGCTCGCCCGTTCGCGAACCGACCTCGGCAGCCTGGCGCGCTTCAGCAGCCCGAGGATCTCGTCCAGCGACATTCCGTGAGCGTGGTTGTGGTGATGCCCGTGATCGTGCAAGGTCTCGAACTCCGTCACCGCACGCTTGCCCTTGCCGATGACGACGTCCACCTTCGTCGCGCCGAGTGGCCCCTTCATCACGCTTCGTGCCGAAAGCCGCCACCCCGGCAGTCGCAACCCCTTCAGCGCCTTCTCCAGCGCCTTAACTTCAAGCCCCGCATCGACACACGCCCCCAGCAGCATGTCCCCCGCCGCGCCGCAAAACGCGTCGATGTAGGCGATCGTCATTTCGGATCCCGGACAAAGACCGTCGCGCCCTTGCCGACGCGGAGCTTGCGCGCGGCCGAGCCGTTGCGAAGCGCGATTTCGAGGAAACCGGAAGAGCCGGGAAGGACGACCAGGTTGTCCTCTTCGACATCCGCGTACGTGCGGCGGATCGGGCCGAGGCGCGTGCTGTCGAGCGTGACGGTCGCGCCGGCCGGCCTTCCCTCCGAGGGGATGTTCGTCTGCAGATTGCCGAAGCGGTCCACCGCCAGCACGACACCCTTTACGCCGTCCGGCGCCGGCTTCGGCTGCTCCCACTCCGCCTCGAGCATGTCCTTCACGGCGGCGCCCAGCTTCGACGGCGCCAGTCCTTTCGCCAGATGCGCTGCCGCGGGCGCGAAGATGTCGCGGCCGTGGAACACCGCGGAGGGATTCGGAAGCGCGTACTCGGGATTCTCGATCGCGTTAACGGTGGCGCGCTTTTCCTTTGCGATGCACGAGAGCAGGCCGTTATCCGGCCCGACCGCGATCACGCCGCCCGCGTCGACGCAGAGTGCGCGGCGTTTCGTGCCGACGCCGGGATCGACGACGGCGAGAAGGATGGAGCCGTCGGGCAGATAGGGGAGTGCGGCACGCAGTTGCCAGACGCCGAGGCCGACGTCCTGCGCGGGAATATCGTGGGTCAGGTCGACGACCGGCGTCTCCGGCGAGATTCCAGCGATCACAGCTTTGAGGAGGCCGGCGTAGAGGCCGGGGCCGAAGTCGGTCGCGAGGAAGATCGGGGCTCGTTTCATGGGGCGGGGATTATACGTGCGCGGGAAGGAGAGCGGGCATGCCGAAGAGGTGAAGTGTGGCAGGGAGTCGTTTTACTCAGTGTCCTCCTCTCCTCCAGCACTTTTCCGACTTCCCGCCTTTTTTGTCTTAGAGGAAAACGGCATGAATTCGGAAAAGTGCAGGAGGAGGGGAAGAATGCGGAGAAAAGAAGTCTTCCCCAGCGCCTGGCGTTGTTGCAGGACCAGCCATACACGGCGCTTCACCCTCTCCTTGCCGCTCTGCCCGGCGTCGCCATACTGCACGCATGCCCCACGCCGACCTCGCCGCTATCCTGCAGGAATTCGCCACGCTCGACACGATCCTTGGCGCAAACGTCTTCCAGGTCCGCGCCTACGAGCGGGCGTCCCAGACACTCGAGACGACTCCCGAGGATGTCGAAAAACTGGCAAAGGAAGGGCGCATCCGCGAGTTGCCTGGAATCGGCGAGGGGATCGCGAAGAAGATCGAGGAGTTCATCAAGACCGGGCGGATCGCGTCGCTCGAGGAACTGAGAAAGAAGGTCGACCCCGCGATCCTTGCGCTCATCCGCATCCCCGGCCTCGGGCCGAAGAAGGCGAAACTGCTCGTCGAGGAGCTCGGGCTCAAGTCGGTCGACGATCTCGAGAAGGCCTGCCGCGAGGAAAAAGTCAGGCCGCTCAAAGGGATGGGCGCGAAGAGCGAAGAGAAGATCCTCGCGGGGATCGCCAGCATGCGCGTGACCCGCGAACGCGTCCCGCTCTGGGAAGCGCGCGAAATCGCAGCGAAAGTCGTCGAGCACCTGCGGCTCTCCGGCGGGGCGACGAAGGCCGTCGCGACCGGCTCCGTCCGCCGTTGGAAGGAATCCGTGCGCGACCTGGACGTGGCGACCGTCGCGCCGGACCACGCGAAACTGATGAAGTCCGCCGCGACGATGCCGGGCGTCGTCGAGGTCATCGCGCACGGCGAAACGAAAACGAGCGTCTATTACGGCCAGGACCGCTTCCAGGTGGACGTTCGCGTCGTCCCGGAGGAGTCGTATGGCGCGGCGCTCCAGTATTTCACGGGCTCCAAGGAGCACAGCGTCCGCCTGCGCGAGAAGGCCGTGAAGATGGGCCTGACGGTGAACGAGTACGGAGTCCACAAGCTGAAGAAGAACGGCGAGAAGGGCGAGCGGGTCGCAGGCGCGACGGAGGAAGAGGTCTACGACGCGCTCGGCTTCCAGTGGATCCCGCCGGAACTGCGCGAAGACAAAGGGGAGCTGGACGCGTTTGCGAAAGGCAAAAAGCCGCCGCGGCTGATCGAGCGGGCCGACATCAAGGGCGACCTGCACTGCCATACGACGTGGAGCGACGGGACCGCGAGCGTCGAGGAGATGGCGAAGGCGGCCGAGCGGCGCCACTACGAGTACGTCGCGATCACCGACCACTCGCCGTCCGCCGCCTACGCCGGCGGCCTGACCGTCGACAAGATCAAGCGCCAGTGGGACGAGATCGCGCAGGTGCAGGAGAAGTTCCACATCAAGATCCTGCGCGGCTCCGAGGTCGACATCCTCGCCGAAGGCAAGCTCGACTGGCCCGACAAGATCCTCGAGCAGATGGACTTCGTCGTCGCCAGCATCCACCAGCGCGGCAAGGACGACCGCGCCGCCAACACAAAGCGGCTCGTAAGGGCGCTCGAGCATCCCTGTGTCAAAGTCATCGGCCACCCCAGCACTCGCCGCCTCGGCCTCCGCCCCCCGCTCGATATCGATTGGGAAGCGGTCTACGAGGCCGCGAAGAAACACGGCAAGGCACTCGAGCTCAATTCAAGCCCGGAGCGGCTCGATCTGGATGAAATCAAAGTCGCCCGCGCGGCGTCGCTCGGCATCCCGATCTTCATCGACACCGACGCCCACTCCACCGGCATGTTCGACAACATCGAGTTCGGCGTCATGCAGGCGCGGCGCGCGTGGCTCAAGCCGGAGCAGGTGGTGAACACGAAGTGCTGGAAGGAGTTTGAGAGGTGGCTTGACGCGAGTGGCGCCTGACCTGAGCGAGATAACTTGGGTGGGACAATCCAGCTCGGCCTTGAACCTGCGGCTCACGCGCGCGTTTGAATGGACATGCACTGCATTCAACTCCAGTCTTCTTGCGTCGTCGACACGCCTTCTGCCCGAGTCCAAGAGTCTGGTTCCAGGCCAATGTTCTTGCGGAGTCTCCTTCGCGCGGTCTTGCTCGCCGCGTCGCTGGCAACATTCATAGTGCTGTGGTGCGGAGCATTGCTCTGGAAGGCTCGCCAGCGCCGCGCGGCTGCCATCGCTCTTCATGCGCAGATCACGGAAGCGAACAACAGGGCTGCTGCGTCCGTGCGCTATCTCCACCGGATGATCCGGGAGGAGTACGTTTTCGGTCAAATCGACGCAGCCGTGATTCAGGGCGAATGGGAACGAAGCCGTCATGAGGTGAATCAGGCGCGTTCAGACCTCTGGAATGTGGCCCCTCAATCGGCGGGGGGTGCGAAATTCTTGCGGACTGCGTTGGCGGCGCATGAATCCTACGTCAAGCTCGTCGAAATCCACTGCAAGCGCATGATCGACGTGGTTCGCGAGAATCGCTTCGTGTACTCCTGGGATCTGGACTCGCATTGGGAGGAGGGGCGAAAGGCCCTGGACGAAAAGCGTGCGGAATTGGAATTTGCCGAGCGAGCCTTTGCAGCCGAGGAAGGCCTCACGCTGGACTGACCTCGGGTCGGCCGGAATCCATACGACTTTGCCATCGCGCCCGGGTTTCCTGCTTCCGCGTTTGACACGACTCCAGCCCGTTTGATTTGACATCGGAAAGCGGACTTATCAACTACCCGCGCCGTGGCCGCGTCGCCGGCCTCTGCGGCTCGCGCTTCGGTGCAAAGGCGGAGGCGCGGTTCTTCCCCTTCGTTTTCCGCGCGGGCTTCGCCTCCTCGATCTGATCCGCCGGAACCCAGACGACCTTTCCGTCGCGCCATTCGGCGACGGGGAGACCCGCTTGCTTGTGACGCTGCCGGGCCTCCAGCGTCGCGCGTTGAATCGCACTCCGCATCGCAGGCTCGTTTCTGACGGCCGCGCTGACATCGACGGATCTGGATTTCTTCATGACGAGTAACTCCGCTTCAGCTCATCCCACCGCTTGCGGTCGGCGACGGCTTCCGTTCCTTCCGCCGACCCCATCGCGATGAAACGCAGCTTTCTCTCCGCATTATCGTACATCTTCCACGTCGTCGCGATGGGGCGATACAGCGAAAAGAAATTCCGGAGTCCCCCGTCGAAGCGACGGCGGATGTCCACTTCCGGAACGTGATGTCCGCCCTGCATCACCCGGCCTGCGACTCGTGCGACGGAGAGGTCGGGTGTCGGAATGGTCAGAAAGAAGAGGTGGAACTCATAACCGCTGGAGACGAGTTCCTTGAGCCAGTGGGCGAAAGTTCTACTGGCCAGCGTGGTTTCGAAGGCGAAGGTGGCCCGTCGCTCGGCGAGTTCCTTCAGTCTGTCGAGCATGATGCGTCCGGCGGCGATCGCCGATTTCTCCGGCGCGAACCCGGAAAGTCCTTTCGCAATGACGTCCGCGTTGACGAACTCCTCAACCTTCAGTTTCCTTGCGAGAAGAATGGGTGCGGAAGTGGACTTGCCGGCACCGTTGGGACCCGCGATCACGATGACGTTCGGTTTGTCTGCCATGCGCCGAGTCTAGCGATGCACGCAGCGGACGCAATACACCCCCGGCAACTTGCGGATCGAAAACCTTGTCCGCGGAATACACTCCATTCGGCCCGAATTCCGGAGGTCTTCCGTGAAGCGACTCTTCCCGCTTGTCGCCTGCGCTGCTCTCGCCATCGCTTCGTTCGCGGATCCGTGGGATGATGAACGCAACGCGCTTCTCGGAAAGTTGAAAGACCCGGACGCGAAAAAACGCGTCGCGGCAGTGCGGGCGTTGAAGGAACACCGGACGCCGCGCGGAGTGGACTTCCTGGTGGAGATGTACCTTGCGGAAAAGGACCCCGCGGTCGCGGACGCGCTGGGAGACGTGGCGGGCGGCGTGATCGACGGGGAAGGGCGCGCGCGGTTTTTTCAGCACTGCCGCGGCGGGCGGACGCCGGCGGAGCGGGCGAAGATCGTCGCGATCCTCGGGCGGGGCGGATATCGCGACACGTACGACGTGCTGAAGGCGCTCTTCAAGGATCCCGCGCCGGAAATCCGCGCTGCGGCGCTTTCGGCTTCGCGCGACGGCCGCTTCCAGGGCATCGAGCCCGCGGTGCGCGACGCGCTGGGCGACAAGGAAGCCGCCGTGCGCGCGGCCGCGGCGGGGGCGCTTCAGGCATTCCGGCTGTTCGAATCCGCTGAAGCGCTGATCGCGGCGCTGGAGAAGGAGAAGGACAAGGCGGCGACGGACGCGATTCAGGCGGCGCTGGCGGCGGTGAGCGGGCAGCCGATGGGGGCGGATGCGGCGGGATGGAAGAACTGGCTGGAGGTGCAGAAGGGTGTACGGGTGGGGCAGGGGGCAGTGGACAACGCGCTGGACCGGGCCGGCAAGTTCCTGGTGACGTGGCGCGAAGCTCACCCGTACGCGGTGACGGACGACTCGGTCGCGCTGGAGCTGTACGCGATGGTGCATGCAGGCGTGGCGATGGACAACAAGGTGCTGCAGTCGGCGATCGCGACGCTCTACAAGGCGCCGCTGGAGAAGACGTACCGCGTGGCGCTCGGCGCGATGGCGCTCTTCGACATCAGCCCGTCGATTCACCAGCCGTGGCTTGCGCGGGCCGGGGCGTTTCTCGTGTACAACCACCTCGAGAACGGTTTCTGGGACTACGGCGACCCGATTCCCGGCGACACGCCGTCGCTTGCGCCGCCGGCGCTGACGGGGGCGAAGGCGGAGATGGGCGGCGGGACGAAGGCGCTGAAGAAAGTGCCGATCGGGAAGCTGCCGAAGAAGAAAGCCGGGACGTGGTGGGACCTCTCGAACACGCAGTACGCCGTGCTCGGGTTGCGGGCATGCGCGGAAGCGCAGGTGGACATCCCGAAGGAGAACTGGACGCGGGCGATGAACGCGCTGAAGGGTTGGCAGCAGCCCGAGGGCGGCTTCGCGTACAACTCGCTGAACAAGAACGCGTATGGCTCGATTCACACGAGCGGTCTGGGCGCCTACATCGTGGCGCGCTACTACGCAGGGCACGGCGACAAGCGCGACGGCGTGATCGACAAGGGCATCGAGTGGCTCGGCGCGAATTTCTCGGCGTCGGACAACCCGCTCTCGGTCGACACGCGCCTCTGGCTCTATTACTACTACTACGGCATGGAGCGCGTCGGCGTCCTCGCGAACACCGAGTTCTTCGGCAAGCATGAGTGGTACCAGGAGGGCGCGCGGTACCTGCTGTCGCAGCAGAAGCCCGACGGCTCCTGGGGCGACTGGAAGCTGCGCGACACGTCGTGGGCGATCCTGTTCCTGCGAAAGGCCACCCGTCCCGTCGGCAAAATCGAGGACAAGTAGTTCCGGCGCAATTTCGGCGACTGCGGGCCGTTGGAGAGAAGGCCGACGGAAATTGGTTGAATCGCGCCGCGCCGGGCCCCTGTAGAACCTTGCGTTCCCGAAGGAGAACCGCCATGAAGCCGATTGCTGCCGCCACGCTGCTTTTCTCCGCGCTCGCCGTATGCGCCGATCCCGCCACCCCCGCCGGGCTGGAGAAGGAGGCCTCTTCCCTCCGCGAGGCCGACGTCGCCTGGCGCGGCATTCCATGGAAGTCGTGCCTGCTGGAAGGACTCGCCGAGGCGAAGCAGACGGGGAAACCCGCGATCCTGTGGGTCTTCATCGACCGCCCCGTGAACGACGAGCGGTGCTGAGTGTTTGCCGGAGCCGCCCGTGAGGCGGTGTTCAGCGATGCGACGGTGGTGGAGCGGGTGAAGAAGGAATTCGTCCCGGTGGCGCTGAAGGCGGCGCTGGTGAATGGACCCCCGAAAGGCGCCGAGGGGCGGCTCTACGCGGAGATCGGGCGCTCCAAGGCCGCGCCGCAGGGAATTTGCGCGGTCAACGCCGACGGCCGCGTCCTGGCGTGGACGCTCATGTTCGAGGGGAAGGACGCGCTTCAGGAATTCCTCGATCACGTCCTCGTGCTGAACGAAGCGCACCCCGCGGGAAGCGAAGCGTTCGCGGCGGAGCGGTACATGAAATTCCCGGGCGACCGGCTGGACGACGTCGAGGGGGAAGAAACCGGTCTGCCTCCGAAGGCGCACAAGGAAGGCGAGCGCTGTCCCGCGGCGCCGGGCGTCGAGAAGGGAACGCTGGTCGGCACGCTCTTCGGCCGCACGTTCAAGGACGGCAAGCCGACGGGCGATACTTCGCGCCAGGAACGCTACCTCGAGTCGCGCCAGGAGGTCGGGCCGGATGCGCAGCGCGCGCTCGCCGACGCGGCGGAGGAGGCGGGCGATGGGGAATTCGACATCCCGGAGGCTGCGGCCGTCGCGCTCTGCGGCCAGGCATTTCTCGGCCAGCTTGACGTGAATCCCGTCCGCTGCCCGGGTGCGGAGACTTCGTGGAAGCTGCGCGGGCGTGTCGAGGAGATTGACGGTGAACGCTGGGTCCGCATCGCGGGAACGACGTCCGCGAAGTCCGACGAGTCGCGGAAGTCCGACCGGGCGGTCTGGTCGAACGATGTGCGGCTGACGTGGAGCGGGCTCGCCCGGCTGGAAGGTCGATCGGTGACGAAGCTGATTCTCACCGCGGACGGTCGGGAAAAGCTGTCGTGGAATCACGGCGACCGCGACCTCGACCCGGGTTCCGCGCTCGACAATCTCCCGGGGGGCCGCCAGATCCGCCTCGACTCCGACGTGAAGTTCGGCCTGGTCGCGGTGACGGCAAAGGACTCCGAGGTCGGGCCCGGGCTCGCAGAGGTCACGGGCCGGCTGCCAAAAAGCGTGGTCGAGAAAATGAAGCGGCTCAAGGCCGCCATGGATGACGCGGGAACACCGACGAAAAAGCGCCAGCAGGTGGCGCGGATCATGGAAGCGTTTGAAGTTCTGATGAAGAACGGAGAGGTGGAGGCGGCGGAGGTGGTGCTGGATGAGGCGTTGAAGGCGGTGAAGTAGGGGGGATGGTCGAGGTGGGAGGGCAAGGGCAAGGGATAGGGCTACAGCATGTCGTACGCATCCATGTCCCACGTCCACCCGCACTTCTTCCACGCGTCCTTCAACTTTCCGCACGCAGTCACTACATTCCAGAGCGACTTCCAGTCCTTCGCCCGGAACGCCGCGTGGGCGCGGTGCTGGTTGCGCAGGAACGCGATCGGCGCCGGCTCGGGGCCGAGAATCAGGCATGCTTCGCTTTTCAGAATCGGCCGCGCGATTTCGACCGCGGCCGCGCACGCGCCGAGAGCCTCGTCCGGCGTCGGTCCGGTGACGATCAGCCGCAGCAGCCTGCAGAACGGCGGCCAGATCCACTCGCGGCGGAAAGCCATCTCCTGCGCGGCAAACGTCTCGTAGTCGT
>WSZJ01000269.1 GCA_009773755.1 Planctomycetota bacterium | reverse complement strand
GCCCCGTCTCCCTCGCCGCCAATCTCGCCGTCGTCCCTCTCGCATCGCTCCTGCTCGGCCTCGGCGCCATCGCCGGAATCGCCGGAACCGTTTCCCCCGGCGCGGTCGCCGCCGTCGCGCCGGCGTTCGCATGGCCCGCCGCGGCAGGACGGTGGCTCGTGCTGGCGCTGGGCGAAGCGCCCTGGGGTCATTTCTGGCTGCCGTCTCCCCCCGCGCTCTGGACCGCGGCGCTGCTGGGGGCGCTCCTGCTTCTGGTGAAGCGCCCCCTTCTCGCCTCGCTCTCCCTCGCGCTGCTCGCAGCCTGGGCCGGTGTTTTTTTTGCGCGCAGCGCGCCGGACGAGATGCGCGCCACATTTCTCGACGTCGGTCAGGGCGCCAGCTGCGTTCTCGAATTCCCCGACGGCGACGCCTGGGTCGTCGATTGCGGCGCTTCGGCCCGAAGCGACCCCGGCGAGCGCGTCGCGTCGCCGTACCTGTGGACGCGCCGCCGGAGGACGATCGACACGCTGCTCCTCACTCACGCCGACGCCGACCACATCAGCGGCGCGGAATCGCTGATTTCGCGCTTCTCCGTGCGCCGCCTCGTCGTCACGCGGCCGTTCCGGGCCGACCCCAGGGCCGCCGGAGTTCTCCGCGCTGCGGAGCGGAACCGCATTCCGGTGCAGTCCGTCCGGTCCGGCGACATCCTGCGCACGCGCTCAGGAATCGAAGTCCCCGTGCTCGGCCCTCCCGCCGACACCCCCGGATGGAGCGCGAACGACACTTCCATCATCCTGCGAGTCGAGGCGAAGGGGCTCTCGCTGCTGCTCACCGGCGACGCGGAACGCCGCGCCGTGAAGGCGTTCCTGCTCAACCCCGTTCGAGCCGAAGTCCTTCAGGTCCCGCACCACGGGGGCGCGTCTTCGCGCTCCCTCGAGCTTCCTACCGCCGTTCGCCCGCTCTACGGTGTCATCACCGCCCGCGAGTGGTTCCCATCGCCGGACGTCGAGGCGGACTACCGGGCGCTGGGGATTCCCGTCGAACGCACGCATGCCAAGGGCGCGATTTCGTTCGTCGGTGGCGGCGATCGATGGCGGGTGGAGCGGTTCATTCCTTAGGACCCGGAAAGTTAACTGTCTTTACATTTTCGGCCTTTCGAGGCGCCACTCCGCAGGGAGTGCGACGCTTCAGTTCTTCGGCACTCGAATTGCAAATTCCCGCTTCGGGGGAACATCACGACCGTCGAGGTGTGCCATGCTGAATCGCGCCGCTGGGTTCTGGATCTTGCTGTGCGCCGTCGCCGTCGCCCAGGAAACCAATCCGAAGCTGCGCTGGTCGGCGAAGGTTTCGGGGATCCAACAGGGAAGCGCCGCCGTTTCCGACGGCCAGATTTTCGCCCCGGTCATCCAGGAATCCGCGGTGGTGTCCCTCGACGCCGCAAGCGGCAAAGTCCTGTGGAGGCAGACGCTCGCCGACACGTCTCCCTTTTCGCCGATCCTCGACAAGGACAGCGTGTACGTCATCACGGGGAGCTGCACGCTCTACCGGCTCGCCCGCGCGGACGGAAAAGTCCTGTGGAGTCGCTGGCTCGCCGCGTCCATCGAGTCGATGCCGACGCTGAGCGGAGGGAAGATTTTCGCCGCTTCGTCCGACACCAGTTTCCGCTGGGCCAGGGCCGGCGGGTGGCACCTGGTGTGCCTCGATGCGGCGACAGGGAAGGAACTCTGGGCGCGGAAGATCGGGACGGACGTTGCCGGCGCGCCGCTGGTGATGAACGGACAGGCCTTCGTCTGCTCCAAGAATGGCGTCCTCCGGGCCTTCGACGTCGAAAAGGGAAAAGCCCTGTGGGTGCAGGACGCCCACGCGCAATCAATGCCCGTTCCGTGCCGGGATTGGCTGGTCTACAAGTCGGCAACCGGGCTCAAGGCCGTGACCCGGATGGACGGCAAGGCCGCCTGGAGCTGGGACAGAGCGAATGGCGACTCGAGGCCGCGAGAAGCCCATGACTTCCGGCTTCCGATGATCGCGGGTGACCGGGCGTTCGTGACGCTCTCGGAAACCGATCTCGCGTGCGTCAATCTCATGGATCGAAGCACCGTCTGGACCTGGTCCGGGGGCGAGGAAGCGCCGGGCGAGCCGGTCATGGTGGGCGGGCGCGTCTACTTTGGAACCTCGAAGGGAACCGTGCTGGGCCTGAACGCCGTCACCGGCAGAAAGCTGTGGGAGATCAAGACGGAGGCTGCGATCGCCGACGCCCCGGCGATCATGGACGGCTCGATCTACTTCCACGACCGTCAGGGTGGGCTGGTCTGCGTCGACGCAGGCACGCCCGAGGCGACCGGCTGGGGCATGTGGGGCGGAAGCCCGACGCACGCGGGTCCGATTCTGTCTGCAAATCCGCCAAACGTCGTCACCCCATCCGCTGCGGACGGAGTTCGGTAAACGGCAGTAGCCGCCGATCGGCCCGATACCGAACCTGCCTTCCCGAATTCCGTTGGTAGCATGCGAGGGCGGCGCTCGGGGGATCGCCGCGGAGGGGCTCACTTGCGCGAGATCGTCCTCGGCTTCCTCGCAGGGGCGCTGGTCGCCGGCGCCGCAGCGGTGGTGGCGCTTCGGCGCGCGCCGGCCGTTTCGACGCCATCGGCCGAGATTTCCGCGGCCGACCTTGACGCCCCTTCACCAGAGCGCCAGGAACTCGAATCGAAACTCTCTTCGCTCCGGGCGCGACTTGGTGAGGGTTCGACCGAAGACATCTTCTACGACCCCGACCGCCCGCCGTCGGACCGCGATGTTTCGAAGTGGCTGATGGCGGCGCTGGCGGGAGAAGGGCCGATGGCGCGCGGGGACCGGGAGGCGGAGGACTGGATCAACGGGGCGCTCGAGTGGCTGTCGGACGAGCGCGGGCAGAACCAGGCGGATCTTGAATTCGGGCCCCTTCGCGAGCGGTTCCTGGTCGAGCTGCTTGAAAAGCGCGGCGCGGCGCTCGACGCGGAGCAGAAAAAGGAATTCGAGAAATTTCTGGCGGAAGCGGAAGCGGCGTACGCGCAGCACCTCGCGGAGACGGCGGGGATGCCGGACGAGGAGCGGCTGATTTCGGGGCTGCGCACGACGAAGGACTGGGAGGACCGGCTGGCGCAGATCCTGAAGCCGGAGCAGCTTGCAAAGACCGGCGACCTCGGCGTGCTGCTCGACCAGTGGCGCTGGCAACCGGCGTGCGAGCCGAAGCTGGTGGACCCGGAAGACCCGGAGGCTGCGCTTCAGTCGGCGCGCGAAAAGCTTAATCCCGGCGACTACGACCGCGCGCGCCCGATCCTGCTCGAGCACGTGAAAGCGCTCGTGGCGATGCACCGGGAGGTGGACGGGAAGCGGATGGCGGATCAGACCTCGGTCTCGGACGTCGACGAGTTCATCCGGTACATGGAGATCCGGATCGCGACGCGCAAGAGGCTCGTCGAGGAAGCGGGGCTTCGTGTGGACGCGATCCCGCCGCAGTTCCTCATGGACTACACCGCGGGGCGCGAGGAACACAATGAGGAGAACGAAGGAGCGCCGCACGCTCCCTCGCCGGATTCGTAGCGGGCGCCGCGCTCGCGGCCGCGGCGATTGGCGTCGCGGCGAAGACGCGCGCGGCGGGCGTGGAATCCGCGGCGCCGGTC
>WSZJ01000268.1 GCA_009773755.1 Planctomycetota bacterium | reverse complement strand
GCCGACGACGCGCGGGCGCTGCTCGATTCAAAGTCCCCGACCGCCCGATTCCGAGCCCTCACGCTTCTCGCCCGGATCACCGCCAAGGCCCGCTCCGCCGCCGCGCTCGCGCGGCTTGAAGCAGCGCG
Source organism: Planctomycetota bacterium (assembly GCA_009773755.1). Lineage (GTDB taxonomy): Bacteria > Planctomycetota > MHYJ01 > WSZJ01 > WSZJ01 > WSZJ01. The sequence continues at coordinate 3,522 of WSZJ01000268.1, read as the reverse complement.
TGCCGCCCGGCCCGCGGCGACGCCGCTTCGACTAGAGCTCGAGTTTCTGCTGGCGGAGGCGGAAGCAAAGTCTGCGGCGGGGGATGCGGCCGGAGCGAAGAAGGCCGCGCAGGAGGGGGACACCCTCTCGGAGCGGGAGGGAGCGCAGGGAAGAAAGGCGTCCTTCACGCCGTACATAAGGTGATCCAGCAGTCTGGAAGGAGTTTTCGTTTTTTGTTTTTCGTTTTTCGTTTTTTGTTTCCTTGCCGTTGCCGTCGCCGAGCCCCACCCCCGATTTTCACTCAGCCCCCTGCCCGACCTTGGTATCCTCTTCCTTCCCCTCGCATCCTTCCGGAGGCGCGAACCGTGAGAGCCCTGCGCTTCGTCTTCCCTCTGTGCGCCGCACTGGCGCTCTTCGCGATCGTCTTCGCCGGCGATCCTCCTCCCGCGAAAAAACCGTGGGGCCCCAAGGAAAAGAAGGCGTTCGCGGCGCTTCTCCAGAAGTACGTCGCGGCCGAGGCGAAAGACCGCCCCGCGATCATGACGGAGATCAAGGCCCTCGAAATCGCCGGCGACCAGATCGCCAAGCAGCTACCGACCGTCTTCAGCGTGATCATGCAGAACGGGAAAAAGTCCGAGGGGAAGGGCGACAACCACACCGTGCTCCCGGAGCGCCTCTTCACGGACGACCAGTGGAAGAAGGACCACAAAGGCCACTACCTGATCAACGGCGATTCCAAGGCAAAGCAGGGGAAGCCGCTTCCCCTGTTCATCGCCCTGCACGGGGGCGGCAAGAACTCTGCGGACGCGGGCGGCGCGGCGGGGCAGTGGGCGGGGGCGAGTTCGAAATGCATCGTCGTGGCCCCTTGGGTGCTCGAGCCGCTGACCGAAGGCGAGTGGAACAAGGACAACGAGCAGGAATGGCTGCACCTGCTGATCGACGAGATCAAGTACACGTACCTGATCGACACGAACCGCATTTACGTCGCGGGGCACTCGATGGGCGGGTACGGGTCCTGGGGAATGGGCGGCCACCATCCGGGCCTGTTCGCGGCGGTCGGGCCCTGCGCTTCGGCGCCGATCGTGCGCTACGAAAACGGGCGCGTGCTCTACCACGAGCCGGGCTGCCTCGAGAATTTCTACAACACCTGGCTGCGCTTTTATAACTGCCCCGACGACACGCAGGTGCCGGTGCACGGCAGCCGTTACGCGGACGCGAAGTTCAAGGAGTGGGACTACAAGATCGACGGGAAGCCGTCGTGGGACTACCACGAGTACCAGGGGATCGGGCACGGCTATCCGCCGGACAGCCTCGGGCCGATCATCGACTGGATGCTGGCGCGGACCCGGAACGCGTATCCGAAGAAGCTGATCTGGATGCCGACGCGCCAGTACCGGCCGTACAGCTACTGGCTGAGCGTGGAAGAGGTCCCCGGGAATGCGGGGGAGCGGTGCCGGATTGAGGCGGAGATCAAGGACAACGTCGTCGACGTGAATTTCACGAAGTTCACCCCGAAGGTCACCGTGTGGCTGTGCGAGCAGCTGGTCGATTTCAAGAAGCCGGTGATCATCAGGATCAACGGGACGGAGAAATTCAACGGGATGATGGCGCCTTCGTTCGAGGTTGCGGTGGAGAGCGCGGTGCAGCGGAACGATTCGAACATGATTTTCACGGCGAAGGCGATGCTGTTCGACCTGCCGCCCGTTGACCCGAATGGCGGAACGACCAGCACGGGGAAGTAAGCGCGCGAAGCGCGCCCCTTTCCCTTTCCCTTTCCCGTTCCCGATGGGCGATGGATTCAGCGATCGTGAGCGGGAAAGGGAACGGGAAAGGGAAAGGGAACGACCATGACGATCGCGCGACGACTCCTCGTCTTGTGCTTCGCCGCTTCCGCGGCGATGGCCGACTCCTCGAAGCCTCCCCCCGGCGCCCCGTGGACCATGGACTTCGGCGCCGCGCTTGAGGCCGCTTCGAAATCCGGCAAGCCAATCTTTCTCTACTTCACAAAGACTTACTGACCCCACTGCGTCGTCCTCGAGGAGCAGTTGCTCCCGAACGCAGGTCTGAAGCCGGTCTACGACAAAGTCGAATGGGTCTGGGTCTACCGGGATTTCAAGGGAAGCGACGCCGACCGCATGGCCGAGCGCATCTCGATCCGCTGCGGCGTCACTTCGTGGCCGGGGCTGCTTTTCGTCGATCCGTCGACGCTCCAGGTCACGGGCGAGGCCGGCCGTTCGGTAGACGAGTTCGTCGCGGCCGCCGGTCGCGCGAAAGGGTCGAAGGGCGAGGCCGGGCTTGCGGCGTGGCGCGCGGCGGAGAAAAAGGCGGCGGACCTGCATGCGGCGCCGAGCGTGGAGAAAGCGGAAATACTCCTTGGCGATGCCGACATCGTCGTGAAGACGCTCGCGCTTCGCATCCTCGTCAAAGACGGCCCTGCGAAAATCGCCGCGCGCGCGACCGAGCTCCTCGCCGTCGCCAACGACCCCTTCCGCTACGAAGTCTGCGACGCGCTCGCGGCTGCGCCCGACCCGAAGGCTACGCCCGCGCTCGAGGCGCTTCTCAAGGAGCCGGGCCAGTCCCGCAACCCGAACGTCGTGCGGATCAAGGCAGCGACGGCGCTCGCGAAATGCGGCGGGGAAAGCTCGATTGCGGCGCTGGCGCCGTGGACGAAGGAGCCCGCGAACAACGGGCTCACGGGGATCAGCGTGGACGCGATCGTGGCGCTCGCCGAGCGGAACAAGGGCGCGAAGGAAGCCGCGAAGAAGGCGCTGATTGAGGCGTATCCGGTGCCGACGGAGGACGCGTGGATGCAGAAGATGGTGGTGGCGCTGGCGAAGCGGGTGCACGAGGCGCTGGGGAAGGTGACGGGGAAAAAAGCGGCGAAGTTTCCGGAGACCTATGACGCGGCGGCGAGGGAACAACTGGTGAAAGGCTGGTAGCGGCCCCGAGCGGGTCGCTGCACAGGAGCAGAAACAGAACGACCGCTGTGAACATCACAGCGGTCGTTGGTGGACTGAAGCTGACTACTTTGTGCGGGCCCTTCGACTCGCTTCGCTCGCTCAGGACGGGCCGGTTGGAAATAGAACGACCGCTGTGAACATCACAGCGGTCGCTGGTGGACTGAAGCTGACTACTTTGTGCCCGCAGGCGCGGCCCAGCCAGAGGTCGTGGAGCCGAGCAAGCCGTTCACGATGCCTTCCGTCGGCGAGCCGATGGCGTAGACATCGACGCGACCCTGGAAGAACAGGACGTTCCTGTCGTCGCCGGTCCCGTGATTCGGGGTGCCGGCCTGATCATCGTCGCAGCCCATCGGCAGGTCCGGCGGAGCGCCGTCCGTGATGCCGCTGGCAGTCCATGTGTAGGTCGCGCCGCCAACGGGAGTGAAGGAGCCGGCGCCCGTGATGCCCTTGTAGTGCGTGCCCGTGCCGCTCTTGCCGACGACTGCGCAGCGGAAGAGGTTGCCGTCCGTGGCCATGTCGGGTCTCCACAGGAGCTGGAACCAGGTGCCGGCGCCCGGGGTCGGGTAGGCCTTGAACTTGCCT
>WSZJ01000267.1 GCA_009773755.1 Planctomycetota bacterium | reverse complement strand
GGCGACGTTGAGCGCAGCGAGGCGCCGCCGGCGGAAGCGGCTCCCGAGCCGCCGGCCGGGGCGTCCGTGCTCGAGACATGCGAGGAGGATCTGGCATCGGGGGATGAAGCACGCCGAAAGGAAGCGCTCCGGCTCGCGATCCAGCTCGAGCTTACGCCGCTTGCGACGGCGATCCGTCGCGTTGCGGAGGAGGACGCGTCTGCCGCCCTGCGCTCGCGGGCGCTTTACGCTCTCTGGCGGCTCTCGCCGTACCGGGAGTTCTTCGCCGACCGGGCGCAGCGCGAGGCGGATCCTGTGGTGCGCGGCGACGCCCTGCAGTTCCTGGGTACCTGCGCCGAGGCCGGCGACGGCGCGCTGCTCGTCGCGGCGATCGACTCCCCGTCAGCCGCGAAGGCGCTCCTCGCCCTGGCCGCCATGGCACGGCGATCGGTGGAAACTCCGCCGGAAGCGGACGCGGCCGCGCGACGGATTTTCCTCGACGCCGCCTCTTCGGCGGCCTCGCGGGAGGCCGCCTTCCGGTTCCTGCAGGACCGCGGACTTCTCACCGACGCCGACCTGCGAATCGTGCTCCTCGACCCTGCGCAACCCTCGCTCAGCCGCCGCTTCGCCGCCAACCAGCTCCTGGATCACGACCGGGCCGCGGCGCTGACGGAACTCCGAATCCTCTTTAACGCTCCTGACCCGGAATCCCGACGGATCGCCGTCGACATGCTCGGCCACTACGGCGCGCCCGAGGACCTGCGGCGCATCGCGACGCTCCTCGACTCCGCTTCCGAGTCCGAACGGGCCCAGGCGTGGCGCGCCCTCGTCCTGGCCGCCAACGAATCGCTCGAACCCGACCTCCCCCTGAACCCGCGCGACGACCAGCTTCCCGGGCTGCGCCGCCGCCTCACGGAGTGGCTGAATCGATGAAGCGCTTTCTCGCCTTCCTGCTCGCGTGCGCCGCCGCCGCCGAGGCCGACATCGTCGTCCTCAAGAGCGGTTCGAAGCTGGAAGGGACTGCGCGCGTCGAGAAAGAACGTGTCGTGCTCGTCCTCAAGGCCGGCGAAACACAATTCACGCTGGACAAAGTCGAGCGCATCGAGTGGTCCGACGGTTCGAAAGAGCCCGCGCGCCTCCGCGCCGAACTCGCCGCGATGAAGTCGCCGGCCCTCGAACGCGCCCGCTGGGCCGTCCGGTTCGGTCTCGCCGACGAGGCGAAAAAGGAATGGGAAGCGGTGCTCGTCGCGGAGCCTGAAAATGCGGAAGCGCTGAAGACGCTGGGCAGGAAAAAGCCGGCGAAGTCCGCGGTTAAGGGCCCGCCCCCCGCGAAGGCAGAGCCCGCCATCCTCTCGGGCCCGGAACCCTGGCCCGACGTCGCCAACGGCCTCACCCTCCGCACCGAGCACTTCACCATTCGTGGCGATCTCCCCCGCGAGCGCTTTCTCGAGATCGCCCCTGTCGCCGAGCGCATGAACGCGTTCCACTGCGTCCACTTCGGCGCGAACATCGGCAAGGACTGGAAAATCACGCTCTTCCAGAAAAAAGCCGACTTCATCGCGTACTCCAAAAAGATCGGCTCGACGCAGTACGGCGGCGGCGGCTATTGCGAAAACCAGCTCAAGGAATTCGTCGGACACGGCGAAGCGGGCCACTCCCTCGAGACGCTCGTCAAGCACGAGCTCGGACACGCCTACTACTACTGCCCGGGTCCGTTCTGGCTGCGCGAAGGAGCCGCGGTGCTCGTCGAGGGGCTCGGATGGGAATCCAACGGGACGCCCGTGATCCGCGTGAACGAGCCGCGCCTGCGCGAGATCCGCGGCTACTGGAAAGAGGGAAAGCATACGGGGCTGCGCTGCTGCACGCTCAAGCCGGTGTTCCCGCTCGCTTACGCGCACCACTGGAGTTTTCATTATTACGTCTGGGTCAAAAAAGGGCCGGAGTTCTACCGCAAGCTTCTGAAGGATCTGCAGAACACGAAGGAGAAGGACGACCTGACGGAGCGCGTCGTGACGATTCTCGGCGCCGCGTCGCTTGAGGACCTGGAGAAGGACTGGAAGAGCTTCATCGAGGGGCTCAAGTAACCCTGCAGGCGCGAGTCGTCGCCGGCCTCAGTCGAGAAGGCAACTATTTCGGCGCGAACCTCTTGACCAGCTCAGCCCACTGCGGATGCGTTCGCAGCGGGGCCAGCTCCGAGTCTCCCATCCAGGCCCCGTCGCGGCCATGGGCGGCCAGGAGCGCCGCCTCGAGATTCCCGATCGCGTTGTCGGTTTTTCCCTGCATCGCGAGCGCGCCCGCGAGGCGAAGGAGCGCCATCTGACGCCAGAGGGCGCGCGCGGGGACGAGGAGCTTCGACTGCTCGGGGTCTTCCGGATCGTTGAGGCGCCGGAGAACTTCGCGATAGGACTTCTCGGCGTCCGGCCAGCGCTTCTCGTCGGAAGCCTCGATGCCGGTCCCGAGGCAGTCGCGGATTCCGGGGGTGAGCGAGGCGAAGAGCCTCGTCATGTCGACGTTCCGTGCGAGGTTGACGAGCGCGTCGGCGCGGGCTGGAGGGAAAGCCGCGAACTGGGCGCGGAGGCCGCGTTCGTGTTCGGCAAACGTGCCCTTTTCGCCGGCGGCGAGGTCGAAGGCGAGCGCGAGGTACCAGGTCGCCGCGACGTCAGGCTCCGACTTCAGGATCCGATCGAGGTCCCCGCGCGAGTCCTGTTGCGGGCGAGGCTTGCGTCCGAGAACCAGATTCTGGTAGTCGAGCCCCACCCTCACGAGCGTCGCCATCGTGTTCTTCGGGTCGATCGCGAGGATGTGATTGACGTCCTCCAGCAACCGCGCGCGGTGGCGGCCCGTGTGCGCGGAGGCGAAGAAGAGCACGAGCAGCCGGTCGAGGAGGCTTCGCGGCTCGTCCGGCGCGATCGAGACGGCCTCATCGAGGTCCTCCAGCGCTTTCTGTTCCTGCCCCATCTGGAGGCGCAGCTGCGCGCGCGCAATCAGGGCCTCGCGGAAATTCGGCTCAAGGTCGAGCGCCGCGGTCGCGTCCTTCACCGCTTTCTCCAGCCTCGGCCTCGAGCCTCCGTCGCCGCCGGGCAGATCCAGCTTGTCGCCCGTCGGGCTGAGCGCCCGCGCAAGCCACGCATCGGCGAGCGTCGGGTCGAGCGCGAGCGCGCGGTCGAGCCCCGGACGCGGGTCGAACCCCGGCTCGAACGCCGAGCGGACCATCGCCTCGGCCGTCAGGGTCCGCGCTTCGAAGACCTTCAGCGATTTCAGCGAAGCGATGTCCGCGTCGACCAGGGCGCGCTCGGCCGCGCAGATCGAGGCCAGGTCCGCCGGCACGACCACGAACGTCCCGCGCTGCATCCGCTCCCGGACGAAATTCATGCGGAGCAGGACCCTGTCGTAGCGCGCGTCCCCCAGCGCCGGGTTGAGCTCGATCGCGCGGTCGAGGTCGGCCATCGCCTGCGGCAGGCGGTTGAGCTCGCGAAGGACCCGGCCGCGGGCCAGAAGCGCGTCCGCGTGGTCGGGGAAGATCTTGAGCGCCTGGTCGAAGTGGGCGGCGGCGGTGCGCAGGGTCTGCTGCCGTCTCGGGCGATCTTCAGCCCATCGGATCCTCCGTGCCGCTTCGTAATCCGCCAGTCCCGCGCTGAATTCCGGGCGCGCGGCGTTGAGGAGCGCGATGCGGTCCTTC
>WSZJ01000266.1 GCA_009773755.1 Planctomycetota bacterium | reverse complement strand
GCGTGATGGACTCGCCCGCGGAGAGGCGCTTCGCCAGCGCATCGATTGCGATCCACTGGGCTTTCATCTCCTGCAGGTACCGCGCGCGGTATTTCTCCCAACCGATTGGAGCTTCGGTCTTCCCGTAGAAAGCCGCGTGCAATTCGCGGCTCGGTCCCAGGCGCGGCCACCACTCGTCCCAGGTTTCGTCGGCTTTCCGCACGCCGCGCGGGCGATAGCGGCAGATGAGCAGGCGGAAGCCGTCTCCGGGCTCGCGTGGATCGTTCCAGCGTCTGGTTTGAAGGGGCATCCGAAAACAAAGCAGGCCCGGGGAGTGCCCCGGGCCTGCCTTCTCAATGAGGCCTATTTCTTCCGCGTGTAGGTGAGTTCCATGATCTTGCTTTCCTTTCCTTCACTCTGCAGGAACATGTCGAACACGAAGGAGTCGTCACCCTTTGCCGTGTGGACCCAGCGCGTATCCACCTCGCCGCCTTTTTCGGGGTCAGGCATCTTGCCGGTGAATTCGATCGTCTTCCCGCCGTCCTTGCTCGTCCCCGTCAGGTACGTCGCGCTCGTGCTGATGCTGTCAACCCAGTGCGCCGTGTACCTCTTCATCACGCGGTCGTAGCCGATGATCTCCATTCCGGTGTACGGCATGCCCATCAGGTCGCCCTTGTAGTCCTGCTGGAAGTAGCGGCCTTCCATGATGACCTCGAACTCGGCCGAGCCCTTGCTGTCGGTCGCCTTTCCGCTCGGGTCCATCCAGAACTTCCCGGCAACTTCCCATTTGCCCGCCCACTTGGCCATCGCCTCGTGCTCCGGGCCGGGTTTCATCGTGTCCGGCATCCCGCCGCCGCCGCCGCCCTTGTCGCTTCCTTCGTCCTCCGACCACAACGGCCGGGCGAGGAAGGCGCACAGCACGGCCGTCAACGCAAGACCGATCGCAAACTTCGCCTTCATGGTCTGGCTCCCTTTGAAAATGGTGTCTCGTTTCACGTTCCGCGTGGGGGGAGAGAGATTACGGCCTCGAAGCGGAAGCGGGCAAGTGCGAATCCGCCCTACCGGAACTCCATCGCCGTGTAGCTCACGACCTCGTGGTTTTCCAGGTCGGCGAAGCGGTCGTACTTGACCAGCGAGCCCTTTTTCGCGTCGGTTGCGGCGAGGAGCGTCGTGATCGCGGACAGACCGCAGATCTTTCGCCAGTCCTTCACGTCGCTCACCGATTTGAACCACTTCTTCGGGTCGACGGCGGCGGCGTGCTCGAGGGAAGCGAGGTCTTCCGCTTCTATTTTCTTCAGCAGGTCGGGCGTCACGGGGTCCTTGTCGCCGAACTTGGCGCCGACGTGGGAGAGGTCGACCGCGCCGATCATGACCACCTTGCCGCGCTTCTCAACCGTTTGACGCAATGCGTCAACGAATCCGGCGATCTGCGGGTCGGCGAGCGGGTCGGTGCGCTTGAAGACGTGCTCATGCATCGAGCTGACGAGGATCGGGACGATCCTGAAGGGCTTGTCCCTGAAGAGCCAGCGCAGGAGCAGGGCCTGGAACTCGATCGAGTGTTCGTCGCGGTGATAGATCTCGTCGGCGAACAGGTCGCCGCCTTTCCAGCGCGAGGCGAGCTCGTCGACGAATTCCGTGTCGACCGGCGCCGCGCCGAGCGGCGTGTCGTAGGCTTTTTTCGTCGCGGTGTAGAGGGTGCCCGGGGACTTGTGGGCGACGCCGAGCACCACGAACGTGTCCGCCGAGCATCCTTGCGCAAGCGCCCCGTACGCGTGGGCGTAGCAGGGGCCGCCGCGGTGCAGATCGATGTGGGGCGCGAGGATCGCCTTGACGGCGCCCTTTTTCACGGCGGGCGGCGGAGCCTGCCCCGGCCCGCGCTCGTGCGAAAAAAAAGACTCGAGGTAGCCCGGGATCCCCTCGGGCCCCTGGCCACCGGGGGGAATGTAGGCCCCCTGGCTCCAGGCCGGACGCACGGGCGCTGCGCGGAACCGGTCGACGATCTTCTTCTTCCGGGCCTCGAACGCTTCCCCGACGAGAAACCCCGCCGCGTCGAGGTCCTTGATGAGCCCGCGGATGTCCTCCTCAGGCACGTTCCGTCCCGTCGCGCGCCGGAATTCCTCCTGCATGTCGGCCGGTGCGTGCTTTCCGTCGAACATCTGCAGCAGGAACGCGCCGTAGAGAGTGACAGGGTAGGCCCCCTCCGCGAACCCCATGGGATCCGTCAGGATAAGGAATTTCTGTCCCTTGTGCTCGTGGGCCTGCGGCTCGACGTAGCGCAGGAGAGGGAAGTCCGGGGACGGGGACATGCGGACATTGTAGCGGGGCGATCCCCGCCGGGAGGGCGCAGTGGGTAGGGGGTAGTGGCCAGGAGGTAGGACGACTTCCTTCTGCCGCGGGCTGTTCCTGCCTCCTACCTACTACCCCCTACCCACTTGCCCTCCCATCGCTATAATCCCCCCCCCTTCCTCAGCACCCGCCTCCTCACCACAAAGGACCTACCATGCAGACGCGCCTCCAGAAACTCCTCGCCCACGCAGGCATCGCTTCACGCCGCGAATGCGAGGAAATCATCGCCGCCGGGCGCGTCACGGTGAACGGCAAGGTCGTGACTGAGCTCGGGTCGAAGGCGGATCCGGATGCGGACGACGTGCGGTGCGACGGTGATCCGGTGAAGGCGGAAAAGCCGGTCTATTTCCTGCTCAACAAGCCCTCCGGCGTGCTCTGCACGAACGAGAAATCCTACGGGCACACGCGCGTCATCGATCTTTTCCCCGGCGTCGCTCAGCGCCTCTACACCGTCGGCCGGCTCGATTCCGAATCGACGGGGCTTCTCATCGTGACCAACGACGGCGAACTCGCCAACCGCATCGCCCACCCGAGATACGAAGTCGACAAGACGTACGCCGTCGCCGTGAAGGGGTGGCTCGAGGGGCCTGCGCTTGAAAAAATCCAGAAGGGCGTCTGGCTCGCCGAGGGAAAGACGGGGCGCGCCAAGGTGAGGATCATCAAGCGCACGCGCCAGATGACGACACTCGAGATCACGATTCACGAGGGGAAAAATCGCGAAGTGCGCCGCCTCTTCGCCAAGGTCGGGCATTCCGTTGTCGCGCTTCGCCGCATAGAAATCGGCGGCCTTCTGCTCGGCAAGATTCACGAAGGCCAGTGGATTCCGATCGACCGCGAGACGCTGTTGAAGAAGATCGGCATCGACCCGGCGACGTTGGAGCCGGAGGCGAAGGCGGCGTTCGAGGCGAAGCCGGGGAAGAAGAAGCGGTTTGAGAAAGTGGAGCCGGAGGTTGTTGCGGAAGAGGGGCCGGAGACAGACGAGGACGAGTCTGAAGTCGTCGTCGATGTGAGGAAACAAGCGAAGGGGAAGGGCAAGCCGGAGGTTGAGGAGGAAGTGGGGGCGAAGAAGGAGCCTGGGGAAGAGGAGGAACCGAGCGACGACGAGCTTGAGGAGATGCTGGAGGACTCGGGGGAATTTGAGGGAGAAGAGGACGACGAGGACGACGAGGAAGAAGAAGGTAATGAGGTTGAGGAGGCGGGTGCCGGGCACGAGGCGCCGAAGCAGGGGGGCGGGGATCGCGGGATTCGTCGCGACGACCGAAGCGGTGGAGCGCGCGAAAGGCCGCCGTGGAGCGGACCGGCGCGCGAGGGGAGCGGCTCGAGCGCGTGGCGCGGGGACCGGCAGGGGCGAGGCCG
>WSZJ01000265.1 GCA_009773755.1 Planctomycetota bacterium | reverse complement strand
CGGCTGGACTTTCTGGCGGCCGCGAGAGCGGGGAGCAGAAGGGCGGCCAGGATGCCGATGATCGCGATAACGACGAGCAGTTCGATGAGCGTGAAGCCCTTTTTACGCATGGGTTGGTTCCCTTAGATGTGTATCCGAGTTTTGTTTTGGTTCTGGTCGTACCGGCCGGGTTCAGTTTGTCGTGGCCGTCTCGGAAGGATCTCGAAGTCCGGTTCCCTCGGCGCCCGTCTGCGGGGCGGTCCGGGATAGGGGCTGTCGGGAGGCGTCCCCGTTCGGGGAGGAGCGTTCCTGACGTCGTTGGCCTGAGATCCGAATGCTCGGAATGAATCGAATTTATGAGATCGGTGGTTGGCCCTGCCGACATCGCGGTGCGCCCGCTCGCTCAGATCTTCCTCTGCGGTCTTGCGGCCCCCTTTCTGAAAATGCTTACTTTTAAGATCTTAAGGTTACGGGGGCGGTGAGTCAAACGAAATCTTTGCGAAATCCACCACCGCCCGAACCCCTGTTTCTACTTGATCCCCGCTGGCGCCGCCCAGCCCGAGGACGTCGTGCCTAGAAGTGCGCTCGCGGCCAACTCGATCGGCGATCCCATCGCGAACACGTCGACCCTTCCCTGGAAAAACAGGATGTTCCGGTCGTCCCCGTTGCCGTGATTAGGTATTCCGGCCTGGTCGTCGTCGCACGCGATCGGCAGGTCTGCCGGGGCGCTGTCGGTCAGCCCCGTTGACGTCCAGGTATACGTCCCCATGCCGGTCGGTGTGTACGACCCTGCCCCGGTGATTCCCTTGTAGTGGGTCCCGGTGCCCGCCTTACCGACGACGGCGCAGCGGAACAGGTTTCCGTCCTGGGCAAGCGGCGTTTTCCAGAGCATCCCGAACCAGGTCGCCGCGCCGACAGCTGGGTACTCCCTGTACTGTGAGCTGTACATCGCGAAGTAAATCCCGATCTGCTTCAGCGAGTTCTTGCAGTCCGTCTTCCGGCTCGATTTCCGCGCCGCGGCCAGAGCGGGCAGAAGCAGCGCCGCGAGGATGCCGATGATCGCAATGACCACCAGCAGCTCGATGAGCGTGAATCCCTTTTTACGCACGATGTCCCCCGTAGAGAGAAGGACGAGAAACCCGGACAGCCGTCGTCGTGACGGCTCCGGACGTTTCAGGCACGACGGCGCAGGGAAAGGGCAGCGCGCGCGGCCGGGGGAATCATGGATGAATGTAAAGCGTGGTTCTCTGCCGGCGGCGACACGGGCGGTTTTTCCGAAGCGCGTTCCAGTCTGGTGGGACGACCCCCTTTCTCACCGAGGCAGCTACCGGGGATTCTACCGGAATCGAGCCCCGGATTTTCAGGCGATTTCAGGAATTCCGCCCCGCGAGCGCGCCCGGATCAGCTGCGCAAGCCACCACGCATAGTCCTCGTAGTCCGCTTCACCGGGAAATCTCAGATACCCCCAGTTTCCGCGCCCGGCGGCGACCGCGACGCCGTTGTTGACGGGAATCGAGCCGCGATGCCGGAGGATCGAAGCGCAAAACGCCTGCATCGCGGGGGTGGCCCGCTCGGAGGCCGCTGCGGCAGAGCGCTCGACATCCTGGGCGAGGCGGATGCGGCCCTCGGGATTGCGGGTGACGACGTCGACGAGGGTGGTTTCGATGAAGCGCTCCGTGAACCCGCCCGAGGCCCGCGGATCGCGGCGGTCGAGGCGCGCGGCGTAGACGGCGGCGACGCGCGTCCACGGGACGGCCCATTTCCCGCCTTCGGCCATCTCGAGAACGAAGCCGTCGGGGCCTGCGGCAGCCGTCGAAGCGGATGCGGGGGGCGGGAGAGGGCCTGCGGCGGACTCGTCGACGGCGAACGCGGGCGGGCCGCCGGACGCCGCAAGGGTCTTTACCAGCAATGCAGCGGATTGGTCGGACAGCCCGCGGGCGAGCACACCGCGGGTCGCGCGGATCCGCCTCGAAACGTCGGCCAGCGGCTCCCCTGTGACGCGCGACACGAGCGAAGCGATCGCCGAGACGTCCGCAAGCGAATCGTCCGCACGCAGCACCGTCCACCCCTGCGCGATCCGCGCAAACGGCACCTCGATCGGCGGCAGCTCCGGCGCGGCCGGACGCACCAGCGCTTCCGCCCCGAGCCGCTTCCAGATCCGCGTGACTCCCGAGGGCTGCTTCCCGATACGCCGCTTCCACCCCTCCCCCGCCGGCAGAATCTCCTCGGGGAGCCCGCGCTTCATGCGATCCGCCAGCGCGAACGCGAGACCAGCGCCGAAGCCGCCGATGTGGGCCCAGTAAGCGACGCCGCCCTGGCCGCGCGTGATGAGGATCATGACGACCTGCTCGGCGGCGTAGACGCCGATGACCCAGAGGGCGCGGACGTGGAAAAAACCCGGGTAAATGAAGATGAGGTAGAAGATGCGGACAGGCTGCTGCGGGTAGAAGACCAGGTACGCGGCGAGGACGCCGCTGATCGCGCCGCTCGCGCCGCCGAGCGGGATCAGGGCGTGGTCGGTCCCCGAAACCGCGATCGCATGCACGATCGCGCCGACGGCGCCGCTGGCCAGATACATGAGCAGGAACCAGCCGCGGCCGAAGCGGTCCTCGACGTTGTCGGCGAAGATCCAGAAGAAGAGCATGTTGCCGGCGAGGTGGAAGATGCCGGTGTGGATGAACTGGGAGGTGATGAGGTTGACGAAGCTGAAGTTCCCGGGGACGAGCCCGAGCTTGAGGAAAACGGCGGCGCCCGTTCCCGTCGCCACGGCGAGGATCCAGACGGCGACGTTGATCGCGAGGATCGCCTGCATGACCACCGGCCGCCGCTGGGTCGGGTTGTCGTCGGAAATCGGGAGGAGGAGCATCGGCTATTCGAGGTAGGAAGCGGCGCCGGCGCTGGCGGCAGGGACGGGCGCAGAGCGGCGCAGGATCACCTGGAGGAGCCACCACAGATATTCCTCGTAGGCCGCCGGGTTGTTGAACGCGAGGTACCCCCAGGATCCGCGCGAGGCGATGACCGAGAGCCCTTTGTTCACGGGCGAAGCGCCGCGGTGCTTCAGGCACGACGCCGCGAATTGCCGGAACCCCGCGCTCGAAACGTCGCCGGAAGATCCCAGCACCGCTTCCTGCCGCGCGACGCGAAACCGCATCGGCGGGCGGAGCGTGATGAGGTCGATGAGCGTAGTCTGCGTGATGCGGTCGCGCGCGACGACCGCGGGAGCCTGCGGGCCCGAGGGGTCGGGATCCATGAGAGCGATCGCCTGGTCCTTTTCGTCGACGCGCGCCGCGGCGATGACGGCGACTTCGCCCCACGCGACGTGGGCCTTTTTCCCGCCCCCGAGCTCGAACTCGAGCCCGCCCGAATTGCACCCGCACGAGCCCGCCATCTGCGCCGGCGGGAGCCCGCCCGTTTTTTCCTCGAACACGGCGAAGGCCGGCACGCCCGCTTCGGTCACCGCCTTCGCCATCTCCAGCGCCGCTTCACGATCCAGCCTCCTCGCCAGCACGCCGCGCGTCTGCCGGATGCGCCGGGTCGCGTCGGCGACGGGGACGCCCATGTATTTCGCCGCGGCGCGCCCGAGAAGTCCGACGTCGTAGAGCTCGTCGGTCTCGCGCAGAACGGCCCATCCCCCGGTCGCGAACGGCGGCGGCGGTTGAAGCGGTTTGGGCGCGACGTACGAATACGAGGCCGGGGAAGGGGCCTCCGCGGAAGTCAGCGGCGCGAGGGGGGCGGCGGCTAGCCCGTGCGTCGGCGGCGACGCCCACGCCGGCTGCGCGCG
>WSZJ01000009.1 GCA_009773755.1 Planctomycetota bacterium | reverse complement strand
CGCATGGAGCGAAGACGGAGCCGCTCTCCGACGGCGACGCGCTCCTCGCGGCCTGCGGGCGCGGCGACGTCGACGTGGCAGGCCATCTCTCGAGCGCTCTCGCGACGCTCGGCCCCGACGATCTCCGCCTCTTCCCCGACGCCGCCTCTGACGGGCGCCTCGAAACCGTGAAGGCCTGCCTCGCTGCCGGCTTCCCCCTCGACATCCAGGGCGATTTCACAGGCACGGCGCTTCAACACGCCGCGATGCAGGGTTACCTCGACATCGTGTGCGTGATCCTCAAGCACAAGCCGGACCTCACGAAGCGCGACCCGACGTTCGACGGCGACGCGCTCGGCTGGGCGCTTCACGGCGCGGACAACATCCGCCGGCCGGGCGCGGACTACGCGGGCGTCGTGAAAGCGCTGTTTGACGCCGGGCTGAAACCGCGGCGGACCGACTGCACGTCGACCGACCCGCGGGTGATGGAGGTCCTGAAACGGAGGGCGCGCACGAAGGAGCATTGATGCCGGCCGCTAATCCGGGAAGAGCTCCTTCATTTCCCTCTCCAGCGCCTCCGCATCCGCCACGCTCTCCGCCACCACCTCGCGCACGATCTCGAAGAGCCGTTTGCGCGCGTGGGACAGGCGGTTGTCGACGTCGGTTTCCTTGATCCCGACGGCGGCCGCGACGTCGCGGTATTTGGGGCGGTCGCCGTCGGCGAGGTCGATGCGGCGGAAGACCTCGAACCAGTCCGCGCGCTTTTCCGCGGCGTAGGCCTCCTTCATCCGCCCGACGGCTTCCGCCATGAGCGCGCGGCGCCACTCGCGGTCGAGCGACGCCTCCGGCGGCTCGTCCGGCGCGGGCGGGTCGAGAGGCGAGTCGTCGCCGGCGTCGAGAGGGACGATTGCCACGCCGCCGCCGCGCTTGAGGCGCCCCTCGGAACGCTTCGATTGACGCACCGCATTATCGAGGCACGCCTTCACGAACGCGCGGAATCTCCCTCGCGATGCCTCGACTTCGCGCAGGTACTTCCCTTCCAGCATCTCGCTGAAAAAATCCTGCGTCGCGTCCTTGGCCTCTTCGTTCGACATCCGCCACTGGATGCGCAGGTGCCGGTAAATCGGCCGCCAGTAGAGTTTCGCGAGCTGCTCGACGCGCTCGCGCCACCGCGGGTCCTTGCGATCCTTCGCGCCGGCGATGACGGACCAGTGCGTCTCCGGGAAACCGCGCGCGGGGCCGCCGAGGGCGGTGTCGCCTGTCACGGTCGCTTGCGCCCGCGACGGAGGCGTCTGGTTTTGCGCCTAAGGGTCTCCGTGGCGTCCTTCTTGGAAGTGCGTCCTTCCGCAACGCCCAGCGTCAGCGACACGAGCTCTTCGTTCGTTAGCAGGGATTTCAGCCCGTTCAGGGCAAGGAAGATCAGCGCGACGTCCGCGCCGACCCGCTTGTTGCCGTCGAAGAAGGGGTGGTTCTTGACGATGTGGAAGAGATACGCGGCAGCCATGGCGGGAATGTCCTCGTGGGCGAACTGACCGCCGAAGCCCGCGCGGGGCATCGCGAGCGCGGCGTCGAGGAGGCCCTGGTCGCGGACTCCGTCGCTTCCGCCGAAGAGCGACAACTGCTCACGGTGAGCTTCGAGTACCTGTTCGAGCGTAAGGAACACCGGCGCCAGGGTCATTCCGCGAGTTTCCGGAAGGCCTTGGCATAGCGTCGGTGGACCTTGTTCATGACGGCGCGGAAGCGAGCGTCGTTTCCCGTTTCGCGGACGGGTTCGATGAGCAGGCGGGTGCCGTCGGTCGTGATGGAAACCGGAACCTCCGGGTCGATCCGGAGTAGATCCATCACTCCGCGGTCGATGACGAGCGCCCAGCTGTTGCCGTGTCGGGCGAATCGCTTGATCATGAAGGTTCTCCGAGGCTTCTTGTTGATACGTCGTACCAACATTGTAGTATGGCGCCCCGGCCGATTCAAGTCCCGTTCACCTGCAGAATCGCCCGCCGGTTTCCCGTAGCATGTCCGTTATGCCGGAGCCGCCACTTCAGCCCGACGCCCTCGACCGCCTCGCCCGCGAGGTCGGGAAGGAGCGCACGAAGAGCACGGCGGGCGCTGCGCCGGCGTTCGGCTGGGTGCCCGGCTCCGGCGCGCCGGCGATGATCGGGCGCTTCCGCATCGTCACGCCGGTCGGCCGCGGGGGGATGGGGGTCGTCTACCACGCGATCGACCCGGAAAAGAACAACGTCGAGGTCGCGCTGAAGTCGCTGGCGGCGGGGCCGGGAGAAAGGCTGCGGCGGGAGGGCGAGGCGATCGCGCGGCTGGATCACCCGGGGATCGTGAAGATTCTCGAGACCGGTGAGGAACTGGGGAAACCGTTCCTCGTGATGGAGTTCGTGCGCGGGCGGCCGCTCGACGACGCGTGGGTGGGGTGGGACCTTCGGCGGCGGGTCGAGGCGGTCGAGCAGATCGCGCGCGCCGTGACGCACGCGCACGAGCGCGGCGTCGCCCACCGCGACCTCAAGCCCTCCAACATCCTCGTCGGCGAGGACAGCGCGCCGCGCGTGACGGACTTCGGGCTCGCCGCGATCGAAGAGGCGCGCACGAAACTGACGGACCCCGGATCCGTCATGGGCACTCCAGCCTGGATGTCCCCCGAGCAGGTCCGCGGCGACGCCGCCGGCGCGCCCGCCGACGTCCACGCCCTCGGCGCCCTCCTCTACCTCGCGCTCACCGGCACCGGCCCGTTCGACGGCCCCAACGCCCCTGCGATTTACCGCCGAATTCTGGACGTGGAGCCGGAGTGGCCGCGGAAGCGCGCCCCTTCTTCGCCCGCGGCGCTCGAGGCCGTCTGCCTGGCGGCGCTCGAGAAAACCCCGACAAGGCGTCCCTCCGCCGTGAAATTCGCCGAGGACCTTGCGCGCTGGCTCGCCGGAAAACCGGTGAATTCGCGGCTTCCCTCGCTGGCCGTGCGCGTGCTGAAGCGCGCCCGCCGCAACCCCTTCGCGTGGCTTGGCCTGGCCGCGGCGACCGTGGCGCTCGCGGCCGGCGCTTCCGCTCTCGCAGTTCAATCCTCGCGTCACGCGCGTCAGGACAAGGCGCGCAACATGGCCCGTGACGCGCAGCCGCTGGCGGCGCATGCGCTTCTCGCCCTCGCGGCCGGAGACGAGCCCGGAGCCGCGAGGATGATGGAGGAGTTCGGGAAGAAGATGGCGGCGGCGCGCGCGCTGGATGGCTCGGCCGCGGGCGGCTGGTTCGAGTCGGCGGAGTTCCGGCGGCAGACGGGAGACGAGGAAGGCGCGTGGCGCGCGGTGAACGAAGGAGAAGCGGCGCGGCCGGGAGAGGCGCTCCTCCGCCTGGAAAGAGGGCTGCTGCTCGCGGCGCGGTACCGGCGGGAGGCGCGAAGAGCGGAGCAGTCCGCGGACGCGTCGATGCGGGCGGGCGGCCCGCGCGAGGCGCCGGAGGAGACGCGTCGAGGGCTCGCGGAACTGCTGAAGCAGACCTCCGCCGAGCTCGACGCGGGCATCGCGGGCCTGGGCGGAAACGCGCCTCCCGCCGCGCGCGTCGCGCAGGCCGAGCTCGCCCTCCTCCAGGGCCGTCCCGACGACGCCTGGAAACTCGTCGAAGGACTCGAACAGCCCGAAGCCAAAGTCGTCTGCGGCAGCGTCCTTGAAGCGCGCGGCGACTTCTCGGGCGCCCTCGAATGGTTCTCGAAAGCGATCGCCACCCGCGAGCGCTTCTGGCCGGCGTGGGAGGCCCGCGCGACCGCGCGGGAACGCCTCGCCGGCCGGCGCTGGAAGCCTGAAACCGAAGCGGGAGAAGCCGAGCAGTCCGACGCCATCGACGACTGGGCGCGCCTGGCAAAGGCCCTCCCCCGGCGCGCCGACATCCACGTTTCCCTCTCGACGGCCTCCTGGCGCCTCGGGCAGATGAGGATCTACCGTCAGGGCGATCCCACAGAACCCTGCCGTCGCGCGATCGCGGCCGCCGATGAGGCGATCCGGATCAATCCCCGCAGCGGAGAGGCGCACTTCGCCGCCGGCCGCGCGTGGAGCGAGATCGCCAACCACGAATCGTCGCGCCGCGCCGACGCAGGCCCGTCGTACGCGAAAGCGCTCGAGCAGCTCGAAGAATCGGCTCGTACGCTTCCGGACTCCCTCGACGTGCGACTCGTCCTGGCGGGAACATTTCGGATGCGCGGGTACTGGAAGCGTGCCCACGGAGGGCTGGCGTTCGAGGAGGACTACAACCGTGCGCTTCGCGAGTACGACGAGGTGATGCGCATCAGCCCGGTCTGGCTCCCCGCGAGGTGCAACCAGGGGCTTATCCTGTTTGAGATGAAGCGGTGGAAGGAGGCGGCAGCAGCGTTCGAAAAGGCGGGGAGCTGGGCGACCGATCGTGAGACAACCAGAAAACAGTTCGAGGAGGCGAAGCGCCTGGCGAATGAAGAGGAGCGCGGGCCCCGCTAGAACGCAAGAGCCCTCCGACCGCTTGCTGCGGAGTTGCGCGTCGGATCGTGAAAAGAATCCGGTGGGTCGGGCGGAGTCGGCCACTTCAATCTCGAGCGTGCGAGATCGATCGACCCGGCCGACGGAGCCTGACCCACCGGATTCTTTTCACGATCCGAGGCGCAGTATGATGGCGCGATGCCCGAGACCGACCCGCGAGAGCGCCGCACCGTCAGCGTCCTCTTCTCGGACCTGACCGGCTTCACCCGGATGTCCGAGGACCTCGACCCCGAGGAGGTCTCCGACATCGTCGACGCGCTGTTCCGGCGATTCAGGACCGTCATCGAGAGCGAAGGCGGCACCGTCGACAAGTTCATTGGCGACGCGGTCATGGCGGTTTTCGGCGCGCCGGCTGCGCACGAGGACGACGCCGCGCGGTCCGTGCGCGCCGGGCTCTCGATGCAGAGGGAAATCGCATTGTTCAACGCGGAGCGCGGGCTGTCGCTTGCCATGCGGATCGGCGTCAACACCGGCGAGGTTCTGTGGGGGAGCGTCGGTGGCGGCGCGGCGACGGCGATGGGCGACACGGTCAACGTCGCGCAACGGCTTGAATCGGCCGCGCGGCCCGGGACGGTCCTGATCGGACCGGAGACGGAGTCGGCGGTCCGCCGGCGCTTCCGCTGCTCCCCCCGAGAACCGGTTTCGGCGCGCGGTCGTGACGCGAAGATCGCGGCGTTCGAAGTCGAGCAGGAGGTGGCGGCGCTGACGGAGGTCAGGACTTCGCGAGAACCGCCGATGTTCGGCCGGGGTCCGGAGCTCGCTTCGCTTGTCGCCCATCTCGACGCTGAGCGCCCGGCGTTCATCCTTCTTGAAGGAGAGGCGGGCACGGGCAAGAGCCGCCTCCTCGCGGAGCTTCGCAAGGCGGCACGCGGGCGCAGAATCCGGGTCGACTTCGGCCGCGCCGCCGAGGGGGCGCGCGTGCCGCTCTCGCCGTTCGCCGACATGCTGCGCGCCTCGGCAGGCTCACCGGTAGCCCCGGCCGTCGTCGCCGCCGCGGTCGCCGGCTTCACGGCTCTCACTCCCGTCGACGCCGAGAATACCGCCCATCTCCTCGCCCTCTCCGCCGGCTGGACCGTCCCCGCCGCGCGCGTCCTCCAACTCGACCCGGAGCGCCGCGCCGCGGAAACCGCGGCAGCCTGGGCGCGCTGGATCCGCGCACGATCCCCGGCCCTCCTCTGCGTCGAAGATATTCACTGGGCCGATGACTCCACGCGCGCGCTCCTCGCCGCCCTCCCCCCGCTCCTCGCCGGCGCCCGCGTCGTCGTCGCCGCTTCAGCCCGCCCCGGCTCGCCTCCCATCGCGGGATTCGACCGCCTCCGCCTCCGGCCGCTCGAGTCCGCCGATATCCGCGCGCTCGCCACCGAAGTCCTCGGGGCACCCCCCGACGAATCTCTCCATCGCTTCATAGCCGACTACGCCGGCGGTAACCCGTACTGCGCCGCCGAACTCGCCAGCCATCTCCTTGACAGCCGCCTCGTCGAAGGAACCCCCGCCCGACTGCGCGGCTCCGTCATCGGGCTCCCGGCCACCCTCCAGGGCCTCCTGACCGCACGCCTCGACGCTCTTCCGAAATCCTCAAAGGAAGCGCTGAAGGCCGCCAGCGTCCTGGGCCGCACTTTCTGGCGTGGAGTGCTTTCGGACATTCTCGGGGCGCCGGCAGAGGAGGCGCTGGAGGAGCCGCGCCGTCGCGGGCTCGTGTTTGCGCGGGCGCACTCGGTGATTGCCGGGGACGACGCGATGATTTTCCAGCACGCGCTCCTCCGCGACGCGGCGTATGCGCTGCTGCCCAGGAAGGATCGCCAGCGGCTGCACGCCCGCGCCGCGGATTCGCTGGAGAAGCGCGCCGTTGACCGGCGGCTGCGGGCGATGGCGGCGGAGCACCGGAAGGAGGCGGGCGAGACGGAAGCGGCCGCGAAGCTCTGGCTCGAGGCCGCGGAGGAGGCGAGGGGGTGCTCGATCGAGGAATCTCTCGCGTGGGCCCTGGAATCGCGCGCCGCAAAATCCGGGGCCGCCGCGGCGCTCCTCGCGGCGCTTGCGTCGTGGCGCCTCACGCGTTACGCAGAAGCGGGCGCGCTCGCGCAGGAGGCGCTTTCGGACCCGGCCGCCACGCTGGAGGAGCGGCAGCGCGCCCGGATCCGTCTCGCGGACTTCCTGGCGGTGACGGGAAAGCAGGGGGAGTCGCTGGCCATCCTGGAGTCGATGGTCGCCGAACCGGCTTCCAGGGAGATTGAGCTGGAGCGGGACAGCACGCGCATCCAGAACCTCGTTTCGCTCGGCCGCGCTCCGGAGGCGCTTGAAGTCCTGGCGCAACTCGAGTCGCGTCAGCCCGCAGCCGCTGCAACCTCGGCCCTCCTTCGCGTGCGAAGCTCGATCCTGCGTCGGCTCGGCCGGCTGATGGAGTCGGAGGAGGCGGCCGAACGGTCCCTCGAGATTGCGGAGAAAGCCGGGGATCTGAATGCCCAGGCACTCTCGCGGAACGAGCTGGCCAATGTCCTCTCCACGCGAGGCCATTTTGAGCAATCGATCGCCCACCACCGCCAGGCGCAGACTTTCTGGCAGGCCATCGGAAACCGCCGCAGCCAGCTCATGTCGCTTCATAACATCGCCTCGCAGCTCCGCCACCTCGGAAAACTCGACGAGGCCGCGGCGCTGCTGGCCGAAGGGCTCGCGAGCGCGCGGGAGTGCGGGGATGTGCAGTACGTCGGCTCCATGCTGGGCGCCTCGTCGACGGTCGCTTCAGCCCAGGGTCGCTACGCCGAGGCGCGGGGGCTTGCAGTCGAGGCGATCGGGATCTGGCGGCGCACGGGGGAGCGCCTGTCGCTCTCGTCCGCGCTCAACAACCTGGCGGTGGCGCACGACTGGCTGGGCGAGTGGGACAAAGCGCTGGAGGCGCACGAGGAAGCGCTCAACATCCGCCGGGAAATCGGGAACCGGAACGGTGAGGCCCGCTCGCTGAACAACATCGGACTTCTGCTCGTCACGACAGGCCGGTTCCCGGAGGCGCGCGACTCGTTCGCCGGCGCGCTGGCCATCGCCCGGGACAACGGCGACCTGGAGACGGAAGCCAGCACGCTCGTGAACAGCGCGAAGCTGCAGCGATCCCTCGGCAACCTCGACGCCTCGATCCACGACGCCTCGCGAGCGCTGGAGATCTTCCGCTCGCTCAAGACGCCGGAAGCGGTGGCGGAGTGTCTTCAGGAGCTGGCGAAGACGCGAATGCTGCGGTGCGACTGGGCCGGCGCACGTTCGGCAGTTGACGAAGCGCTGTCCATCAGCCGCGAAACCGGCCACAGGCAGGGCACCGGTTCCGCTCTCGTCATCCTTGGGACAGTTGAGTTGTCCGAGGGCAATTACTCCTGCGCGGCGGCGCTCCTGGAGGAATCGCTCGCGCTCGCGCGGCTTTCAGGAGAACGCGCAGGAATCGCGGCAGCGCAGAAGCGGCTGGCGAGCGCCCGTGCCGCCGCGGGGCGCGTCGTGGAAGCCGAGTCGCTGCTGCTTGACACCCTGGATCTCGAACGATCGATCGGAGCGGTTCCCGGCATCGCCGCGACCCTCGACCTGCTCGCGCAGACGCAGGCAAACCTCGGGCGCCTCCACGAGGCCGTCGCGACCGCACGGGAATCCGCCGAACTCCGGCGCCGGATCGGAGACCGACCGGGGCTCGCCGTCAGCCTGTACGCGGTTGGAAACTCGCTCTCCCGGCTCGGACAATTCGCGGAAGCCGGGGCGTCGCTGGAAGAATCGCTGGCGATCTACCGGAGCCTCGGCATTCCGCGCGGCGAGGGGATCGCGCTTCTCGAGCTTGGGAATCTCCGGCTGGAGGAGAAGCGGTACTTCGACGCCATCGCGTTCCTGCGCGAAGCGATCCCGCTCGTGAAGAAGCACGGCGACGCGCACATCCGGATTCACGCTCTCACGAGCCTCTCTTCGGCGCTTCGCGCCAACAGCGAGCTTCCGGAGGCCTCCGTGCTGCTCGGCGAGGCAGCTGCGCTGGCCCGCGCTTCCGGAGACCGCGCGGGGCTCGCCCGTGTCCTGCTGAATATCGCGATTGCGCAGTACGAATCGGGAGATCCTGCAGGAGCGCTCGACCCGTGCCGGGAGGGGCTCTCCCTCTACCGGGGGCTCGATAACCTCCGCGGCGTGGCGGCCGCTCTCCTCCGGATCGGACGCTTCGAGGCGGCGCTTGGCCACTCCACGGAGGCGCGCGCGGCGCTCGAGGAATCCGCCCGGGCATTCAGCGAGCTGCGCCTCGAGCGGGAGACCGCCGATGCAAGGCGCGAGCTCGAATCTCTTCCGCGCCCCTGAACCCCATGCGCCTCGCTCCCGAGCTCGTGCTCAACGCCTATCGGCAGGGGATCTTCCCGATGGCGACATCGCGCGACGGCCCGCTGGTCTGGCTGTCACCGGACCCGCGCGCAGTTCTCCCGCTCGACGGCTTCCACTGTCCGAAGCGGCTTCGGCAGACTGTAGGGGCCGGAAAGTTCCGGGTGACGACGGACCTCGCCTTTGAGGGCGTCATCGACGGCTGCGCGCGGCCGGAGACCTGGATCAGCGCGGAAGTGCGCGAGGCGTACGTCGGCCTTCACCGGCTCGGGCACGCGCATTCCATCGAATGCTGGAGAGGCGACCGCCTCGCCGGCGGCCTCTACGGCGTCCACATCGGCGGAGCGTTCATGGCGGAATCGAAATTCCACCGCGACCGCGACGCGAGCAAGGTCGCCCTCGTCTCTCTCGTCGCGCACCTGGGAAAAATCGGCGTGACGCTCTGCGACGTGCAGTTCGTGACGCCTCACCTCGCAAAATTCGGCATCGTCGATATCCCGCGCGACGAGTACATCCGGCGACTGGCGAAGTCGGTGAACCGCCCCGTCGACTGGGGAAAACCGGGATCGGCGTAGTCCCTGCTTTTCGTTTTTTTGTTTTTTGTTTTTCGTATTTCGTTTCTTCTTTGTCCCTGCCCATGCCCGACAACTTCCACTTCTCCACCGAAATCCGCGTCCGCCTCCCGGAAACCGACGCCATGGGCATCGTTTTCCATGGCGCCTTCTTTACCTTCCTCGAAGTCGGCCGCACGGACTACCTGCGCAACCTCGGCCTCGCCGGCTCGCACGCACAGCCGATCAAGGATTTCGCCAACCTGGTCGCCCGCGCGTGCTGCGACTTCCGCTCGTCCGCGCGCTTCGACGACCCGCTCGTCATTCACGTCCGGATCGCTGAAATCCGCCGCACCAGCTTCACGTTCGAATTCCGGATCGTGCACAAACAGGAAGCGCGGCTGGTTGCCGAGGGGCACACCGTGCACGTCGCGATCGACCCCGCGACGACGAAACCGATCGCGGTTCCGGAGGCATTCCGCGCGCAGGTGAGAAAATTCGAAGGAAAGGCCCTATCGGAGCCAAAGCCGTGAGCGAACTCTTCCGGGACATCGTCGTGCCCTATGACGGATCCGAGCTTTCGGAGACCGCGGCGCCCTTCGCGGCCGAAGTCGCCCGCCGCTCGGGCGGCCGGATCACGCTCGTGAGGGCTCTTCCGGAACCTGCGATGGTCACGGATATCCCGCGGACCGTGCTGGGGCAGGTGACCTCCGCGGCGCGGAAGGAGCTGGAAGCGGCTGCGGCGCGAGTGACGGACGTGCCGGTGAAGACGATGCTGAAGGAGGGCCTGCCTGCCGACGTCATCCTGCGGGAGGCGAAATCGCGAGACCTCGTCGTGATGACGACTCACGGCCGGAGCGGCGTGAGCCGGCTCGTGCTGGGCAGCGTGACGGAAAAGGTGATCCGGTTATCCCCTGTGCCCGTGCTCGTCGTGCGGCCGCGGCGCGGCACGCTCAAGGCCGCGGCGACCGCGGCGGGGCGGATGTTCCACGACATCGTCGTGCCGCTCGACGGCTCGGACC
This sequence comes from Planctomycetota bacterium, assembly GCA_009773755.1. Lineage (GTDB taxonomy): Bacteria > Planctomycetota > MHYJ01 > WSZJ01 > WSZJ01 > WSZJ01. Next base: position 30,636 of record WSZJ01000009.1, on the reverse strand, counting down.
TGTCGCGCGAGGCTGTGGCGCCCCTGGCCGCGGGACTCGCCAGCGACACGCGCCTGCACCTGCTGACCATCGTGCGCGCGGGCGCCACGGAGGAAGAGGCCAACGCCGCCGGCGACTGGCTCGCCGGCCGCGCCGCGGCGCTCGAGGCGCGCGGTCTGGCGGCCGTGACAAGACTCGTCAACCACGACTCCCCCGCAGAGGGGATCGCCGCCTACGCCGAGCACAACGATTGCGGCCTCATTGTCATGAGCACGCACGGCGCCGGAGGGCTGCGTGAGTGGATGCTCGGAAGCGTGACCGACCAGGTGATCCGCAGGGGTCCGGTGCCGGTGCTCGTGGTTCCGTCCCCGGGGCGAGCGAAGAAGACGGCGAAGAAGTAGCCGCGCCCGAAAAGGCCTGACGCACTTACTTCTCTTCGCCCGGCTTGATCACCTTCAATTCCTCTTCCTCTTCGTTTTCCTCATCTACCTTCCACTGCGCCGCTTCCTCCACCAGCCAGAGCGACCAGGTGAATCGGTCGTCGGGCGTCTTCGCGAGCACATGCAGGCGCTTGCCCTCGGTGGTCACCTTCGGCTGGCCGTACGATCTGGTGCGTGCGAGCGCCCCGGGTTCCTTCATGCGCGACCTCATCACCATCGTCGTGAATTCCTCCGGCTTCGCCGCGCGGATCTCAGCCAGGGTCGCGTTGAGCTGCGCCGCCAGGTCTCCGAGCTTTTCGTCCGGGGAAGCCTTGATCTCCGCCAGCGCCGCTTCCGACTGCTTGCGCTGCCGCTCCGAGAGCATCGCCCACTGCGCCTTTCCATCGACAGCGATGTACGTGTTCACGAACTTGCGGAAAACCTCTTCCGGCGTGTCCGCCATGGGTTTCTCCGGCGCCTTCCCGCACCCCGCGCAGGAGAGCGCCAGTACGACCGCGAGTCCAAGCTTGCTCAAGTTCTGCCCCTCCGCCGGAAATGGAACGGGACGGGCACCCGCACTGCGGTGACCGTCCCGAATTGATCGGCAAGTCGTCCTGCCCCCTGCCTCCTACCCACTGCCTTACGTGGTTCCCACCGCCGCCGGCTCCTTCTGGCCGCCTTCTTTCTTCGGCGCCTGCGCGTCGAAGAACAGGTGCCCGTCCTTGATGGAAACTTTCACGTTGGATCCCTCGGGGATTTCGCCCCGCAGAATCTGCTCCGAAAGCTGGTCCTCGACCATGTGCTCGATCGCCCGGCGCAGCGGACGCGCCCCGAAGTCGGGGTTGTACCCCTTGTCGATCAGGAGCTCCTTGGCCTCCTGCGTGACCTCGAGCGTGATGTTGCGATCGATCAGGCGCTTCCGAACCCCGGCCAGCTCGTACTCGACCACAGTCTTCAGGTCATCGCGCGTCAGGCTGCGGAACATGATCGTGTCGTCGAGACGGTTGAGGAACTCCGGGCGGAAGTGCTTCTCGATTTCGGCGAGGATCGTCCGCTTCATGCCTTCGTAGTTCGCGTCGGAATTCGCCTTCTTGAACCCCAGGGTCGTCTGGTTCTTGAGGAGGTCCGCGCCGATGTTCGAGGTCATGATGAGGATGACGTTCTTGAAGTCGATGTGCCGGCCGAACGAATCGGTCAGGCGGCCTTCCTCCATGATCTGGAGGAGCATGTTGTAGACGTCGCCGTGGGCCTTCTCGATTTCGTCGAGCAGGACGACTGCGTACGGACGGCGGCGGATTTTCTCGGTGAGCTGTCCGCCCTCCTCGAAGCCGACGTAGCCGGGAGGCGCGCCGACCAGCCGCGAAACGTTGTGCTTCTCCATGTACTCGCTCATGTCGATCTGGATCAGCGAGTCCTCCTCGCCGAACATGAACTTCGCCAGCGCCTTCGCCATCAGCGTCTTTCCGACGCCCGTGGGCCCGACGAAAATGAACGAGCCGATCGGCCGCTTCGGATCTTTCAGACCCGCGCGGCTCCGGCGGATCGCCTTCGCAATCGCATTGATCGCCTCGTCCTGGCTGACGACGGTCTTATGCAGCTCGTCCTCCATCTTGAGGAGCCGCTCGGCCTCCTTCTTTTCGAGGCGCGAGAGCGGGATCCCGGTCATCTTGCTCACCGTCTCCGCAATCACGTCCTCGTCGACGAGGCCTTCGCCCTCCTTGGCCCCTTCGCGCCATTCCTTCTGGATCGTTTCCTTCTTCTTGCGGAGCTGCGCCGCCGAGTCGCGCAACAGCGCCGCGCGCTCGTAATCCTGCGCCGCAATCGACTCGTCCTTCTCCTTGTCGAGCTTGGAGATTTCCTTGTCCACGTCCTTGAGGTCCGGCGGCTTCGACATCGTCTTCAGCCGGATCCGCGCCCCCGCCTCGTCCATGACGTCGATCGCCTTGTCCGGGAGGAAGCGGCCCGTGATGTAGCGCGAGCTGAGCTCGACGCAGCCTTCCAGCGCCGCGTCGGTGTACTGCACCCGGTGGTGAGCTTCGTACTTGTCGCGAAGCCCCTTGAGGATCTCCAGCGCTTCTTCCTTGTTCGGCGGATCGACCATGATCGTCTGGAAGCGGCGTTCGAGGGCGCCGTCCTTCTCGATGTACTTGCGGTACTCGTCGAGCGTCGTTGCGCCGATGCACTGGATTTCGCCGCGCGCGAGAGCCGGTTTGAGGACGTTGGAAGCGTCGATCGCGCCTTCCGCGCCGCCCGCGCCGACGAGGGTGTGAAGCTCATCGATGAAGAGGATGATGTGCTTGGCGCGCCGGACTTCGTTCATGACGGCCTTGATGCGCTCTTCGAACTGCCCGCGGTACTTGGTTCCCGCGACCATGAGGGCGAGGTCGAGCACGACGATCCGTTTGTCCTTCAGGATCTCCGGCACGTTCCCGGTGATGATGTCCTGCGCCAGGCCTTCGACGATCGCCGTCTTCCCGACCCCCGCTTCGCCGAGCAGCACCGGGTTGTTCTTGGTGCGCCGCGAGAGGATCTGGATGACGCGCTCGATTTCGTTGCGCCGCCCGATGACCGGGTCGAGTTTCCCCTGCGCCGCGAGCTCGGTCAGGTCGCGACCGAACGTGTCCAGGGCAGGGGTCTTCGACTTCGTCTGCGCGCGCCCGCCGCCGCCGCCGCCGCTTCCCGACTGCTTCTCCGAACCTTCCTGGTCATGGGGGATGTCGACGTTCAGCACTTCGAGGACTTCCTCGCGCACGTCTTCGAGCTTCAGCCCGAGGTTGATCAGCACCTGCGCTGCGACGCCTTCGTTCTCCTTGAGCAGCCCCAGCACGAGATGCTCCGTTCCGATGTAGTCGTGCCCCAGCGCCGTCGCCTCTTCCTGCGCCAGCTCCAGCACCCGCTTCGCGCGCGGCGTGAACGGAAGCTGCCCCATCGTCACTGTCGGCGGACCGTGCGGGATCAGCTTCTCGACTTCCTGCCGGATCTTCTTCAGGTCGATGTCGAGATTCCGCAGCACTTTCGCCGCAATCCCGCTTCCTTCCTGCACCAGCCCGAGCAGGATGTGCTCGGTGCCGATGTATTCGTGGTTGAAGCGCTGGGCCTCCTGTCGGGCGAGGCTCATGACCTTGCGGGCGCGGTCGGTGAACTTGTCGAACATGGCTTGCTCCTGGGTTCGGGCTGGGGCCGGATGTTTGGCGAGTGTTCGCCTGTATTTCAACGCCCGGGACGGCGGGGAAATTCCGGCGTCCCAAGGGGTTGAGTCTATTTCTCTGGTATGTGTGGAGACAAGCAAATAGGAAGCCGGAACCGGAATGGGACCGGATCCGGAGTGGAATGCCAAATCGGCGGCGGCGACTTGGGCGGCAGGCCGACTTGCCTTGAACGTATTCTTCTCGATTTCACTACCATGCTTCGGGGGGGCACACAGGAGCGCCCATGCGCCACCTCACCCTTGTGCCCGTCGCCGTGTTTGCGTTTCTCATTGGCTGCAGTCCTTCGGCTGGCGCTCCCGCGCGAGCGCAGCCGGCCCGAAGTCCGGCCGCCGAACCGTGTCGCTCCGAGTGCTGGCGAGTCGAGGCGGGCGGCGCCTGGGAAAACCTGCAGGTTTTCCTGATTCGCGGCCCGAGTTCTTCGGAAGCAGAAGCGTGCCGGGAATTCTCGGAGTCGGTGGCAGGAAACGACGTCAAAGTTCGTGAAATCGGCGGCGGGGACCGGGCCCAGGTCAACCTGCTGGAGTTCACCAACAACTCCGGGAAGCCCGTGTACATTCAGGCTGGCCAGATCCTGCGGGGCGGGAACCAGGACCGCGCACTCGGCACTGACGCGATCCTGCCAGCTCACTCAGGCCCGGTGCAGCTTCGCACTTTCTGCGTCGAACGCGGTCGCTGGGCCGTGACTCCCACTGCCGGACCTGGCGGATACTTCGAAGGCGTCGCGTGCATGGGAGGGATGGAGCAGCGCAGCATCATCCAGCGCGAAGGCGACCAAGGGCGTGTCTGGGAATCAAACCAGAACGGGATCGAAATCGCGCAGGATGCTGCGATCGCCGGCGAGTCGGGGCTGTTTACCAGCGAGAACTACCGCGGCATCGTTGAGGCAGTGCCTGTACGCGAGTGGCGGGGGAAGTGCCAGGCGGCGCTTCTCTCCCGGCTGACCGCCTGCGAGGACTCCATCGGCGTTGTCTTCGCGGTAAACGGATCCGTCCGAACCGCGGACGTCTACCGGTCTCACGTCCTCTTTTCAGGGCTGCTGCCGCAACTGCTGGACGCAGCGGCCGTGGAATCGTGGCTCGTGAAAACTCGGAGGAAGGAAGAACAGCCGCCGTCCACAGTCGACGATGTCCGGAAATTCGTCGACGATCTCAATGGCGCGGCCGGAACGGAGCGGCGGAAGGAGACCGGCCTGGAATGCCGGATGCATGAGGCCGGCACCGACGTACTCTTCGAGTATCTGGATCCGGATTCCGGATTCTGGATTCACAAGAATTACATGCGTAAGTAAGTCCGTCAGCCGGGGACCGCGGCTTCGGGTCGCGGTCCCCGCTTCTTCGTCAGCTGCCGCTGTTCTTCCCCGGAATGAACGGTTGCAGCCACTGCCCGAACGCCGCGGCCTGGCGGGTCTGGAGGAGGAGTTCGCCGGGGCCGACGTATTCGGCGACGAGCCATTCGCCTGAAGCGGCGGTGTTAAACAGTCCGCCCGCGGCCTTGCGGATTGTGTACTGGATGGTGTCGCTGAACGCGACGATGTGGCCGGTGTCGACGATGTAGTGCTCTCCGGCGGCGAGCTGCTTGCGGTGAACGGTGCCGAACGAGGCCACCATGGCGATTCCCTGGCCGGTCATGTGGAGCCAGAAGAGCCCGCCGGAGCTGAAAGCGGCTTTGAAACCGCCCCATTTGGTGTCGACCTCGACGCCCGTCGAGTTGCCGAGATAGCAGCCGCGCTGCACGACGAGGCCGGAGTTCTGGACCGGCACGACGGCGATGTCGCCGGGCATGGACGGCGCCATCAGGATTTCGCCCGGGCCGCGGGTTGCCGTGGCGCGCGTGATGAAGAACGACTCGCCGCCGAGCATCTTGCGGCCGAGCGCCTTGAAGAACCCGCCCTCCATCTTGGCCTCGATGTCGATCGACGGGGAGTGCCCCACCATCGCGCCGGACTCCATGCGGACCTGTTCGTTGGCATCGAGCTGGACCTGGGCCAGGGCGTAGGCGCCCTGGTAGAGGACGGATGCGCGCATGGGGGGGCTCCAAGAGTTCGTTTGAAAACGAATTATGAGGAGATTGCCGGGATAGACGGCAAGGAATTGTGGTAGGAATGTGTGAGATTCTTTTTGCGAGAGGGGCCCGATGGATTTCGTCCGAAGCCGCCGGAATGTTCTGCCGATGCTCATCGCTGTGCTCGCGTCCCTGCCGGGTGCCGCGGAGGAGTGCGCCAGGTGCGGCGCCAAACTCTGCGACCCGCATTTCCTGGAAGAGAAGGCGGCGATCGAGGGACTCAGGAAAGGACTGGCGGCCGCCGCGCCCAAGGACCGTCTCGCCGCGCTTGACGCCTATGCGGACGTTTCCAGGAAGCACCTGAATTGCCGGACCCCCGCGTCCGCCAAAGCCCTCGGCGCGGCTCTTCTCGACGGCGACAAAGAGGTCAGGAACCATGCGCTCGCCCTGCTCCAGGAAACGCAGGACCCTCACAATGGCGCGGCGCTGGCGGGGCAGCTTGCGATGCGCTTCCGGCAGTGGCTCGAGAAGCCCCCGAAAACCGACGCCGAGAAGCTCAAGTGGGACCAGGAATTCGACTTCTACAAGTCGCTGGCGCGATACGTCAATGGCACGGGGGTCGTGGAGGCGAGCCCGGCAGTCGCGGACTTCCTCGAGGCCGTTCCCAGGGACCTGCTGGCGGTCGCGGCCGAGAATTGCACGAAGATCCGGACTCACGCCGTCGCGGTCGCCGTTCTCCGCGCGCTCGAACGCGCCCTGACCCTGCCGTGCCGCGGAACGCTTCAGTCCGCCTGGACGACCATTACGGGTTGCGACGTCCCGGTTCCATCGGGTGGAACTCCGGCCGACACCACGAAATACTTCGTCGCGTGCCGGAAGTGGCTGAAGGAGCACCAGGGGGACCCGGACCGCTGGATGAAGTAGTCGCGCGGCCTTTCTGCTTGCGCGGCGCGCTCTTCGCGCATAGGTTCGGCGCGATGAAGCAGGTCTCGCGCACGATCGCGTTCGATTCCCACGCGCCGTTCGAATTCGTCGACATCACTTCGCGCGTCCGGGACGAAGTCCGCGAGTCCGGCGTGAAGCTGGGCACGGTCACCGTCGTCTCCCGCCACACGACGGGAGGCATCGCGGTCAACGAGCGCGACCCCGACCTGCAGGCCGACATGGTGGACTGGATGAAGAAGCTGTTTCCGCCGCGCGCCGGCTATCGCCACGACGTCGAGCCGATCGACGACCGGCTCAACGCGCACGCCCATCTCGCGGCGCTCACCTTGCGCACGTCCGAGACTATCCTCGTGAAAGACGGCGACCTCGACCTCGGGGCGTGGCAGGCCGTCTTCTTCGTCGAGTGCGACGGCGCCCGCACCCGCGAGGTCGCGCTTCTCGTCCAGGGGACGGAATGACCGCCGACGCCGGTTTCTTCGCGGACGCCTCCCTCGACCGTTCGCGCTACCTCCTCGCCACGAACGTCTTCGAGACCGACCGCGAGCCGCGCGAGGCCGCCGCGCACCTCGCGCAGGAGCAGTCGACGGCGCAATGGAAGCGGCCCGGGGTTGACGAGGACTTCCGTCCGCGCCACGGGGCGAAGGTGGTGTCCCTGAAGGTCCTGGGCGACCTCCCGCGTCCTTCCGCCCCGACTCCGTTCGACGGTCCCGGCCCGTGGCGGCGTTGCGAGGCCGTGCTGGCGCACGCGATCGAGAATTTCGGCGCGAAGATCCCGACGCTGCTAAGCGTGCTCCTCGGGGAGGGAGCTTTCTATGCGCCAGGAATCGCGGCGATCCGCCTCACGGACATCGCGCTCCCCGACGCGTACGCGGCGCAGTTCCCGGGGCCGCAATTCGGAGTGAAGGGGCTGCGCGAGCTCCTGGGCGTTCGCGACCGGCCGTTCTTCATCGGGGTCGTGAAGCCCAACATCGGGCTGAGCCCCGCGGAGTTCGCGGCCCTCGCAGAGGAGGGCTGGCGGGGCGGGCTGGACGCCGCCAAGGACGACGAAATGCTCCCCGACACCGCGTGGTCGCCGCTCGCCGATCGCGCGCGGCTCTGCGGCGAAGCTCGGAAGCGCGCCGAGTCGGCGACGGGAGAGCGGAAGTTGTACGTCGCGAACATCACCGACGAGATCGGGTCCTTGCGCCCGCTTCACGACAACGCCGTCCGCGGCGGCGCCAACGCGCTTCTGCTCAACTCGATCCCTCTCGGCCTCCCCGCAACCCGCTACGTCCGCGAATTCGCCCAGGTCCCGATCTTCAGCCACTTCGCCATGTCCGCCGCCCTCACGCGCGGCCCTTCCGTCGGCGTCGACTCGTCGGTTCTGACGCTGCTTCAACGCCTCGCGGGCGGCGACGTCATCCTCTTTCCCGGCACCGGCGCGCGGATGCGCACCACTTATGATGAAGTCCGCGCCAACATCGACGCATGCCGCCGCCCCCTGGGCCCGATCGCGCCCTCGCTCCCCGTCCCCGGCGGATCGAGCCGCCCCCCCGACGTCCCCGCCACGATGGCCGCCTGCAGCGGCGTCGACTTCGGCCTCGTCGCCGGACGCGCCGTCTTCAACCATCCCGGCGGCCCCGCGTCGGGGGCGAGAAGTTTCCGGCAGGCGTGGGCAGCGGTTCAGGACGACATTTCGCTGGAAGAAAAGGCTCGGACGTCGCCGGAGCTGGCAAGATCGCTGGAGACATTCCGCAGCTGACATCCCACGCCGTTCCTTCCCGCACGCAATCCTTCCGCATATCCTCCGCCCCCACAGATCCGCACTCACGCGTCCTGCGTATCTCCGGAGCCACGGTCATCTCCTCAGCCGTCACCCCCACGGACCAGTCTCTTCTCCTCCGCATCGCCAGGCGGGATGAGGGCGCGTTGTCGCAGCTCTACGACCGGTATTGCGCCGCCGCGCTGGCGACCGCCGCGCGGGTGCTGGGAGACCGTTCGGAAGCGGAGGACGTGGTGCAGGAGGTGTTCGTGCGTGTGTGGGAGCGGGCGGCGGATTACGACACTTCGCGCGGGTCCGTCGCGGCGTGGGTGATGAGCTCGATCCGCAACGCGTCGATCGACCGGCTCCGGCGGAAAGACGCGTTCCACCGCGCCATCGACGGCGCCGCCGCGCAGCCGAGACCGCTTCCGGAGGAAAGCGAATTCCCTGAAGACCTGAAGCGAGTGACCGCGGCGGTCGCGAAACTCCCTGAGGACCAGCGCCAGACCATCGAGCTGGCCTATTTTGAAGGGCTGTCTCAATCGGAAATTGCGGCGCGCTTGAAGCAGCCGCTCGGCACGGTGAAAACCCGGATGCGCCTCGCGATGCAGAAACTGCGCGCGGCGCTCGCCGGGTCCGAGGGAGGCGCGGCATGACGCACGACGAACTCCGCGACCTCTGCCCCGTCCACGCGATCGGCGCACTCGACGCCGAGGAGCGCGGTGCGTTGGAGTCGCACCTCGAGGAATGCGCGGAGTGCCGGCGGCTTGTCGCGGAACACTCGGAAGCGGCGGCAGGGCTTGCTGTATATCTTCCGCCGGTTACACCGTCGCCGGAACTTCGTCTCCGCATCCAGGATGCCGTGAGCGGCCGCGCTGGCGGACCTCGTCTCGTTCCGCGCGGATCGACGCCGGGCTGGGCCGTGCCGGCCGCTGCGGCCGCCGCGATGATTGCCGGGATTTTCCTGGGCACAAAGTTTGAAGAGAGAAATGCGACAGACAGGATCGGCAATGTTGTCCGCGCATTCGAGAAGCTGCGCCAGCAACTCGACTCGATGGAAGCCGAAGCGCTTGCCGAGAAGAAGTTCATGCCGAACGCCTCGATGGGCGAACTGGCCGGTGTCGGCGGCGCGGCGACGCTCGGTCGCGTGTTCTGGCAGGGCGAGGAAGTCCATATCATGGCCGCGAATCTCCCGGCGCCGCCCTCGGGCAAGGGGTACCAGGTTTGGGCGCTCGTCGAAGGGATGAAGCCGATGCCGGGCGCGGTGTTCACGCCGGACAAGGACGGGCTGCTCAAGGGCGCGCAGACGATTGTCGGCGTTCCGCCGGGGCCGGCGGTCAAATTCGCCGTGACGCTCGAACCGATTGCGGGCGTCTTGCAGCCGACCGGACCGATGGTGCTCGAGCCGTCGAAACCGAAGTAGCGCTACTTCAGCGCGCGCAGGTACTCGCGCCATGCCGTTTCGAATTCCTCCGGCTCTTCCCCGAACGCTTCCTTGAACGAATTCGCCTTTGCCTCACCGGCCAGCACGACGGCGCAGTATTTGAGGAAGCGCTCGCGGTATTTCGCGTCCCCGGCGGTCATGAAGAAATGCGTCACGCCGGCGGCTTCGTCGTAATGCGGCGACATGTCCCGCTGCTCGAGCTGGACGAGCTCCGCGAGCGGAATGACGCTTCCCTTGACGACTTTCGCCTTCGCCACGAGGAGCGGCGGATGCTTCGGGTTTCCGGCGAGCAGCTTCCCGTCGCGGTTCTCGACCGACTCGAACCAGCGCGCCACGCCTTCGTAGATCCAGAAGTGCGGGTTGAGCGTCGGTTCGTTTTTCCAGGGAATCCACTGGTCGAGCGCCTGGTGGCAGCACTCGTGCTGAACGATCGTCGAGAGCGGCGAAGGGCCGGCTTCCTCGCGGTACCAGAAATGCGCCGCGCGGTCTTCGTTCGAGTAGAAGCCGACGACGCCGGGGGAAACGCCGCCCGGATGGTGTTCGCGGACATGCGCGTCGAAGTCGTCCTTCGTCGCGAACAGGAACACCGGCATCGGTTTCATGCTGGCCGGCGGCTTCAGGACCGGCGCCGCCTCGCGGACGAGCACTAAGTACATGTCCTCCGCCCAGCCGAGCACTTTCACCGCTGCCTCGAGAGAATGATTGGAGCGCACGGTGAACCGCGAGCCGTGCACTTCCCACGCATCCGCCCATTTCTTCCGCTTCTGCTCCACCTCCGCCGCAGGGAGCCACTTTCCGCCGAACGGAAGCTGTCCCTTCTGCCGCTTTTCTGCGTCCGCCTTCGGGAACCATCCCTGCCCCTCGACGCGCACGTCGCCGAGCTGCTCGTGCGCGTCGGCAAAGTCGGGGTCGTAGTCGAGCGCGCGGCGGAAGGCCGACTTCGCGCCGGAAGCGTCTCCCTGTTTTTTTTTCGAAAGGCCGAGCGCGAGAAACCGTGACGACGCTTCGTAGGCGAGGATCCGGCGCAGCTCGCGGTAGTCGGTGTATTTCGCGTGCCGGGCGTCGTCCCAGTGAAGAGCCCAGAGCCGCCCGCCGGAGTTGACCATCCGCACGGCCAGCTCGTGTTGCGATTCGAAACGGAGGACGTCTTTGTATTCGGCGCGGGCTTCTTCGGGGAGGTCGTCGGAAACGCACCTGTCGGCGAGTTTGAGATGCTCGGCGACCAGGAATGATTTGAGATCGCGCTCGAGCTCGGCGGGCGTCGGGTCGGCGGCCGCGGCCGATGCCAGGACGATGGAAATCAGCGGTGCGAACCGGAACATGGGGGATCAGCGTAGCACGTGTGACTGGTTGAAAAATGGTCGGGAAGGGAGTGACCGGGAGGGTGGAAGGGAGCCGACAGGAGAAGTGCGACAGCTCGTTGATTTTCGGCTCTCTCGTGAACTCACGATCTCCTCCCGTCAACTCACGTCCCCCGCTATTTCAAACCCATGACATGTTGTCTCCACTCCGCTTCAAACGTCCCCGCCCCGCGCCCGAATTCCTTCTCGAACGTCTTCTCGTCCGACACTCCCGTAGCGACCACCTTGAAGTACCGGATAAACGTCTCGCGGTACTTGCCGCCGCTCCAGTGCAGGAAGAAATGCACGAGTCCCGCGGCCTGCTGGTACTGCTTCCCGAGCCCTTCCTGGTCGAGCACGACAAATCTCGCCAGAGGCGTGAACTTCCCGTCCGCAAGCTCGTCGTGCGCGAGCTTCAGGCGGATGATCGACGGGTTGCCCGTGACGATCTTCCCGTCGCGCGACTCCGTCGATTCGAAATACGAAGCCAGCCCTTCCCACGCCCAGAAATTCGCGCGCGAGTTGATCCAGCCCGTGAGCGGAATCGCGCGGCCCGCGGCGGCGTGGCAGCACTCGTGGAGAACAACTTCATCGCGCGTCAGCGCCGAGCCCTCGGGCAGAACCGCCAGGTGCACCCCTTCGCCGGGGCTGTAAAATCCGGGAACGCCTTTGGGCGTCGTGCCTCCCTGGTGCTCGGCCTTGATGTGCGCGTCGAGGTCTTCGAGCGTCGAGAAGTCGAGCACCTGCAGCCGCTTCGTCACCGGCGGCGCGTCTACCACGCCCATGATTTCGCGCATGAACGCCGCGTGGACCCGCTCCGCGAGCGCGAGCACCGACCGGCCGGGGCCCAGGCCGCGGTTCGAGCGGACCGTGAAGTGCGAGCCGTGCATCTCCCACGCTTCCGCCCACTCCATCCGGCGTTTGCGGACGTCCGCCGCAGAAAGCCACTCTCCCCGCAGCTCGAGCAACCCCTTCGATCGCTTCGCCGCAACCTCTTCCGTCACCCAGACCCCATCGTGCTTCGCTTCCCCCAGCAGCTCGTGCGCCCGCTGGCAGTCCGCGTCGCACGCGAACGCCCGCTGGCACGCCTCCCAGCAACCGTCCCGGTCCCCCGCCTTGTCCCGCTGTTCCGCGAGATTCGCCCACCGCCGCGCCAGGTCCCCCGTGAACGCGCGCCGCTTCTCCGACCACGCCACCCATTTCCGGTGCCTCGCCGAGTCCCACGCGAGAATCCAGGGCTTCGCCGCGGATGCGAGCGCCTTCGCGGCTTCCTCGTTCGCAGGGTCGTCACGCTTGACCAGCTGCCACTCGCGGATCGATTCCTCGATGAGTCCGTCGGCGGTAGCGGCGCGTGCTAGCTCGGAGCGGCCACGAATGGCCTCCTGTTTGAGTGAGGCGTCGTCGGCGAATCCGGGAAGTGTCAGCCACAGCGCGAACAACAACGACATAGCCACAGAGGGCACAGAGGACACAAAGAAAAAGAACCTCCGGACGCTGCTGCTTGCGCAAGGCGGCGCGATCGACTTCAAAACCGATGGGCCCGAGGCGCGAAGTTCTTTTTCTCTGTGAACTCTGTGCCCTCTGTGGCTCCAGCCTTTTTTCATCGCCCAGTTCCCTTCACCCAAGCCTCCCAGTCCGCCTGGAACTTGCCGGGAGTCGCGCCGAAGCACTTTTCGAACGAGTCGGCTTCTGCCTTGCCAGACGCGACCACGCGCAGGTACTTCAGGAAGCGCTCCCGGTTCTTGCCTCCGTCCGAAAGCATGAAGAAGTGCACGAGGGACGCGGCCTGGTTGTAGCGGCCTTTGATACCTTCGCCGTCGAGCTGGACGAATTCGTCGAGGGGAAGGGTGAGCCCGTCCTTGAGGGCGCGGCGGGCCATGGCGATGCGCGGGTGCTGGCGGCTCCCGACGAGGATCTTGCCGTCGCGCACTTCGGTCGACTCGAAGAACGCCGCGACGCCTTCCCAGGCCCAGAAATGCGGCTGCTGCGCGAGCAATCCCTGCGGCGGCCACATCGCGTCGCAGACCTGGTGAGCGACTTCGTGTCGCTCGACGTCTGTGTCCGCCAGGCCGAGTCCGTTGCCGACCGGTGCGAAGTGGCTGGCGCCGTCGAGCGAGCTGAAGAAGCCTGCGGAGACGCGGCGGTCGCCGCCGCCGTCGTGGGCGGCATCGAGGTGGGCAAGGAAGTCCGCGCGCGTGGCGAAGTCATAGACCGCGAGAAGTTTCTTCGGCGCCGGGGCGTCGAGCTTCCCCTCGAGCTCGCGGTACACCGCCGCGAGGACAGATTCCGCGAGCGCAAGCACTTCACGCGCTGCGGACTCAGAGCGGTTGGAACGGACGGCGAAGTGCGTCCCGCGGACTTCCCACGCCTCCGCCCACGCCGAGCGCCGCTTCCGGACCTCCTCGGCGGGAAGCCATTTGCCGTCGATCGGCAGGAGGTCCTGGAGGAGGCGCTCCGCGTCAGCCTTCGGGACCCAGGAGCCGCCGGCGAAAATCTCGCCGGCGCGGTCGCGCGCGGGCTCGAATGCGGGCGCAATCGCGATCGCCGCCCGGGTCTCGCCGAGCGCGAGCCACCGTGCGGCGAAGCGGTCCAGCAGCGCGGCGCGGTCCTTCGAGTACGCGAGGTACTTCTCATGAAGGGCGTCGTCCCACGCGAGTACGTACGGCTTGAGGCTCGGCAGTTTCACCTGATTCGAACCAGGGACGAGAGGGTCCTGTCGAAGCGCGGCGATCCATTCGAAGAGCGCTTCTTCGAGGAGTCCGTCCTTTTCGCAGCGCACTGCGAGCGCCAGGCGCTCCTTCGCCAGATCGCGCTGCAGGGCGGCCGCGTCGTCGGCGATGGCCGGAATCGCTGCAATCGCGAGCGCCAGCAGGACTTTCATTTCAGGCCGTCGACCCAGGCCTCCCACTCTGCCTGGAGTTCCCTGGCTTCCTTGTGGAAGCACTGCTGGAACGTCGTGAATTCGGCTGTTCCTTCGTGAACGATCTTCGCGTAGGCGATGAACTGGTCGCGAAATCTTCCGCGGCCGGACATCATGAAGTAGTTCGCGAGCGCGGCGCACTGCGCGGGTCTGTCGACGATGTCCCGCACGACGAAATTCGTGAATTTTTCGAGCTTCACGTGTTTCCCGATCGGAAAATCCTGCCGGAACTGCAGGACGCGCACGTGGTCGGGGCTTCCGACCAGCAACTTTCCGTCGCGCGCTTCCACGGCTTCGAAAAACAGCGCAAGTCCCACCCACGCCCAGTAGCCCACGTGCGCCTCCGGGCTCCCTTTCGACTTCCAGACATTCGACAGGATCTGGTGCGCCACTTCGCGCCGCACGTTGTCGTCGAGGCCGCCTGTCGCGGTGTTGGGGATGGGGAGGAAGTGCGACATCTTGTCCTCGCTGCTGAAGAAGCCGGCGAGCGTCTTCAGATCGTCCCGGCCGCCATGCGCAACCTTGATGTGCGCGTCGAGGTCCTCGCGCAACGCGAAACAGGAGAGCTTCATCAGGCCGTCGGTTCTCGGCGGCTCGATCATCGTGTTCAGTTCGCGCATCAGCACGTGGTAGAGCTCCTCGGCCCGCGCGAGCACCTTGCGCGTGTTTTCGAGGGACAGGTTGGAGGTCAGCTCGAAGTGCGCGCTCTTTTCGACCCACGCCTCCGCCCATTTGGAGTGCCGCGCTTCCGCTTCCTTCGCCGGAAGCCACTCGGCGCCGACCGGGAGCAGCCCCTGCTTGCGCTTCTCGACTTCTTCCTTCCGGTACCAGATGCCTTCCTCCTCGAGCAGCCCTTCGCCCAGCCGCTCGTGCGCCGCGGGGCAGGCGGGGTCGATTTCCAGCGCCCACCGCCAGGCCGCCTCAGCCCGCTTCGCGCTCCCGGCCGCCTTTCGCTCGTCGCCCAGACTGACCAGTCTCTCCGCGGCCTGTTTCGCGACGACCCGACGGCCCTTTTCGTATGCGAGGAACTTCGCGTGCGTCGCGTCGTCCCACTTCAGCACCCACGGCCGCCGGCCCGCCTTGAGACCGCGGTCCGCTTCCACGAAGTCCGGCACGGCCCGCAGCGCCATCGTGAATGCCGCGACGGCCTCCTCGGCCAGCCCGTCCTTCTTCGCGGCCACTCCGAGCTTGGTGTGCTCTTCCGCCAGCCACTGCATCGTCGCCGCTTCATCGGCGGCGGCCACCACCGCGGCGGCCAGCAACCAGGCGCACGTTTTCATCGCAATTCCCCGAAGAAACTCACTTGAGGCCTCTCACCCACGCTTCCCATTCTGCCTGAAAATCTGCCGGCTTCTTCCCGAACGCGCTTTCAAACGTGTCGGCCCTGGCTTGCGCCTCGTGAACCACCTTGAGGTACGCCACAAATTTCTCACGGTGCTTCCCGTCGCCCGCGTTCATGAAGAAGTTCGCGAGGGCCGCGCACTGCGGGTACTTGCCGGAGACGCCGCGCTGGTCGAGCGTCACGAATTCCGCCAGCGGCACATGCTTTCCCGAAGCGAAGTCCGTCCGGAACTGCCTGACGCGAAGGTGATCCGGACTGCCGACGAGAACCTTGCCGTCTTTCAATTCCACCGACTCGAAGTACGTCGCGAATCCCTCCCAGGCCCAGAAGTGCGGGAGGGTCGGAGGCGCTCCTGCCGCGGTCCAGATCCAGTACGCGACCTGGTGCGCGCCTTCGTGCCGCACGACGTCCTCGAGCGAGTTCAGGGCGTTCGTCGGAAGCGGGAAGAAGTGGCTGATCTTGTCCTCGTTGCTGAAAAACCCCGGCGCCGTCTTGAGCCCCGGCCGGTCGCCGTGGGCCGTGCGGTCGTGCTCGTCGAGGTCGGCGCGCGAAGCGAAGTAGTAGATTTTCATCAGGCCGCCCGTTTCCGGCGCCGCCGGCGCCGCGCCCGGCTCGCTCAGTTCGCGTGTCAGCGCGTGGTACATCTCCTCCG
Organism: Planctomycetota bacterium; assembly: GCA_009773755.1. GTDB lineage: Bacteria > Planctomycetota > MHYJ01 > WSZJ01 > WSZJ01 > WSZJ01. The sequence goes on along the minus strand of WSZJ01000009.1, from coordinate 14,644 downwards.
CCCGCGCCAGCACGTTGTTCGCCCCGTCCAGCGAGTGGTTCGACGAGACCTCGAAATGCTCCCCCGCCACCACCCACGGCTCCGCCCATTTCAAATGCCGCGCCGCGGCTTCCTTCGCCGGCACCCAGTCGTTCCCGACGGGCAGCAGTCCCTTCTTGCGCTTCTCCGCCTCTTCCTTCGGATACCACCCCTGCTTGTCGACCAGGACTTCCCCAAGCCGCTCGTGTGCTTCCCTCGAAGCGGCGTCGTACCTCAGCGCCATGCGCCACGCGAGCGCCGCCTTCTCCGCGTCTCCGGCCGCCTTCACCTCGTTGCCGATCGCGACGAACTTCGCCGCCGCCGCCGTGCGCATCTTCTTCCGCTTCTCCGCGAACGCCAGGTACTTCCGGTGAAGCGTGTCGTCCCAATGCGTGATCCAGATGCGGCCGGCGCCCGACGCAGATTTCGTTTTCGGGCTCGCCCAGACACTTGCCCGCATTTCCATGGAAACCTCGCCGTAAGCCTCTTCCATGAGGCCGTCGTTGCGCGCCGCCATGAGGAGCTTGCCGTGCTCCTCCGAGATCCACTTGAGCGTAGCCGCGTCGTCGGCGAAAGCGGCGAGAGCGGAGGCGAGCAGGCAGGACAGGAACCTCATAGGTACTCCTTGTAGGACACGCTGATGGAAGAAGATACGCGACCGAGTGCGGATTTCCTCCTGGAGGAATTTCCCGATTTGCGGGGATTTCGCGCGAAAGGTGGCCTAACCACAGAGATCGCAGAGAAAAGCACCATAAGACAAGCCACTGTGTCGCTCTGTGGCGGAAACCATTATTCCGGCCATCCTCCTGGCTCTAAATGGGCGTTCCGCACTCCGACGGACGTGCTACAACTTCCTTCATGCGCCGCACGACCTATATCAACTCGCCGGAATTCGCCCGTATCCGCGCGCACGTCCTCGTCACGGTCACCGCGTGGGGCGCGCTCATGCTCGTCGCGCTCAAGGTTCAGTTCAACATGACCGCATGGGCGGACGACGCTTCTCCCGTCACGATCGCATCGGAGCACGACCGCACGCCGGCTGTGCAGAGCGAGTTCTACGGAGAATTGCTGAAGCGCGCTTCAGCCGGCTTGCCAGCGCCGGAGAAGCTGGGGTACGGCGACATGATGGATAGGCCCGCGGAATTGCGCGGGAAAGTCGTCAGGTGGGAAGGCGTGATTCTCGGCGAAGTGCGCCGGCTGGCGGTGGAACCGGTGCCGCTGGCGCCCGGGGAAGCGCCGCCGGAGGTGTCGAAGTCCTGTGAAGCGACGGTCATGGATCCCGTGAGCGGGAAGACAGTGGCGGTGACGTTTCTCGAGCCGGGGCCGCAACCGGCGGCGCACGGGAGGATCGTCTTCGACGGGGCGTTCTGGAAAATCGCAACCTATCCGAACCAGCGGGGAGACGTGAAGGCGGCGCCGTATCTGGTCGCGAAAACGTGGACCCTTTCCCAACCTGCGAAAGCAAGCCCGGTCCTCCCGATTCTCATGGGCCTGACGGGCGGCCTTGCCATCGCCTCCATCGTGATCGGCGCGGGCGCTTCGCGCCGCAAGGACGCATGCAAAAGCTCGAGCGACTCCGCGAAGTAATCCGGCGCGCGCCCTCGGCGCTCGTCGCGTATTCGGGCGGCGTGGACTCCACGCTGGTCGCGGCGGTGGCGCACGCGGAGCTGGGGAAGCGGTCGCAGGCGGTGCTGGCGGTGAGCGAGAGCCTCGCGCCGGACGAGGAAAAGTGGGCCGAGGACGCCGCGCGGGCGGGCGGGTTTCCGCTTCGCAAGATCCGCACGCACGAGCTGGAGCGCGGGGACTATGCGAAGAACCCGCCGAACCGGTGCTGGTTCTGCAAGAGCGAGCTCTACGAGATGCTGCGCGGGATCGCGGAGAAGGAAGGCGTGGCGGAGATCCTCGACGGCCAGAACACGGACGATGTCGGCGACTGGCGCCCCGGTTCCGCCGCGGCGACCGAGCGCGGCGTTCGGAGTCCGCTGAAGGAAGCGGAGTTCAGCAAGGAGGACGTGCGCGCTGCGGCGCGCGAGCTGGGACTTCCGAACTGGGACAAGCCCTCGGCGCCGTGCCTGTCGAGCCGCTTCCCCTACGGAACGGCAATTACTCCGGAGAAGCTGAAGCAGGTCGGGGAAGCGGAGGCGTTTCTGCGCAGCCTGGGGTTCCGGGAGTTTCGCGTGCGGCATCACGACGCGGTGGCGCGGATCGAGGTGAAACAGGCGGAGCTGGCGAAGGTCTTCGAGTTGCGGGAGGCGATCGCGGCGGGGTTGCGAGGGGTCGGGTATGCGTGGGTGTCGGTGGACCTTGAGGGGCTGGTGAGCGGCGGAATGAACCGGGTGATTGGGAGGCCAGTGGGTAGTGGGTAGTAGGTAGTGAGTAGGAAGAACTCCAAGTTAGAGTGTCGTTTCTACCTCCTACCTACTACCCACTACCCACTGTCTTCCCCCACTCACCGATGTTCCCCATCTTCACTTCCCTCGCCGCCTTCTCCCTCGCCCTCTGCTGGTCCCCGGAGTGGGCGACGCCGTACTTCGACCCGCGCGCGTCTTTCCTCGGCGTCGCCGCCCTCGTCGTGCTCCAGGCTCTCGCAGGCGCCGCCTATGGCCGCGAAGTCCGCCGCCGCACTCCCGGCGAGCACGGAGAAACCCGCGTCCGCCGCCTCGCGCGCGCTGAAAACGCGTATCGACTCCTCGGCGTGGTCCTCTTCGCCGCCGCTGTCGCGAACCTTAACTGGCCGCGCGTCGCGTTCCAGACGTGGCGCCTCGCCGGCATTCCCGGCCTCTCCCTCGTCGCCGCCCTCCTTCCCTACCTCCTGTTTCTCGTCGCCACCTCCGCCGGCATCGCCCGCGCCTGGCGCCCTTCGACGGGCGATGGCCCCGCAATCCGCTCCATCCTCGCCTCCGAAGCCCGACTCGCCGCCCTTCCCCTCATCCCCGCCTTCATCATCGTCAGCGGAATCGACCTCCTCTCCCTCAATCGCGGCATCCGCCTCCTCCTCGGCTCCATTCCCTTCACCGGCATCGCCCTCCTCGCCGCCGTCCTCGCGGTCACCCTCTTCACGTCCCCCTCGTGGATGCCGCTCATTCTTCGCGCGCGCCGCTTCCCCGACAGCCCGCTCCGAAGCGATCTCGTCCGGCTCTCCGAGCGCGCCGCAGTAGCAACTCCGGAATTCTGGATCTGGCCCGCCGCCGACTCCGCTTCCGTCAACGCCATGGTCGTCGGCATCCGCTCGCGCGGCCGCGCGGTGTTTTTCACTGAAGCGATGATCCAGTCCCTCACGGCCGACGAACTCGGCGCCGTCCTCGCCCACGAGCTCGGCCACGTCCGCCACCGCCACGCCGCCGTCTACGCCGTCTTCGCCATGGGCGCAGTCGCAGCCGGCGCCGCCGCCGAGTCCTTCCTCTCACGCCTCGATTCCGGCTTCGCCCAGACCGCAGTCCTCGCCACCCTCGCCGCCTCCATCGCCGCCGCATTCGGCGCCTACTACCGCCGCTTCGAACGCCAGGCCGACCTCTTCGCCGCGCGCCTCGTGCCCGCCAACGTCTTCATCGCCACCCTCGAAAAAGTCGCTTCGCTCGCCGGCAACGTCCGCAAAGTCTGGTCCTTCACCCACACGTCGATCGAACAGCGCGTCAATTTTCTCCTCGAAGCGGGCCTGCGCCCCGAGTCCGCGGCGCGCTTCGAGCATCGCCTCTCCAAAGCGGTGCTTGCCGGCCTCGTCGCGGCCGCATTCGCCGGCGGCGCGGGGATCTGGACCGCTGCCAGGCAGGTCGCCGCGGCGCCGGTCGAGCGGGCGAAGCTGGAAGCGGAGGAAACGGCGGGAGAAGCGAGGATTGCATGGGAGAGAGGCGAGCGCGAAGCGGCCATTGCGAAGGCGGCGGTTGCGGCGAAGGGAGATGCAAAGTGGGAGTTGCTGGTAGCCGACATGCTTCTCGAAGCGGGGCGGGCGGCCGAAGCGAAGCCGCACTACGAGACGGCTCGGGCGGAGTGGAGGGACGGGACGGAGGAGAGGGTGGAAATTGAGGAGAGGCTGGAGCTGATACGGGGAATGGAGGAGCGGGCGCGCAGAAAGTGAAAGGAACAGCGGGTACGCAGATCCGGAGAGATTCAGCAGAAACGTCGGCAGATACGGCCCCGTGATCCAGCAGCTGTATCTGCCGACGTTTCTGCGAAATCTGATTTCATCTGCGCACTCGCTACAATCCCTTCCATGCATCTCCGTCTCCTGCTCTTGCTGGCCCTGCCCCTCTGCGCGCGCGCCGAAGACGACATGGTCGTCGACGGCGACCTGGGGAAATCGCTCGACGCCGCCGTGCAGGCGGATCCCGCGAAGCCGTTCTGGGGCGCGGTGCTGGTCGCGAAGGACGGCAAGATTCTTCTCGCGAAGGGCTACGGCGAGGCGGACTACAAAAAGGCTCCGATCACGCCTCGCACGCTTTTCGAAATCGCTTCGACCAGCAAGATGTTCACGGCGATCGCGATCCTGAAGCTCGAGATGCAGGGGAAGCTCGCGACGTCCGACGCGATCACGAAGTTCTTCAAGGGAGTGCCGGACGACAAGAAGGCGATCACCGTCCGGCAACTGCTCAATCACACGTCAGGAATGTCAGGAGAGGCCATCCTCGGTTATCACGCGCGCGAGACCGCCGACGAATTCGTCGCGCTGGCGATGAAGCAGCCGCTCGCGTCGAAGATCGGATCGAAGTTCGAGTACTGCAATCCCGGGTACGCGCTTCTCGGCGTCATCATCGAGAAGGCCTCTGGGAAGAAGTTCGAGGAGTACCTGCGCGAGAATCTCTTCAAGCCCGCCGGCATGAAGGACACCGGCTTCTGCCAGGACAAGTCGCTCGACGCCGCGCGCGCTACGGTGCGCCGCGACAGCCGGCAGGGGAACAAGGAGGTCGGCACGGCGATCGAGTGGGGCTGGAGCTGGGGCTATCGCGGCATGGGCGGGATCGTCACGACCGTCTACGACCTGATGCGTTTCGACAGGGCGATGCGCGGCGACGCGATCCTCGACGCCGCCTCGAAAACAAAACATCGGACCGCCGCCATGGACAATTACGGCTGCGGGTGCCTTGTCGGGACTTCCGCCGGCGGACAGGCGACCCTGTCGCACGCCGGCTCCGTCGCCGGCTACCTCTGCGACTTCACCCGCTTCCCCGACGACGACGCCGTCGTGATCGTGCTGTCGAACGACGCGGGAGACCCCTTCGGCGTGCAGCGGCGCCTCGCCGCGACGATCTTCAAGCCGCCGACGGCGACCCTTGCGATCGACGTGAAGGGCCGCCAGCTGGACCAGTACGGCTCCCTCTGGTTCCCGCCGGACGCCCCGTGGAAGGCGGCGAAGACCGCCGCGGGCGCCTCGCTCTCGCTCGGAGCGAAGGACGGCGCGTCCCCGCTCACGGCCGCGTTCAGCGCGGAGAGCGCCGCCGCGTTCCTGAAGCAGCTCCAGGCGCAGATCGACGCCCACACGAAGGCGGGCGCCCAGGAGGACGACTCGCTTCGCGCCGGCGTCTTCACCGGCGACCTCACCCTCAAGGACGGCGGCGCGGAACTCAAGGACGCCGAAATCACGATCAAGCCCTGCTACGACGCCCGCGACGCCGCCGGCAAGCGGTGGTTCGACGCCCGCATGACCCTCACCTTCGTGGACCCCGCTTCCGGCCAGCAGGCTTTCATGGCCTACCTCGGCCTGACCTCGGCCCGCCAGCTCGCGGCCGCGCTGAAAGCCGCCCTCGGGAAATAACATGCGCGCCGCCATCCTCGTCCTCTTCCTCGCCATTCCCGCCGCCGCCGCGGACCCGTTCGAGGGCTTAAAGCGCCTCGACCGCGTCACCGTGACCGACAAGGACGGAGACACGGTGCGCGGCATCGTGCGCTCGATCCTGCGCGGTCGCTTGTCCGTCCAAATCGAAGGGCGCGAAGGCCTCACCGGATCGCTCGTCTTCGAGCGCAAGTCGGTCAGCAAGGTCGAAAAGACCGGAATCGCGACGGAGGAGGAGCTCAAGGCCGCCTCCGAGTCGGCGGCGGCGCCCCGAGAGGGATTTGCGGAGCCGGAACGCGTTGAGCCGAAGGTGGAAGCGGCTCCGCCGCCGCAGAGGCCCGTTCTGGAGGCCTTTCCACCGAAGGACTGGTCGGTTGCGCGCCGAGACGAAGTCCTGTCGAGAGCCCCCTACCTTCGTTCGAAGAATGAACGGGAGTTCCTGGATCGATTCGATGAGTGGCGTGAGGCCATCGAATCCCGCGACCGGCTGGCGCGATCGGCCCTCCTCAAGAAATTCCCGCCGGGGACGACCTGGAACGAATCCACTTGTGACCGCCTCAGGTATACCTTGGCGATCGTCGGGCGGGCGCTGACTGCGGAAGAACGCGAGTTCGTGGAAAAGTACGAAGCCTGGAAGCAGGCAGCTGCGGGCGGATAGGCGCGCCTCGCAACTCGTAACTCGCAACTCGCAACTCCTTCCCGTACTCTCCGCCCGCAATGGAATACCAGGGCCACACACTCGACGACTTCCAGGTGCGCGCCGTGCAGGCAATCGACCGCGGCGAATCTGTGCTCGTCAGCGCGCCGACCGGGGCCGGGAAGACGCTGATCGCGGAGTACGCGCTCGAGAAATGCCTGAACGAGGGTAAGCGCGTCATCTACACCGCGCCGATCAAGGCGCTCTCGAACCAGAAGTACCGCGACTTCACAGGGACGTACGGCGAGCGCATCGGGTTGGTGACGGGAGACGTGGTGATCAACCAGCACGCGCAGGTGCTGATCATGACGACCGAGATCCTGCGCAACACGATCTTCGACGACCCCGAGCGGCTCTCCGACGTGGCGTTCGTGATCTTCGACGAGATTCACTTCATGGACGACCGCGAGCGCGGCACGGTCTGGGAAGAGTCGATCATCTTCGCGCCGGAGCACATTCAGATTATCGGGCTCTCGGCGACGGTCGCGAACCTGACTGCGTTCGCGGCGTGGATCCGGAAGACGCGGAAGGCGAAGCTCGAGGTCATCATCGAGATGAACCGGCCGGTGCCGTTGAAACACCTGCTGGTGCTCAACGGGCACGGGATCGGGAACCTCAAGGACCTGAAGCGGCTCGACGACGAGGCCGCGACGCCGGTCGGGGGGCGGCCGCCGGGATGGCATCGCGCGACGGAGCCGGAGCACCCGACGAGGGATTCGGCGCGATGGGGGCCGCACACGTGGCGGCGGCTGCTCATGGACAACATCCAGCACGAGAACCGGCTGCCGGTGATCTGGTTCATCTTCAACCGGCGCGAGTGCGAAGAGCGCGCCAACGACATGGCGCACCGCGAACTGCTGAACCTCTCCGAGAAGGAAATCATCACGCGTCTTTTCGACGAGTGGGCCGCGAAATACGGAGTGCAGGCGGACAAGGCGGTCGCGGAGATGCGGAAGCTCGTTACCCGGGGGATCGCGTATCACCACGCCGGGCTGCTGCCGACGCTGAAGGACATCGTCGAGCGGATTTTCACGGCGGGGCTGATCAAGCTCATTTTCACGACCGAGACCTTCGCGCTCGGCATCAACATGCCCGCCCGCACCGTGGTCTTCGACGCGCTCACAAAATTCGACGGCATCCGCCGCGGCCCGCTCATGGCCCGCGAGTATATGCAGATGGCCGGCCGCGCAGGCCGCCGCGGCATGGACGAGGTCGGCTTCGTCTACTCGAACGTCGAGTGGCCCTTCGCGCGCTTCAACGCCGTCAACCGCACCATCGACGGCGAGATCGAGCCGATCCACTCGCAGTTCAACCTCTCGTACGCGACCCTCCTCAACCTCTGGCAACAGATCGGCAAAAACATCTTCAAGGCCTGCGACAACTCCTTCGCCAATTTCGGCGCCCCCGAGCCCGCGGCTCCCCCGCCGCAGTCGATCCGCAGCTCGCGCCGGAAGCGTCGCGGTGGAAGAGGCGGCCCGCACGCGCCGCCGCCGATCCCGGCCGGCGGTTCGTACCGAGGCATGGTCGAGCAGGTCCGCCGCCGCCTCGCGCTCCTCGAGCGCATGGGTTACACGAAGGATCGCGAGCTGACGCCGAAAGGGATCTTCGCCAAGCAGATCTACGGCTACGAAATCCAGGTCGCCGAGTTCATCGAAGCGGGAATCCTGTCGCGCCTCAACGAGGACCAGCTCAATGTCCTCTTCAACGCCATCGTCTTCGAGGCCCGCAAAGGCGACTGGTTCCGGCCGCTCGCCAAGGAGCTGATGCGCCCCTGGAAATTCAAGGCGCTCGACCTCGTCGAGAAGACCCGGAACCTCGAGCGCGAATTCGGCATCACCACGCAGACGAAGGAAATGGACTACCGCATGGCGTCCTGCACCTGGGCCTGGAGCCGCGGGTGCCCGTTCGCGGACCTCGAAGCGCACACGTCTCTCTCGGACGGCGACATGGTGCGCTACATGCGCCTCGGAGTGCAGCTGCAGCGCCAGACGGTGCGCGCGCTGACGGATTACCCGCATTTCGCGAATGATCCGTACCTCGCGGAGAAACTGAAGTCGGCGGCCGCGCGTGTGAGCCGGGATGTGGTGGATGCGGAGAAGCAGCTGAGGCAGGGGTAGCGCCCGCCGTTTTGGCCGGCGCGCGGCGCGTGATAAGCTCGCGCTTCCTGAGATGCGCCACCGAGAGCTCATCGCACTTCACGCCGTTTTCCTCCTCGCTGCGTCGTTGCCTGCTTCCGCGCAGGGCGTGCAGCACTGGGGGTTCGGGCACGGGTCGCTCGCGACGCTGCAGACGCGGGAGGACGGGTCGCGGGATCTCGTTGTCTACGAAGCGCCGCTGCGGGCGAAGGATGCGGCGTGGCTGGTGCGGTGGCGGTCGGAGAAGATTGCGGGGGCACAGGCGGCGGCGTGGGTGGCTTGCGGGGATTTCCGACCGCAGCCGGTCGGGAAGGCATTCGTCGTCGTCGCGACGGCCGACGGCGCGGGGCTAACGGTGACGGTGTACGAGCCGCCGGAAGTCTTCACGGCGCGAACGTGGGCCTCGCTTCCCGCGAAAAACAGGCTTGTGCCGGCAGAAAAGCTCGGCGGCACCGTTGAACACATCGCTGCCGGCAATCTCTTCGGAAGCCGCGGCGACCCCGAGGCGCTGTGCGTCCTCATCCGCTCCGGCGAGGGCGACGCGGCGAACTGGTTTGTGGGGCAGGTGCGCGTGCCGGTGGACGAGAAGGGAGAGGCCGAGCTGACCCGGCGCGAGCCGCTTCCCGTAAAGGCGGACCCCTCATTTGTGGCCGGATTTGCGGTCGGGGATTTCTGGGGGACGGGCGAGGACGCGATCTGTTTTCCGATCGGGGGGGAGGAAGGGACGCGGCTGAAATTCCTTCGGTGGGGGCGCGAGGTTTCGCCGGGGGCGTGTTTCGTGAAAGTCGTCGACGATCTGGCGGCGGACGTGCCGCCGCTGGCGACGGGCGGGATCTGCGCGGCGGACTACCTGAAAGACGGGTTTGAGGCGGTCACGCTCGTGCCGGCGGACCCGGTCGCGCCTATGGAAGTCCGCGTGGCGCCGTCGCGCGAACCGGGCAAGGGCCCGGAACCCGGGCCGTTCTACAACGGGCATATGCCTTCTCGCCAGGCGTGGCCGGGATTCGGCGGCGCCTCTTCGCTCGTGTCGATGCGCGGCCGGCCGGAGGGATTCGACAAGCGAAAGGAGGGGCCGCTTCCCATCGCCGGCGGCCCGGTCTTCGGCTACGTGCGAGGCACGGTCGACGCGACGACGCGCGCCGCCAACGTCCTCGACGAGCGCGGCGACGCGGGGATCTGCTGCGCGCACCGGGTGGCGCCGTACAAGGTCGGCGAAGGCGAAAAGAACTTCGGCTGGCCTTCGATGGGTGAAGAGACGACGTGGCAGATCGTCGTGAAGAACAACGGGAAGCACGAGGTTCCCGGCGGCGGGAAGCTGCGCGTCTGGCTGTGCGCGGCGGCGCCGAACGCGGACCTGACGGGGGTGAAGGCGGACGTGGAGATGCTCGTCGAGCGGATCGAGGCGAGCGAGGACAAGCCGGACTACAAGATTCTCACGGTGAAGGGTGCGTGGCCGTGGGCGCTCGTGGATTGCCCGGGGGAAAAATGGAAGCGGCTGAATCTCGCGGAGACGGGGGAGCGGTGGCTGATCGCGACTCTCGAATCCGCGAGCGACGTGAACGAGCGAGACAACCGGATCGAGGTCCCGTGGCACGGGATGCCGTATCACCCGATTCTCCGCGACTGGAGCAACCTGCGCGACTCGCGGCCGACGATTCCGGGCGATCCGCCCGGACTTGAGTACCTCATGCGCAAGACGGCCGACGCCGTGAACGCAACCTGGGCCCGCGCGGGCGGCGCTTCCAATGAGGACGCCCTCATCCGCGTCTACTTCGACGGCTTCGACGTCGGCTGGCCGGACGACGCTGCGGAGAAGGACAAGGAAGGGATCTGGCGCGGCTTTCGCGAAAAATACGAGGGCGTTCGGCAGGTCAGCACGCATTGGGGAGGAGAGTGGGAGCGGCTGGACTGGAAGGGGCCCGAGAAGCCGGAGGACAAGGGAGGCATCAAGGACCCGTTGAAGGCGACGGCGGACGAACTGAAGGAAGTGGCGCGGCTCTTTCATCCGCTCGCGGGGATCGACGAGGGGAAGTTGTCGCCTGCGACGACGGGACTTGCGTCGCTGGGGGACGGTCGCCCGGTGCAGCTGACGTCGCGGTACTGGACGGCGGACATCCTGACGACGGGGCACCGCGTGGTTGGCGTGCCGGCGGCGGAGTACGCGCGGCGCTTCATGCAGGGAGTGCGCGGCGTCAAGCCGCCCGCGTGGACCGAGATGGCGCCGGAGAAGGTGATCGTACGGGTGGTGGACCGGGAGGGTGCGCCGGTGACCGGGGCGACGGTGTCGCTGTGGCCTTATGGGAAGACGTCGGCGCTTCGGTCCGGCACGACGGACTCGGAAGGGCGCTGGGACACGGGGCACCCGTATGGCCCGGCCGCACCGGACGTATTTGGGAAGAAGCACTGGACCACCGGGATGCAGGCCGACCCGGCGGTCATGTTCGTCGTCTCGGTCGGGTACCACAGCGAGGCCTTCCTCCTCGGCGCGGACGACGCCGGGGCGCACAGTCGCCTGACCCTCTTTCTTCACGCGATGACGGACTCCACGGAGTGGGTGACCGAACTGCGGCTGAACTGGCTCAAGAGTGCCGTCCCGCCGGACTTCACGATCGATGTCCCCGTGCAGGGGACGATGGTCGAGCTGCAGGTAAACGGGAAACCCGGCCTCAGGTACCGCCTCTACCGCCGCTGGGAGCCGGCCTGGATCCGCACGCTCATCGGCGAGTACCCCACCGGCGACGGCAAAGTCATCGTTCCCCTCGAGCTCTCGGCGCCCGACTCGTGGGGCAAGGGCCGTTTCCGCGCGACGTACGAAGTCACCTCGGTCGACGCCGAAGGGAAAGAGTCTCTTCCGCAATCCGCCTCGGTGACGGCGGTGCAGAATGCCCTCGGCCTGTCGCTCATCGCGCAGGATCGCTTCGCGGTCGCGGCCGGGAATGGCGATGCTGACCCGTTCGGCCTCGAGCTCCGGTACCCCTCGACGGGGCTCCACCGCGAACTGCTGCTCAGCCCGAGCCGCGAACACGCGGCGCGCAAGATCGTCCGCTCGAACATTCACCCTCTCCGGCTCTTTGTCACCCTCAAGGCCTCGGGCGAACTTCCTCCCGTCTGCCTCGACATCCTCGACTCCTGGCAGGGCGGCCCTTACGAACGCAAGTACGACCTCGGAACTGCGAACGCGAAGCGCGGCGGCCCGAAGGAATTCCGCGTTCGCGACGCGAGACAGCTGGGGGAGCTGAACGAGGGGGACGTCTGCACCTGGAACACGAAATCCGCGCGCGTCGCCTCCATCCAGCGCGAATGCGTTTTCCTCGACGCGCCAATCTTCGACATGGACGTCGACCAGGTGGCGGTGCAGATGACGCGCGCTGCCGGCCGCCTCGGCGAGAACTCCAGCGCGCGCGAGCTGCGCGACCCGAGGGGCCTGATGATTCTCCCCGTCGGGAAGGAGCACGTCGCGATCGCCGACACCGGGAACAACCGCATCGTCGTCTGGGACGACACCACGAAATTCGTTTCGTATTACGGCGGCGACAAGTTCCGCCCCTGCGCGCTGGGGCTCGACCCCCGCGACTCAAAGGTCTTCTTCGTCGTCGACCGGAGACCGGACCGCAAGAGTTTCGTCCTGCGCCTGACGTTCGGCGGCAAGACCATCGAGCGCGACCACAAATGGAACCTCGACGCCGGCGACTGGAAGGGCGAAGAGCAGGGGCTGGCGGTGCGGCGGCTGTACGACGAGCTCGACCGCGTGCAGCTCGCGATCACCGACGCGGAAAAGGGCCGTGTGCTCCTGTTCACGGTGATGCCCGACCATCTCATTTCCAACGGCGCCGTGAAAATCGTCAAAGGGCCGCACGCGGGCCCGCTGGCGCTTCAGGCGCCGTCCGATTGCATCTTTGTGCCGCAGGAGAAAAACGGAGCGAGGCTCTTCCTCGTCGACGGGAAGGACCGCGTCGTCGAGGGCGGCGCTTCAGAGCGGGAGAAGTAGCGCCGACTTCACGCGCCGCAATTCCGTCTCGAACGCCGCGTCATCCAGCGCCGGCCGCGCCGCGGTGACGACGACCTCTTCTTCCAACTCGATCCACGAACGGCAACCCGCATATGACGGCCGCATCGGAAGCGTGAGAGGACGCGGGAGCGCCGCAACGCGGAGCGCGACGGCCCAGAGCGGTCCATCGCCTTCGCGCTCGAGCCGCTCGGCGGCGACGGCATCGCTCCAGGCGTGAAGGCCGCGAAGCCGCGCGAGCGAAGCGGCGTCGCGCACCGGCCAGGCGCCAGCGGCCACGGCCGAGAGCGAGATCGTCACCGAGCCGTCCGGCGGCGCAGCGGCCTGTTCTTCGCGAGCCCAGTCCGCAAGCTGGTCGACCGACTGGTGAAACCGGGTCGGGAAGAGCAGGAATGCACCGTGTCCCGGATGAAACGCGCCGTCGGGGTCGGCGATTCCACCTCGGCGCAGGATCAAGCTCGATCTCCCGCGACCGAGCGCGGAACAGACGACGGCCCATTCCTTAAACGCGGTCTTCATGGGCGAAGTGTACGCGGCGCTGCCGGGTCAAGGGCTCTGCCGGATCGAAATAAAAACATTGACGAATTTCCCGCATCGCACTTCGATTCAAATACGCGTCTATTGAAAAGATCGTAAAAAAGCGTTCACCCGGCCGGGGAGCGTGTTTTTTATTTCGCATTTCCGGCCGGCGACCCGAGTTTTTTATTTTTTTGGGGGGGTCCGGGTCCCGTGCGGTGACACACCCGAACATTTCCGAACATTCCTAAATCCGCGGCGCAAACTGCACGTGGACGCAAATCCTTGCCGATAAAAGATTTGGAGGCGATCCGAAATGCAAATAACTTTTTGCGTCGCTTCCTCCTGCCCCTATACTCCTCACCCAAGGAACGTGGCCGGCACAGCGCCACCACCTCTTCCCGTCCCACCCGGCGTCTTTCAGGCGCCCCCGGCCACCGCCGGGACGCCCGGCCGGGCAGAAAGGCCCCTTCGGAGGAATCACTTGATGGGCATCCCCGACAGCGAGCCCGACTCGCGGCCGCCCGCCGCGACCCTGACGCCCGACCTCAAAACCGACATCGAAATGTGGCTCAGCCACGACGTGACGAAGCGCAACGGATCGCTCGTGCGCATCATCGCCCTGGGAGCCACCGCCGCCCGCGCGCTCGTCGAAACGATGTTCCTCAACGCGCGCGAATCCCTCCGCCAATCCCAGCTCCAGAATGCGCTCCGGGAAATCGGTCCGCCCGCGTTTCAGCCCGTCGCACAGGCGCTGGGCCGGATTCCCGCGGTGAAGACCACGACGGACGTCGCGCTGCTCGAGGACCTCACCGAGCTCCTGCTTTCGCTCGACGGGCGCCGCGCGGCGCCGGTCGCAGTCGAGCAGCTCGCGAAGCTCGGCGCTGTGCCGATCGGAAACCGGCTCATGGCGGAACACATCAACAACGCCCGCCTGCGGCTCGTCGTGAAGACGGCCGGGACGTGCTGCGCGCCTGAAGCGGTCGAGGAAGTGCTCGCCTACCTTGGAGACGGCACGACGCTGGTGCCGCTCGCGCTGATCGAGGTCCTGGAAAAGTGCGGCGACGGGCGGGCGCTCGTCCCGCTTCTCAGGCTCTTCCCGCGTCAGAATGCGGCGAGCGAGCATTCCGGCCGCCAGATTTCCGAAGCGTTCCGGGCGATTGTGAAGCGGGAGAAGCTGGCGATTGAGTCGGAGGCGTTTGCGGGGTGCGGGGCGTGCGAGAAAGAGCTGGCGACGCGGTGGCTGGCGAAGAAGTAGCGTTCTCGAGTTCGACAACAAGCTCCGGGAGACCGGGGCTTTTTTGTTGCCGAATGCAGTTGCGAGTTCCGGGTTGCGAGTTGCGAGGAAAAACGACCCGGAACGGCAGGGGACGGCTCAGTTCGACTGGCCGCTCGGCGGGTCGCCATTCCTCGCAACTCGCAACCCCTCAACTCTTGCACTTTTTAGGGCGCTAGACGCCCTTTAGTTTGGCTAAAAACGAAGCGGCCGGCCTGCCGATGAGGGT
>WSZJ01000264.1 GCA_009773755.1 Planctomycetota bacterium | reverse complement strand
GTACGTGCCGCGTGCCACCACCGTGACGGCGCCCTGCTCGCCGCTTCCGGCGGTCAGGAAGAGGACGACGGCCAGGAGGGCCGACGCCATGCCGAGAATCCACTCGCGGGGCAGGTTTTTCATCGTCCGAAAATAAAACCTCCGGGTTCGGTTCCGCCCTTGGCGTCCGGTTTGGCGTCGCTGACTTGCACGCCGCCGACCGCGATTTTCATCGTCGCCTCGGGATCGTCCGGCTTCTCGCGCCAGAGTTTCGCGCGCGGCACGATGACGAAGGAGTCGCGCTGCTGAAGCGAGTGCAGCAGGCGCGCGAGCGAGTCCATCGGGCCGGCGACTTCGAACACGACGATCGTCCGTTTGACGGCGCCGCCCTCCAGCATGTCGCCGGAGTAGAACTCGTCAGTCTGGTTCGTCGCGTTGATGGAGCGGATCTTCTGGATGCCGGAGGTGACGGCGCGCCCCAGCACCTTTTTGGCGATCTCGATCTTCGTCAGGAAGAGCGGCAGGTCCTCTTCCGGGTTCTTCGGGAACTGCGCCTCGTTCTCGATGATGATCCCCTGGTCAGAGGACGCCTTTTCGATCGCCGCGTTGAGAGCGGCGAGCTGGTTTCCGTACAGGACCTTGTCGGCCCCCGCGGGCGCGGCCGGCGGGTTCGACACCTTGTCCAGCTCCGCCACCCGCGCCTTCAGCGCCTCGACTTCCCCTTCGAGCTGGCGCCGCGACGACGACGACAGCGCGCTTCCCTCGCTCGACTTCAGCATCTTGCGCAGGCGCTCCGCCTCCGTGAGCGCGTCGGAGGTCGCGGTCCGCGCGGGGAGAGCGCCGCCCAGCAGCAGGGCGAGCGCCACCACGAGCATCCCGCCCGCGGCGAGCACGAACGTCCGGTGCGCGGCCCAGTAGTGTTTCATTGGAGCTCCAGTTCGAATTCGAAGAGCGAGCTCGAGGGCTGCTTCTCGAATTTCAGGCTCCGCACCGCGAGCCCGAGCGGGTGTTTCTGAAGCGCCGCCCGGTAATCCTCGAGGCTCCCCTTTCCTTCCTGCGGATCCTCGATCAGTCCGCGCAGGATCACCTTGTACCCGCGCGCCAGCTTTTCTTCCCCCTGCTCCGGCAGCAGCTGCGCTTCCGAGATCCACAGCCCCTCGAGCTTGGTTTCGCGCGCGGCCTGAAGCGCCCGCAGCATGAAGCCGCCCGCCTCGGTCTCGCGGCAAAGCAGGTCGACCTTCCGTCGCAGCTTGTCGCGTTCTTCGAGCAGATCGGCGCACCGCGCGGAGTTGGCGTCGAGGTCCGCCTTTGCCGCTTTCACTTTGTCGAGGCGCCCGCTCGCTTCCGACTTCGCGCCGAACGCGCCGCCCGTCTGCACCAGCGCGGCGAGCAGGAGCAGCGCGGCCCCCGCGATGGCGACCGCGCCGCGCTTCTTGAAATCGCGCGCGTCGCGCATCTGCTGCGGCAGGAACGAGAGCGTCGTCGCGGGTTTCCCCGAGGCCATGAGCGCGAGCCCGGCCGCCACCGCCAGGTCGCTCGGCGCCGCGAAAAACCCCGGCGGGAGACTCGACGACTCGATTTCCCAGCCGGTGAAGGGGTCGAAATTGCTGACCGGAAGTTTCACGATGTCCGAAAGGAACCGGTCGAATCCCGCAAGCCGCGCGCCGCCGCCGGAAAGCAGCACGCGCGAAACGGGCAGCGCCCGCTTCGTCTGCGTCCGGGCGAAGCTGATCGAGCCGCTGACCAGCGTCGCGATCTGCCCCGCGGAATTCAGCAGGAACTGGCGGATCTGGTCCGCGCGCTCGTCCGCTTCGCGCTTCCGCGACAGATCCCCCGCCTCCAGTTTCGACTTCTCACCTTCCGCCAGCGGCACCTTCAACATCGACGCGATCGCTTCCGAGCACGTCTTCCCACCGCCGCCGATGTTGCGCGCGAACGAGAGCCTGCGGTCCTCGACGATGATGATGTCGATATTTTCGGCGCCGATGTCGGCCAGCAGCACGGTCTCCCCCGCCTTGCACTCGGGAGACTGCAGGAACACTTCGTAGAGCGCCAGCGCGTTCGGCACGACGTCCTTCACGACCGCGCGGCACTGCTGCAGGAAATTCACGCGCGCGTCGGCATATTCCGTGCGGATGAGGCCGACGAGAAGCGGCAGTTCCGCGGCGCCGGGCTCTCCGGACAACAACGCTGAGTCGCAGTACACGGCGCCGGTTTTGCCCTTGACCTGCTGGACTTCGAACGCGATCAGGTTGCTGAGCCCCGAGGGGACGTTGGGGACCTGCGTGAAGCGGAGGTTGACGTCGCGCCCGGTCGCGCCCGCGTAAGCGGTCCCGTATTTTTCCCCGGCGTGCGACAGGATCGTCATGAGCGCGCGCTGCTGCGCCGCCCGGTCGTCGCCCTGCCCCGAATAATCCTGCCACCGCACGCGCCCGCCGCCGATGACGCGGACGGAGTCGCCCTTGCGCTCGATTTCGAGCACTTTTATGGAGGACGCGCCGATGTCGATGCCGAGGCCCATTAGTTTACGTTGGCTCCACCGAGAATAGGTCGCGGGCAGGCGGGCGAGCGGGCGGGCGGGCAGGCAAGCAAAACTGCAGCCGCCAGCTGAGGCGTTCGTTTTTCGCCCGCTTGCCCGCTTGCTTCATCGGTCGCTCTCCTTCCCGGCAATCCGCTGCAGCAGACTCTCTGCCCGGGCGGCCGCATCCGGATCGTTCGTCCGGTCCTGCACCGCTTCGCAGAACGCGCGCGCCAGCGCCAGCCGCCCTTCGTTCAGGTACGCCTCCGCCGCCGTCAGCAGCCGGCCTACTTCCGAGTCCGCCATCTGGCTCGCGATCTGCTTGCGCAATTCCTCCGTCGCCTCTCGCTCCGACCGCGCTTGCGCCGCGTACTCCGTCCCGTCGAATTCCGACTCGATCGCCAGGTACTCCTTCACCGCGTCGTCGCACGCGGACGACTGGCCGCTGAATTCCGCGTCGCTCCGCAGGTCGCGCGCCTTGCGGAGACCGGAATCGGCGATTCCGCGAAGCGCCTCCGCCCGCTCGTACGCGGCGGCGCCCAGCTCGCCTTTCGGATTTTTCTCGAGCACCGCTTCGTAGACTGCCAGCGCCTTCCCGTACTGCCGCGCCGCCTCGGCCTTAGCCGCTTCCTCCAGCCCTGCCTGCACTTTTCCGGCGCCCTCGGGAAGGAAGGCGATTTCGAACTGCTCGCCGGGGAAGCGGACGAGAACGCGGCCGGCGGCGAACGAGATCTCGGCGTCCGGGCGGAGCTCCAGCGCGACGCGGCCGCCGGCCTTGCCGACGACGGCGCGACCGGTCTTGACCGGTTCCGATACGGTGCGGCCGTCGACCAGCGCCTCGCCCGTCGCGAAGGCGATGCGGGCATCGCCGCTTTTGGACTTGAAGCGCATGACGAAGCCGTCGCCTTCGATGTCCCGTTCCTCCTCGACGGTCACGGCCGCGCCCGAGCCGGACGGATTCGGGATGCCGTACGAGCCGCCCGAGGCCGTTCGTTTGGCGTCGAGGGAGCAGGAAGCGTCGGCGCCGTCGACGCCGACGGCGGCGGAGATCCAGGCGGATTCGCGCGCCTGGAAATAAAAAACTCCGGGCGCTTCGAAGACGGCGCGCACGCCGCGCCCCGCGACCGGCGGCCGGTCCGCGAGCGTCGCCTCCGCAAAATCGATGTCGTCAAAGACCGCGCGCGGCGCGTCTCCGGCGACGACCAGGCTGATCTGCGCTGCCGTCGCGCCTTCGGGAACAGGCCACGTGCCCCCCGCGTCCCCTTCCTCCGCGGTCAGCCCCGTGCCGCTCCACGCGAAGGGAAGCGCTTCACCATCGCGGCACCAGCC
>WSZJ01000263.1 GCA_009773755.1 Planctomycetota bacterium | reverse complement strand
GAACTGGAGCGGAACGGAGCTCCAGTGAGGATCGACGACGCCGCGGGACGGCGAAAGACGCGCGGATGGATGGCAAGGAATCAACGTGGAGCTACTTAGCGGTTGGGGATCGAAACCGGCTTCACGCTCGACGCCTGGTACACCCCGCCGCCATCGACCTCCCACCGAACCGTCACTCGCATCTGCGCCGTCCACCACGACACGGGAACGGGAATCCGCTTCTCCTTCCATTTCGCGGGCGTCCCTTGCTTGTCAGACCGATCTCCGGAAATTTCCACGTCGCCGCCGAAATCTTTCCCTTTCTCCGATATCGCCGCCAACACCGTAATCGGCCCGGGCCACGGTCCGCTGTAGGCGAACCACCCGCTTGTCTCCAGGCTCGTCGAGTTCGCGGACTTGACCACCGCGGTAAATCCGATCGTAAGAAATCCCGCGGCGTCGCGAACAGACCCCGGCGCTTTCTTCAGTCTGGCAATCGCGCCCCCCTTCACCAGCTGGTCGCGATGCCAGTCCCAGCCGGACTGAAGCGCTTCCGCGCTTCCGAATGCTCTTTCAAGCTGGTACTTCACGAGCCGGCGCGAGTCGTTGATCACGCCTTCGCGCCGGTCGATCGCGCTTCCCTGTTGCGCGCTGAGGATGAGCCAGAGCTCGGTTGACAGGCTTTTGCACTCGGTCATGAGCAGGTGGCAGAGGCACCAGGCGTTGTCGTTGTCTTCTTTCGACCAGTTTTCTCCGGTGCTCGCCATCGTTTCTGCGAGCGGCTTTTCCGCGCCGCGAGTCTGGACTTCGTGGAGCCGCTCCACCATCGCGAGATATTCGTCGGACTCGCCCGGCTTGACGCCCTTGTTCGCGAACGCGAAGTACTCGGCCATCCCGCGGTCGAGCCACGCCGGCGGGCCGAAGTACAGCCCGTGCCACGCGTAGACGCGCGACAGCATGCGCGCCAGGATTTCGAGCCCGGGCTTCGTCACCTTTCCGTCGATGAGCGCCAGGTAGACGGTGTCGGGGGGCGGACCCGGACGCGAGAAGTCGGGAGTTCCCGCCTTCATGAAGAAGTCGTCGCGCTCGGCCTCATTGTCGAAGAGCACCAGGTCGATCTTCGGGACTCCGCGCGCCTCGAATCGCGAGTTCGCCCCGCCCGGCTCCAGCGATTTCACGTCGGCGTTCCAGAATTCATTGAGCGACTTCTGCAGATCGTTGAACTTGATCATGAATTCCGTCTTCGAGGTCCACTTTGCGTTCGCCATGTGGATCTGCACTGGCCCGTTCGTCTCGACTTTCACGAAGCCGGCGGGGATCGGGCTCTCGGCGCGTCCGGCGGAAGCGCCGAAAGAGAGCGCGAGGACGGCGCAGGCAATTCGTCTCATGAAGCGGACTCCGGAATGCGGGCTTCGCCATTCTAGCGATGTATCGAATCGGGAGCCCGACTACTTCCCCGCCATGACTTCCGCAATCGCCGAAAGAAAAACTCGCCGGATCGCGTCGTATCCGCGGTCGTTCGGATCTTCAAGATTCGAGTAGTACCAGTAATGCGGATCCTTCGCGTCGTAGTATTTCCCCCACGACTGCCGGCAGTGAATCCCGTGCCCGAGCATCACGCCGCGCATGTCGACCAAGTGCGCGTGCGCGTGCTTCTTCACGACCCGATCGATGACCTCGTTGTACGCCGCCAGCAGCCGGAGACCGTCCCCCCACGCCGGCAGCCCCGCGTTGGCGATGTCCCCTTCCCCATCCGTCGGGTCAAAAATGTTCGCGAGGAAGACGTGGCAGCCGCCGGGGAACTTTTTCTTGAGCGCGATCATCATTTCGTCCAGCCGCCACTCGAACGCAGAAACCCACGGCTGCGCCTGCTCGAACGAAGCCCCGTACATCGCGCCCTCGCGCGGCGGCGTCCGGCCGTAATTGTGAATCAGGTCGTTCCCGCCCGTCGTGATCACCACGATTCCGAGCACGTCCGGCGCAGCGACTTTCAGGTTCCGGATCGTCTCGATGTGCTCGAGCGACGTCGAGCCGCTGAGCGACACATTGGAAGAGATCAGTCGCGGCAGCACCGCGCGCAGGCAGATTCCATTCATGTCCGCCCATTCGTCCCCCGGATTCTGGAACATCCGGTCGAAATACGAATGCCCGGGCGTCGATCCGTACCCGGCGGTGACGCTGTCCCCGAGGCCGAGCAGGAGCGTGGGCCGATCCATCCAGGTTTTCTCGAAGGGCTGCCGCGCGACGGCGGGGCCCGCGCGTCCCGAGCCGACGGGGCGGGAGAGCTTGTAATGCACGTAAACGCAGACCGAGGAAATCGCAGCGACCGCAATCGCCCCGAGCACCACCAGTCGTTTCTTGAGCGTCATAGTGATTCTCTCCCGGGCTTCGATGCTTCCGTCGCCTGATCGTCACGCTCCCGTCTCCGAACTCCCGTCTCCCGGCTGCCTTATCTCCACTTCGCGAGATAAGCCTCGACGACCTTCCGAACCGCTTCGCCCTTGCCCTTGAGGTACCAGCTCCGGCGGACTTCGAACACCGCGACGAATCCGATCAGCGCCGCGCCGACCACGAGGATCCACCACGCCGCGCTGAGCTGGCGGTCGATCATCCACGCGACGGCCTTCACCACGACCAGGCCCGCGAGCCCCGCGATTCCAACCAGCGCTTCCGATTTGCGCCGCGCGAGCACGCCGGCGACGAGCACGGCGGCGCTTCCCGCCAGCGCGTACGGAAGGTGGACCGCTTCGGAAGACGGAAGCGCGAGCCAGACGGTCGGCGCGAGCGCTGCGAGGATGGCGATGAGGCGAACGCCGCCGAGCTGTTCCTGAAGCGTCGCGACCTGCTTGCGCGCCCAGTCGCTCAGAACCGCTTCGACCACGGGTCCTTGCGGCGTGTCGGTCAAGACGCGGGCGGTGCGGCGGGAAGCGAAGTGCGACCAGACGATGAGGGCGATGGCGGGGGGGAAGGTGTAGGCCTCGAGGGTGGCGACGTGGAAATGCTGGAGGGCGAGGTAGAACTCGGCGACGGCGGCGCAACCGGTGACCGCCCAGAGGTAAGGCTGGCGGCGGAGCGTGGCGGCGATGGAAGCGGCGACGGCGGCGATGCCGAGGGAGAACATGCCGGGGAGGAGATCGACCTCGGCGCCGCGCGGGCCGACGAAGGCCCAGGCGACCGCGGTGAAAGCGAGCGCGCCGGCGGCGGCGAAGACGGAGTGGGCCGCGGTGCGGGAGCCGGCGAGCGAAGCGGCGAGGGCTTCGACGGAGGCGAGCGAGACGAGGAGCGGGGCGGCGACGCGGACGTCGAGGCCGGCGTGGACGAGGAAGGCGGCGACGCTGGCGTTGAAGAGGAGGGCGGCGACGCCGGCGAGGGTGGCGGGGGCGAAGCGGACGGCGCTTCCGGCCGCGCCTGCGGCGATGAGGGCGGTGACGGCGAAGGAGAGAGGGCCGTGGACGGCGGAGTAGGCGAGCGCGATGGAGAGGGCTGCGGCGGAGGTTGCGGCCCAGGGTTTTCCCTGCGGGAGGAAATGTGCGTACGCGCCGAGGGCGACGAGCGCGGCGGGGAGGGCGGCGCAGGCGACCGGGATCCAGGCGGCGGGCAGGTGCATATTGTGGGCGAAGGCGGCGGCGGCGGTGCAGGCGAGGGCGGCGAACGCGGCGGCGGAGCCTTCGCGCTCGGGGCCGTAGCAGGAGAGGACGAAGGCGGGGACGGCGGCGATCGCGGCGACGAGGGCGAATTCGAGCGAAGAGCCGGTCGCGCCGAGGATGACGGCGAGGGCGAGGGCGGCGGCGCCGGTGAAGAGCCACGGGCGTCCCTGCGGATTTTCGAAGCGGGCGCGGCCGGCGAGGGCGAACGCGACGGGG
>WSZJ01000008.1 GCA_009773755.1 Planctomycetota bacterium | reverse complement strand
CGCGGCAACCGCCACCGTCATCGCGGCGGGCGCGGCCGCGGAGGTTCGCACGGCGGCCCGCGACCGGGCGGCAACCCGCCTGCGCCCCAGCCTCCTCCTGCGACTCCCGCACCCTAGTTCCTTGAAGGCGGACTAACGAATGGCCAAGTTCTACATCACCACCGCCATCGATTACGCGAACTCAAATCCCCACACCGGCACCGCCTACGAAAAAATCGGCGCCGACGCCATCGCCCGCTGGAAACGCCTTCAGGGCCACGACGTCTATTTCCTGATGGGAATGGACGAGCACTCGATCAACGTCGTCAAGAAGGCCGAGTCGCTGGGAATGGACCCGGAAAAATACTGCGACGGGATGGAGCCGAAGTTCACCGGGCTCTGGAAGGCCCTGAACATCTCGTACGACGACTTCATCCGGACGACCGAGAAGCGGCACATCGCGTCGGCGACAGAATTTTTCAGGCGCGTGCACGCCAAGGGCGACATCTACAAGGCGAAGTACACCGGGTTGTACTGCGTCGGTTGCGAGGCATACCTGAAGGCTTCCGACCTCATGGACGGGAAATGCAAGAACCACGGGACGCCGCCGCAGAAGATCGAGGAAGAGAACTGGTTCTTCCGGCTTTCGAAGTACACCCAGGCGATGGTCGAGCACATCGAGAAGAACCCGGATTTCGTGCAGCCGGAAGTGCGGCGTAACGAGGTGCTGAACGTCGCCAAGGACGGGCTCGAGGATATTTCGATCTCGCGCTCGACCTTCAAGTTCGGAATCCCGCTCACCTGCGACCCGGCGCACGTCATGTACGTCTGGTTCGACGCCCTCGTGAACTACATCAGCGCGGTCGGGTTCGCGAGCGACGAGGCAAAATTCGCGAAGTGGTGGCCGGCCGACCTCCACGTCATCGGCAAGGACATCACCCGCTTCCACTGCCTCCTGTGGCCCGCAATGCTCCTGTCCGCCGGAGTTCCGCTTCCCAGACAGGTCTGGGGGCACGGCTGGGTGCACTACGAGGGCGAAAAGATGTCGAAGTCGACGGGGCACCTGCTGGATCCGTTCGACGTCATCGAGCCGCACGGGGCGGACGCGCTCCGGTATTTCCTGCTGCGCGAGATCGCGTGGGACCGCGACGGGGACTTCACGTGGAATTCGTTCATCGCGCGCTACAACGCGGATCTCGCGAACGACATCGGAAACCTGCTGCACCGCACGCTGAAGATGGTGAACACGTACTGCGGCGGGGCCGTGCCCGCGACGACGGAGCCGGGCGGGACCGACGCGGATCTGGTGGCGCACATGGAAGCGTGTTCGAACGAGGTTGCGGCGCTGATGGATAAGCAGGACCTGAGCGGCGCGCTGACGAGGATCTGGGATGCGGTCCGCCGCTCGAATTCGTACATCGAGGAAAGCCAGCCCTGGGCGCTGAACAAGCTGGGGAAGGCCGGGCGCGTGGCGGCCGTGATGACGAACCTGGCGACGGCGATCGGGCGGATTTCGGCGCTTCTGCACCCGTTCCTGCCCTCGACAGCGGAGAAAATCCGGGAGCAACTCGGATTGCCGGCGAAACCGGAGCGGCTGCCGGGGAAGTGGGAGGCGCTGCCGGCGGGGCATAAAGTCAGGGAGGGGGCGGTCCTGTTTCCCAGAATCGAGACGGAGAAGAAAGAGGCGGGCGGGAAAGGGCAAGGGAAAGGGAAAGGGAAAGGCAACGGCGCGGATCAAGGCGGGGCCGAGGGGAAGTCGAAATAGAGGGAGTCATGGCCGAAGAAACCACCGATTTCCCCGCGATGCTCCGCGAAATCCGCCAGAAAGACCCGCGCTTCACCGCCGAGGCCTACGCGTTCACGTTCCAGGGCCTCGATTACACGATGCACGAGATGAAAGGGAAGCGGCAGCACGTTTCGGGGCAGGATCTGCTCGAGGGGATCCGGCGGCTGGCGGCGAAGGAATTCGGGCGGCTGGCGCCGATGGTGTTCAAGGCGTGGGGCGTGACGCAGAGCAGCCACTTCGGCGACATCGTCTACAACCTCATCGAGGCCGGCGTTATGAAACGCCGCGACGAAGACAAGAGGGAGGACTTTGACGGAGGATGGGATCTGGCGACCGCGTTTGAGAAGGAGGAGGAAGGCGGTCAGGCGAAGGAATAGGCTGAGTATTCCGCAACAGAGAACAACGAAACGAAAAACAAAAAACGAAAAACGAAAAACGAAAAGTACAGCGACCGCGGTCGTTTTCTTTTCGTTTTTTGTTTTTCGTTTTTCGTTCTGCTGCATTGCGCTGGACACGAAGGAATCCGATCTCTCTCCGTTTGATTTGCGCGGGCCTCTCCCCCCGTCCATAATGCCCGCTTCCGCCCGCTTCTTCCTCCGACCTCGCCTCACACCCGGGACTGCATGGAGAAGAACTCCGCCGTCATCCAGGAACTCGCTTCAATCCTCGAGCGAAAGGGAATTTCGCGCGACGAGCTGGACGGGATGCTGGAAATCGTCCATCCCGTCGACATGGCGTTCATCCTCGAGGACCTGACCGGCGAAGAGAAGGCGCAGGTCTTCAAGCTGCTCGACATGGAGACTGCGGCGGCCGTGCTCGCGGAGCTCGACGACAACGCGACCAAAGAGGTCGTCAACGCGCTTCCGCAGGACCTCGTGCAGAAAGTCCTCGGCGCGATGTCGGCTGACGACGCCGCGGCGACGGTGCGATTGATCGCGCAGGAGCACGGGCGCGACGCGGCGCTCGAGTTCCTGTCGAAGCGGCAGAAGGAGCAAGTCCGGGAGCTGCTGCGGTACGGCGAGAAGACCGCGGGCGCGCTCATGACGACCAATTTCGTCGCAGTCCCGGTTACGGCGACGGCGACGGAAGCGCTGAAGGCGCTGCAGGGCGCGGTGCAGTCGAACACGGTGGTCTACATTTACGTGGTGGATGCGTCCGGAGTGCTGAAGGGAGTGCTGTCGATCCGGTCGCTGCTGCGCGCCTCGCCCGAAACGCGGATCACGGACATCATGAAGCCGGACACGGTCACGGTGCTGCCGCAGATGGACCAGGAAGAGGTGGCGCTC
The DNA here is from genome assembly GCA_009773755.1 of Planctomycetota bacterium. GTDB lineage: Bacteria > Planctomycetota > MHYJ01 > WSZJ01 > WSZJ01 > WSZJ01. The sequence continues at coordinate 71,053 of WSZJ01000008.1, read as the reverse complement.
ATCGTGCGGCGGTTTACGCTCTCGGCGGTTCCGGTTACGGACGCGAACGGGCGGCTGCTGGGCGTCGTTACTGCGGACACGATCCTTCAGGTAGTCGCCGAGGAAGCCGGGGAAGACCTGCTGAAGATGGGCGGCGCGGGCGGGCTGAACATGTTCGCGGACCCGGTGATGAAGCGGGTGCTGTTGCGCATGCCGTGGCTGATCCCGCCGCTGCTGGGCGGGCTCATCGTCGGGAACATCCAGAACTGGTTCAAAGGAATGCAGCCGCTGGAGTTCATCGCGCTGGTGCTGTTCATCCCCGTCATGATGGGGACCGCGGGAAATGTTGCGGTGCAGTCATCGACGCTCGTCGTGCGGGGTCTCGCCACGGGAGAAATAAAAACATCGAGGATCTTCGGGATTCTCTTCGCCGAAACGCGCGTCGGCGCCCTCATCGGCCTCGTCTGCGGCGCGCTTATCGGGGCCGCGGGCTGGTTCACCGCCTCAGCGCACATCGGCGCCATCGTCTCCATCTCGATGATCACCGCGATCACCGCCGCAGCACTCAACGGCACCGCATTCCCCCTCATCCTCCACCACTTCAAGGCCGACCCCGCCATCTCCGCAGGCCCCTTCATCACCGCTCTCAACGACATCACCGCGACCCTCATCTACATGGGCTGCTCGATCGCCCTCCTGAGAATCCTCGGGTGATCCTCGCAGCGATCGACATCGGTTCGAACACGGTGAAGCTCCTCGTGGCAAAGGTCGAGGGGCGGAATCTCTCGCCGCTCAAGGAGGAAATCGCCTACACGCGGCTTGGAGAGGGGATCGGCGAGGGGAAGCCGCTGTCGACGGACGCGATGGTGCGCACCATCGATGCCGCCCTGAAATTCGCCGCCACAGCGCGCGAGGCGGGCGCTTCCCAGACCGTCGTCACCGCGACGGAAGCGGCTCGGAACGCGACGAACGCCGCCGAGTTCCTTCTCGCCTGCCGGAGTCGCGGCCTCGATGTGCGCGTGCTGAGCGGGGAGGAGGAAGCGCGTCTTTCGTGGCTGGGCGGGACGCTTAACCTCCCGGCCGGTCCTTCGGTGGTCCTGGACGTCGGCGGCGGCTCGGCGGAAATCACCGCCGGCGACGGCGAGATTGTCACCTGGTCCACCCGCCTCCCCCTCGGCGCCGTCCGGCTCCGCGAGCGCTTCCTCCCCGGAGCCGGGCCCGCCCGTGCAGGCTCGTGGACCCTGCTGGAAGACCACGTCCTCGCGGCGCTCGCTTCCGTCCCCCCGGATCTCCCCGGGACGCTGATCGGCGTCGGCGGGACCGTCGCCACCCTCGCGAAGCTCGCCCACCCGGCCGACCCCTTCCAGCCCCTCGCCGCGGATCGCATCGCCTCGATGTCTGCGCTCCTGCGCACCCTGTCTCCCCCGCAGATCCTTGGCCTCGGCGTTCCGTGGGGCCGCGAGGACATCATTTCCGCCGGCGCAGCGGTCGTGCACCTCGCCGTCCGTCACCTCCGCCGCGACCGCCTCGTCCCCGTCGCCACCGGCCTCCGCTTCGGGCTCCTCCGGCAGCTCGCGGACTAAGCGCGCTTTTGGGCTTCGTTAAGGCCACGTGAAAGGCGTAAGCTACTTGCAAGCCTGCTCCCCAAGGAGGGAATGGCAGTCGCGCTGGCGGCCGTGAGGGACGGCAGCCTCCGCGCGGAGACTCTGACGCATACTCCGCCGCCGGTGCAACTGATCAGGGGAGTCCTTGTATGGCCTACCAGGACAAGCAGCTCAGTTGTTCGGACTGCGGGGCGGCGTTTGTTTTCACCGCTGCGGAGCAGGAGTTCCACCAGCAGAAGGGGTTTGCCAACGAGCCGCGGCGCTGCACGCCGTGCCGGGAGAAGCGGAAGCGGGAGGGGCGCGGGCTCCTGCCGGGGCAGCAGATGCACAAGACGAAGTGCGCCGGCTGCGGGGCGGAGGCAGAAGTTCCATTTGTACCCCGGCTGCAGAAGCCTGTATATTGCCGCGCCTGTTTCGACAAGCAGAAAGGCGGGGGCGGCGGTCGCTCTCCCCATTGAAGCTCCAGCAACGAAAGGACCGAAGGCGGCGAATGATCAAGATCAACATCGACAAGAAGGACCAGCTCGATCGGGCACTCAAACAGTTCAAGCGCATCTGCAACGACGCGGGAATTTTCAAAGAGATCAAGCGCTCGACGTACTACGAGAAGCCCAGCGAGCAGCGCCGCCGTGAGGCCAAACAGCGGGAAAAGAACATCCGGAATATCGGGAAGAAGAAGGTGAAGAAGGTTTACCGGTAAGGCCGGTTGGGAGTTGGGAGTGGTGAGGATTGAGTAGGGAGGAGTGGGGAGTTGGTAGGAGGTAGCAGGCAGGAACGACGAAGAACAAAACCCTGCGGAGACGCGGGGTTCATTTTTTGGCGGTGGTGCTCGCATCGAAGTTCCAGGTCCGAATGCGAACCTTTTCTGGCCAATCTGAAGTCGCCGAGATTGCCACGAGCGTAGGCGGATCAGCGACGAACTCAAGGCGCTGAATTCGCATCCCGCTTTCCAACGTCGCGATGCGTTCGAGCGTCGCCCCGAGGAAAACGCGGATAAGACCCTCTCTGTCGGCCGCGGCAACCCAGCGGCCATCCGGATCGCCGGTCATCGCGACCATCCGTCCCGTGTAAGCGCGGCTACGGCCGAGAGGCCGCGGGAGGCTCCCACCGAGCACGCCGAACGAAGTCCACCCCGGGGCGCCGAGGAAGACCAGTCCTTCCTGAACCTGCACGCTCATCCAACGGGCGTCCCGGATCGGGATCGTCTCTTCGAGCAACTTGAAGTTCGCTCGGTCGTAGAGGAGTAGGCGGTCCTGGTAAAGAACCAAGATGCGAAACGGCGTCACGCCCACGTCAAGAGCATGTTTTCGATAGGAGCCAACCGTCAAGTCGTTCCAACTTGAGCGGCCTGCGCTTCGGATCCAGGCGCCGTCCTTGCGGCACATTACGACTACTCCGTCCGAGAATCTTCGAGTCAGCGAAGCGCGATCCGACGACACCTCTGGTGGTAGCGGGACTTCGAAATCGCGTCGGAAGCCCCGAGTGGCCTCGAGTTTTCCGGTGATTCCATCCACCTCAATTCGAAGCGCGCCACGATCAACCAGAATGTACCGGTGAGTCAGGGAGTCCAGCTCCGGGCATTGCCTTGGGTTCCACCAGATTTCGCCATTTCCTCCCACAATGTCCGTAAGAGCTTGCTCGGTCACCGACCAGACTGTCTCGCCGCTCGATGTCGCAATGCGGACGAGAGTGCGAGGGGGATCGCCGGTCCAGGCAAGGAAGCCGCTTCCATTTTCGATCAGCCCCCAGCCCGCGAGCCCGTCGCGGCACCAGCCCTCCGTGATCTCAGGATCCATGACGTCGAGAAGTGACGACGCCTGAATGCCGCTCAGCGAATCCTCGCGCGACGCCTCCTGCAGACGGCCGGCCACTCGAAGACCCTGCTCCAGAAGTTTCTGCCACGCCTTTCGCGATCCGCTCCCGGTCGCATCGCCGAGTCGAATGATCCAGCCGGAGACGGTCGCGTCTTCCGCCGGCTCGACCAGATCGACCTCGGACAGGGCGTCGTACTCGACGAGGGAAGCCCGCGTCTTTTCGGGAGACACGACGCTCGGCGAAGCGTTCGACTCCGCCACGGATTTGGCGATTGCCGATTCCGCCCGGGCGATCCTGGCGTCAATGCGTCGCCGGGTCTCCGACGTTTTCGAATCGAGGGCATCGTGCGATTCCTGAGCGGCGCAGGAACAGAGAATGATGGCGAGGAGGAAGGGCGCGAACGGGTTCATGCAGCTCTTGGACCCCTTGCAATCCATGGCGCAATCATAGTCGGGAACAAGGGCGGATTTCAGGGACTTTGCGGCGTGCACGGGACGGCTTACACTTTCCCGCGTGAAGATCACGCTCAACGGGGACGAACGAGAGGTCCGCGAAGGAATGACCCTCGACGGACTGCTCGGGGAGATCGGGCTCCGGGAGCCGATGGTGGCGACTGAGGTCAACCTGGAGATCGTCGTGAGAGCGGAGAGGGCTGGGCGGATGTTGAAGGACGGGGACCGGGTTGAGGTGGTGAGCTTCGTCGGGGGCGGGTAACAGGGAATTGGCGGGAAAGGGAACGGGAAAGGGAAAGGGTCGATGAACGACGGGGATGCTTTCAAAGTTGGAAAACACGAGTTCCGGTCGCGACTGATTGTCGGGACGGGGAAGTACGCGACCCTCGACGTCATGGCCGCGGCGCTCGACGCCTCGGGCGCGGATTGCGTCACAGTCGCGGTGCGCCGCGTCGATCTCAAGGCGAGAGAGTCGATCCTCACGCGCATCGACCGGGAGCGCTTCAAGATCCTCCCCAACACCGCGGGGTGCTTCAACGCCGATGACGCGCTGCGTTATGCGCGGCTGGGGCGGGAAGCGGGGCTGAGCGACCTGGTGAAGCTTGAGGTTCTGGCGGACGAGAAGACGCTGCTGCCGGACGTGGAGGAGACGCTGAAGGCGGCGCGGGTGCTGGTGAAGGAAGGGTTCGTCGTGATGGCGTACACGAGCGACGACCCCGTGACGGCGCTGAAGCTGCAGGACGCGGGGTGCGCTTCCGTGATGCCGCTCGGGTCGCTCATCGGCAGCGGGCTCGGGATCCTGAACCCGCACAATTTGCAGATCATCCTCCATCGACTCGCCGTCCCCGTCATCGTCGACGCGGGCGTCGGCACCGCTTCCGACGTCGCTGTCGCGATGGAGCTCGGCGCCGCGGGGGTGCTGTGCAACACGGGGATCGCCCACGCGAAGGACCCGGCGAAGATGGCGGCGGCGATGAAGCACGGCGTGATCGGCGGGCGGTTGGCGTTCCTGGCCGGGCGGATTCCGAAGCGGTCCTTCGAAGGAAATCCGTCGAGCCCGGCGTCCGGAATGCTCTCGAAGTAGCGCGCATGGGCCTCTGCGACATGTACGGTGCGTTCGAGAAAGTGAAGACCCTGGAGATGCTCTCGAGAGTGAAATCGGTGCTCGAAGCCGAAGGCGTGAGAATTCCTGAGCTCGCTGACCCGACCGATTGGTAGCGGGTGCGGCCCCAGTTCATGGTGATTTCCTGGTGCTGAGGCAACGGTCAATCTCGGCGCACGCTTCCGCGATGTCGCGATCGGCCAATAGACTGGCTCCAAAAGCATTCTTCGCAAGCCCGGCGATTTCCGAACGGCTGAACCCCATTTCCGTTGTCGCGATCAGGTACTCGCGCGTCGTATCGGTCGCGAAGAGCAGCGGGTCGTCAGAGTTGACGGTGCAGCGGACGCCGGCGTCTTGAAGCTTGCGAAGGGGATTGGCTGCGATGGACGGGCAGACTCCGAGGAGCCAGTTGCTGGACGGGCACAGGTGAAGCCAGGCGCCGGTGCGGGCCAGGTAGGCGACGAGCGCCGGCTCCTCGGCGGCGCGCGTGCCGTGCGAGATGTGGAGGGCTCCGCACAGATCCACCGCGTCGCGCACGTTTTCTGCTCCCCCGTGTTCGCCCGCGTGCGCGCGCAATTTCAACCCGAGTTGTGCCGCTTTCGCGTAGAGCCGCGCGAAATCGCGGTTCGGACGCGCACGCTCGTCGCTCTGCAGGTCGATCCCTTTCAGCCACCCGGCGGGCACCGCGAATTCCGCGATTTGCTCGAAGATCGCTTCCGCCGCCTCGGGTGGCTGGTCGCGCGAGACGCCCAGGAAGAGCGGCGCGTCGATCCGGTGTTTCGCCTGCGCGCGCGCTCGGCCTCGCACGACCGCTTCCCAGACCTCGCGTTCGGACAGGCCGCGCCACGCATGGAAGCGATGCGAGACGAGAAGTTCGACGTAGCGCACGTTTTGAAGAGCGAGGTCTTCGAGCGCTTCGAGCGCGTGGCGTTCGATCCACTCCGGCTTGCCGGTCACGGGTTTCAGGAACTGGCTGAAGACTGCGGTGAAGGCTTCCCAGTTCTCAAAGGGCTTTCCATGCCACGGCGGGATCTCCGGGAGCGCCCGCCCGTCCGGGTGCAGTTCGCGCACCGTCGACCACCGGAACGCCCCTTCGAAATGAAAATGCATCTCCGCCTTCGGCATGCGCCGCACAGCCGTTTCGATCAATCCCTCCCGGTTTTCCGTGGTCACGCGCGCCCCTTCGAAGCGAACCTGGATTAGTAGATGTGCATCATGCCGTTCTCACCGTGGGGCTTCGGGTTTCGGGCGCAGGGCTTCCTGCAGGACGGCGGACATGGGATCCCCGGGGTGCTGCTGGATGAAGTCCATTGCCGCCGTCCGCGGCGAGCCTTCGTCGAGACACGCCCGGGAAAAATCCTCCAGGGCGCCCGCGCGGTCGCCGATGGCGAAGCGGGAGACGCCCCGGCGGTAGACGACGTCGAGTGAGCGGGAATGCCGAAGGTACGCGTCGTAGGATTTGACGGCTTCGGCATGCCGGCCCAGCGCCTGGCGGCAGTCGGCGATCGAGAGAGTGTCGGTCCCACCATCGGCCTCGAGGTCGGCGAGAGCGCCAGCCCGATCAGCGGCGCGCGAATCCATTGCCACGCCCGCCGCGGCTTCGTTTCGATCAACCGTTCCTCCTCTTGCGGGTACACTCGCGCCCCTTCAAAAGGAGATGCCCGTGAAAGGAATCGTCCTCGCCGGCGGCCTTGGCACCCGAATGATGCCGCTCACCAAGGTGACCAACAAGCACCTCCTGCCGGTCTACAACAAGCCGATGGTCTATTACCCGATCCAGGCGCTCGTCGACGCAGGGATCCGGGACATCATGATCGTTACGGGCGGAAACTCGGCGGGGGATTTCCTGAAGCTGCTCGGCAACGGCGAGGAATTCGGGCTGAAGCAGATCAATTACGCCTACCAGAAAGGCGAGGGCGGGATTGCGGAAGCGCTGGGGATCTGCGAGCAGTTCGGGAAGGGGGAGCGGATCGCGGTTGTGCTCGGAGACAACATCATCGAGAGGAACATCGCTGAAGCGGTGAAGAAGTTTCGGGCGCAGGCGAAGGGCGCGAAGATCCTGCTCAAGGAGGTGCCGGATCCCGAGCGGTTCGGCGTGCCGGAGTTGAAGGGGACGCAGGTCGTGAAAATCGAAGAGAAGCCGAAGCAGCCGAAGTCGAAATTCGCGGTCATTGGAATCTACATGTACGACGAGCAGGTGTGGGAATTCATCAAGCGCTGCAAGCCGTCGGGCCGCGGCGAGCTCGAGATCACCGACGTAAACAATTTCTACATCGAGCAGGGGACGATGACGCACGACGTGTTGGACGGCTGGTGGTCGGACGCGGGGACTTTTGAGTCGCTGCTGCGCGCGAGCAAGCTGGTGGCGGAGGGCGGGGCGAACAAGCGTTCCTAGAACTCCGATTTGAAGTGACCGCGAACCCACCATCGGCAGAGTTCTTCGGCCGTAGGAATCCCAAGGAATTTCATGTCTCCCTTCCATGCCGGTTCGTCCGTCGTCGAATTCCCCGTCAATTTCATTCCGCACAATTCCTCGAGCGAGTTGAGCTGCTTGAGTGCGGCGCTTCGGTCCCCGGCAATAATGGACGCAAGGAAACTGGGCAATTCATCGACCGCGCGCGCCGCCTGCTCGAGGAATGGCTCGTGGCCCATAGCAATCAGTTCCGAGAACTCGATCTCGAGGCGAGAGTGAGGCGCGTCGGAGATCTCGCCTACAAGTCCTTCGAGGTGGTGGAATACGCTCCAGAAATATCGGTCCCTCTTCAACGTGGTTACAGCGGTCTGAAGCCGGACAAGAGCCATCTGCTTCGGAACGCGATAGAAAAAAAACTCGAATTCGTCTTCCGGCGAGACACCGCGAATCCGGTCCGATGAGGACGCAGCAAACATCCATCCGACAGGCACGATGTATTTGCCGCAGGCGATCAGCTGCCCGCTTACGAGATCGGGTTCGGAGCCGAGCGACTCCGTCGAATTCAGATTTCCGTAACTGCTCATCGGACGCGATGCTAGCAGGGAACCGGCTATTTCAGAATTGCCGCGCCCGCCATTGCGATCAGCGCCGCGACGGGGAGAGTCGTCACCCACGCGAGCAGAATTGTGCAGATCATCTTCCACTTCGCCGAGCCGTTGACGGTGCCGATGCCGAAGAGGGCGCCGCAGGAGACGTGGGTTGTGGAGACGGGGAGGCCGAAGGCGGTGGCGCTGATGACGAGCGCCGAGGTGACGAGGGAGGCGGTGAAACCCTGGCCGGTGTTCATCTCCGCGACTCGCTCGCTCATCGTCCGCGCGACTTTCTTCGCGAGCGCGATCCCGCCGACCGCCATCGCGGCGGCGACGAGGGCGACGCTTCCACGAACGCCCATGATGCTGGCGGCCACGGCGAGCGCGGCGATTTTCGGCGCGTCGTTGAGGCCGCGGGCGAAGGACATGGCTCCGGCGGTGAGGAAATGGGCGGAGTCGAGGGCCTGCTGGGCGGAGACGCCGGCGACGGCGCCGTTGTAGCGCTGGGTGCAGCAGGCGGTGGTGCCGGTTTCGAGGGTGGGGACGACGTGCTGTTCCATGTAAGCGACGGCGGCGGCGGGAGTCGGGCACGTCGCGACAACTTTCTGTCCGATGCAGACGCAGGATTCGGCCGTTACGCCGAGCGATTTGCGTGCGCCGCGAAATAGCGGGTAGAGGACGAGCGTCGCGAGCATGGCGGCTACGGGGGAGAGGGCGAGGGGAAGCGCGAACTTGGATCCGAGGACGCTCCAGCGGAGATCCTGGGGGGCGAGGACCAGGCCGGCGCCGAGAAGCGCGCCCATGAGGCCGTGGGTCGTTGAAATCGGGAGGCCCAGCACGGTGGCGATGAGCACGGCTCCCGCCGCGCCGCACGCCGCGCTGAACAGGAACACCGGCGTCGCCGCAACTCCGGCCGGGACGAGGTCCGCGCCGCCGAAGACCTTGAACAGCGCTTCCGCAAACCAGATAGACACCACGGCTCCGGCGAGCGTCGTGATCGTCGCCCACGCCATGGCGGTCCGGTAGCGCGCGGTGCGCGAACCGAGAATCGTCGCGACGCCCTTGACGTTGTCGTTGGCCCCGTTCGCGAAGGCGACGGCGAGGACTGCGATGACGAGGGCTGCCGTCATGGGCAGCACTTGCCGTCGGCGCCGCAGCATTGCCAGTCGGCGGGGCGCTCGCGGGTTGGATCGGTGACGGCGAACATCCCCAGCCAGGGCGCCTTCTGCAGCTTCGCGGCGGTGTCGGTGCAGACTTCGACGGCGACGCCTCGCGGGAAGAAGTGCCCCTCCTCGTCGACGATCGCCTTCGCCGGCCCCTGGTAGATCGCGGTCTGGCCGACGTAGACGCAGCCCGCCTTCTTCTCGAACTTGTAGCCGCGGACCGTCACGGAGTAGAACGCGAACTGGTCGACGTTCTTCCAGTAGACCTTCTTGAGAACCTGCACGCCGTAGAACCCGGCTTTTTCCAGTCCCGCCATGAACGCGTCCTCCGTCAGCGCGCCGCTCAGGCATTCGCCCCAGAGCCGCTCGTTGCCGCGCAGGTGCGCCGGCACCTCGATCTCGCTCACGATGTCGCTGACCACGATCCGGCCGTGATCCCTCAGGACGCGCCACATTTCCGCAAACACCTTCGACTTGTCCGGGCTCAGGTTGATCACGCAGTTCGACGTCACGCAGTCGACGCTCGCGGGCTCGACGGGAAGCGTTTCCAGGAAGCCTTTGCGGAAGTCGACGTTCGACCAGCCGAGATTCTTCGCGACGATCGGCCTGCACGCGTGCGCCACCTTGAGCATCTCGTCGGTCATGTCCACGCCGATCGATTTGCCCGTCTTCCCGACGAACTTGCTCGCAATGAAGCAGTCGATGCCGGCGCCGCTTCCCAGGTCGAGGTGCGTTTCGCCTTCCTTGAGTTCGGTGAGAGCAACGGGGGAGCCGCAGCCGTAGAAGCGGTCGATGACGTCCTTCGGGATGTGACCGATGTGGTCTTTCGGGTACGAGGTCGGGCAGCAGAGCTCCTGTTTGGGCTCTTCCGCCGCCTTTCCGTAGTACTTTCGGACGCGCTGCCGCGCCTGGTCGATGTCGACGGACAGCACGCAGTTCGAGTGAGTCGTGGAGACCGTGACTTCGCCGGGAAGCGGCCGGTATTCGCTCGCGCAGTGTTTTTCGCCCTGTCCCATCGCGCGGACCGCGTAGGGCGCGTCGAAGCCCGACTTCCGGTTCACCTGGGACAGCGCTTCCTGTGACATCGCCTCGAACTGGTCGGCGATGGTCGCCTTCCAGAGTTCGCAGTAGGGATCGGCGCCCAGCACGGAGCCGCCCGAGGCCCAGTAGGAGTGTTCGATGTCGCCTCCGCCGCAGAGGAACTTGAGCGGGCAGTCGTGGCAGAGGGCCTTTTCGCGGACGGACGCCCGCTGGAATTCGCGGCAGACGGGGGCGTCGCGCAGGATCGCGTCGAGCTTCTGCGTCGCGATGTCGCCGCAGAGGAGCTCCGGCACGCCGCTGAACGAAGCGCTCGGGTAGACCTTGCCATCGTAATTCACGCAGAGCGACTCGACGCCCGCGTTGCCGAGGTCGAGCTTGTCGCCGGCGGCGCGGTCGAGCCGCAGCCTGAAGGCCTCGTCGTTGTCGACGCGCACGCCGGCCACGACTGCAGCTTTCCTCGTCGCGCGCATCTGCCGGATCAGGCGATCGACCGGAACGAAGAAGTCGCTGCCCGGTTCGATCGCCCGGCCGCGCTTGTGGAGCCACATGAAGTGCACCGACTCGATGCCGAGCTTTTTCGCGAGCGCCGGGAACGCCGGCAGCTCATCGATGTTTTTATTTGTGACCACGCACGACAGCGTCAGGTGCGGCACCCCCGCCGACACCAGTTCCTTCACTCCCTTCACGATCCGCTCAAACGTCCCCTCGCCGCGCACCGGGTCGTTCGTTGCCGGCGTCGCGCCTTCGCACGAGATCTGCAGCCGCAGGCGGTCGCGGTGGGGAAGCGCCGCGAGCCGCTTCGCGTCGCAGCGTGTTCCGTTGGTGAGGATCGTGAGGCCGGCCGTCGCGGTGACCTTCGCGATGAAGTCGTAAATGTCCTCGCGCAAGAACGGCTCGCCGCCCGTGACGAAGAATTCCTTCACGCCGAGCGCGACGGCCTGGTCGGCGACGCCGAAAAGAACTTCCCGCGAAAACCCTTTCGCCCCCTCCGGCCCGCTTGAGACGAGGCAATGCGAGCAAGTCAGGTTGCAGAGGTTGTTGACCTGGATCCACAGTTCCCGCAACTGCGGTTTCTTGTGCGCGGCGCGTCCGGCGTAGGGACTGCGCGTGAACGGTTTTTCGCCGAGCAGGTGAGTGCGAAGTCCGTCCTCAATCGCGGTGCGGACGTGGATCCAGGCTTTCGCCGGCTCGACGGCGAATTCGCGCGCGTAACGGTCGGCGATGTCTCGCACCGTGCGGTGGCCGTCCACCCAGCCGAGAATCGCTGCGCCGCGCGGGTCGGTCGCAACCCAGTTGGGGCCGTCGGGGTCCACGAGCACGCGAGCGCCGTTCTCGCCGAACTGGAGAAGAGGCGGGGCGTGGAGGATGGAATTGTCGTGGAACATCGGGGGAAACCTTTGCGAAGGGGAAGACTTTACCAAGGGGATGTTAAGGGGGGAGGGGGGCTTCCGCAAGGCGAGCCGTGGCTGTGCCGTTCCCTTTCCCTTTCCCGTTCCCTTTCCCGATTGCGACAAGGCACCGAATTCTCCAAGCGTCAACGCCGGCGAAGATTAAGGGCGTCGGGTCATTTGCGGCGCGAGAGATCAAAGCGGGTGCGCGCTGCGCCGTCGCAGTCGGGAACGGGAACGGGAAAGGGAAAGGGAAAGGGAACGGACGGCTACTTCTTCTCTTCCCTCACCACCCCCGCGGCGCCAATCAGCCAGTTCGCGAGGAACTGGTACATCGAGTAGTGCGCCTTCGGGTCCGTCGAGACCTGCTGCAGGTGACTCACAATGTGCAGCACTCGCCCCTTTCCATAGTCAAACGTCGCCGCCACACACCCCGTCCCCCACTTCTTCTTCATCTCCGCGCTCTCGATCAGCACTTTCACTTTCTCCTTCGCCTTATCGTCTACCTTGAACAGGTACGACCGCTCTTCCAGGTACCACTTCGTCGCGTCCCCTTTGAAATTGAAAACGTCCTTCAGCAGAGGATCTCCTTTCGCCCCCTCCGCCTCCTCGATTCCGACCCACGTCTCGGGCGACAGCGACACGTTCCTCAGATACCCCGGAAACGCTTCCTTGATCGGAGACAGCGCCCAGTCCGTGCTCACGACCCAGCCGCCCTTGTCGACGTAACTCCGCAGCTTCAGGATCCCCGAACCGTCCAGCTCGCCGGGGCAATTGATGATCAGCACTTTCACGCTGCTCAGCTTCACCCCGCCGAATTTCCGCGGCTCAATCGTCGTGTACCGCAGCTTCAGCTTGTCCAGCACGCGCTGCACCGTGTCGTATTCACCCGTCACGACCGCGATTTCGCCCGCTTCCATCATCGCGACCGTCTTCCACCCCCCCTGCTGCCCGTTCTCGAGATTGCCGCGCACCAGCTCCGCCGGGTCGTCGCCGGGCTTGATGTCCACGGCGTCGTTCGGCTTCCCGCCGATCTTCTTCTCCACCGGCAGCCCGGGCACCGGCTTCAGCCCCTTCTCCCACGACCCGTCGTCCGGCACCAGCTCCAGCTTCACCAGCTTCTTCATCGCGCTCCGCTTCGACAGCGAAATCGCGGGACGGGGGGCGGAAGAGGCTCGCGGCGAGGCGTCGGGAACGGGGGCTGAATCCGGGAGCGCGGTCGCATCCATCGACAGTTCGGGCTCCGTCGCCTGATCCGCGAAGTCCGGCGTCGCGGGACGCTTGGTCAATTTCGGCGCATCGGCTCCGTCCGGGATCCCCTTTCCGTCCCCCTGCCACGCGTCCGCGGGTGGAATGAAGATCGACTTCGGCGGGGCGAGTGTGATGGTGATCGGAGACGGCGGCGCGGTGATGTAGTGGCGGTAGACGCAGACGGTGAGGAGAAGCGCGATGAAACCGTGGATGCCGAGGGACAGCGCGAGGGAGCCGGAAGCGGTGGCGGCGGCGACGAGGGATTTGAGGGTGAAGCGGCGGTCGCGTGCTCGCAGGACGGCGCGACGGGAGGGGGCGAGGAGTTTGGGGGATGAGAGAGATGGGGAGGGAGGAGGGGCCACCTCGAGAGCAGGTGTTTCCGATTTCGCCGACTTCCTGACGAGCTCGGCGAGGAGGGAAGCGGCTGGAGAATGGGAAGCAGGCGCTGCTTCGATTTTTGGCGGTGGCTCGGTAGAGCCCTTCGACTGGGGCTCGCTTCGCTCACCCTCGCTCAGGGCCGCCGTGACGGGGTCAGCGCCTGTGGCGCTGACCTCGCCACGGCGGGTGGTTCCCAGGCCCGAGCCGGGGGCGGGAGGGGGGGAGATTCCCGACGCTCCGGGGTCCGGAAGCTGCAACCGCTGCAGACTTTCCGCTCGGGCCTGGCCACCGCCTGTTAAGAAGAGGAATCGGGCTGGACCGATCGTTACGGCGAGCCCGTCAGTCACGGCGACGCGGTCGACCTTCACATCGTTGACCAGGAGGCCGTTCCGGCTTCCGGCATCGACCAGCTCCGCGGTTCCGTCGTCAGCGATCTGGATTCTTGCGTGACGGCCGGAAACCCTGGGGTGATCGATCCGGATGTCCGAGGAACGGGAGCGTCCGATCACGGTTGATTTCCCGTCGAGGTGCCGGGTCGTCTCTTTCCCGTCCAGCTCGATGGTTACCGTGAGCATTGGCTTGTTTCCTTGGACGAGGGAGGATTAAAGCAAGGGATGTGCCGTGGCAATCAAATTTCTTAAGTCCTTGCGCCACAATATGATATGACTTTTCAACGGTGGCACAATCGTTGAAAGTGTCAATCGCAGTTACAACCAGGGCCTGAAATGCAATGGAAGTGTTCAGGGTGCTGACAAGTTCCTTGCCGTTTTCAAACGGCGCGCCAGATGCGGAATATTTTTTGGGGCCTCTGTTTTCGCAGGATCGGGAGACCGCCTCCAGCCCTATGTCGCTTTGAGCTCAGACTTTCTGACGCAGCAGGCGGTCGTAGAGTTCCTCGTTCGCCTTCACCATCCCCGAAATCGTGTACTCGCTCCCGGCAAGCTCACGACCCGCGTTTCCCATCGCTCGCGCCATGTCCTGGTCCTCCAGGACGCGAGCTACGCGGTCCGCAAGCGTAAGCGGCTCGCCCGGCGCCGCGAGATACCCGGTTTTCCCCTCGCGCACCAGTTCCACCGAACCGCCTACCGCCGTCGCAACGACCGGCAGCCCCCACGACATCGCCTCGAGCACCACGTTCGGAAGTCCCTCCCACTTGCTCGGCAGCACCAGCGCTCGCGCGCTGCGCCAGAACGGCGCCACGTCCTCATGGAACCCGCACCAGTCAACTCCCTCGACGCCGAGCGCGCGTAGTTCGGCCTCCTGCGGCCCCTTTCCCACAATTCTCAGCCGCGCGTCCGGTACCCGCTTCCTCACCAGCGGCCATGCCGCCAGCAGCGTCCGCAGGTCCTTCTGAGGTTCGAGGCGGCCCACGAAAAGCGCTTCCGGCCTCGACCGGTCGATCCCTTCGAGCGCGGGGAGCTCGACACCATTCCGCACTACCACCAGTTTGCCCGCTTCAATCCCCGCGACCCGCTCCGTGTATTCCCGGACCGCTTCGCAAACGCACGTCTCGCAGTCCATCTGCCCCTGCGTCAGCCGGTCCCACATCAGGTGGTGCTTGCGCGTCTCGCAGACCCGGACGCTTCCGATCACCACCCGCACCCCGGCCCGCCGGGCGACCAGGCGGCCGAGCATGTTGGCATGGAAGAGGAACGAGTGGAGAATGTCCGGCTTCAGTTCGACGAGCTTGCGCTTGAGCCGGAAGGGCGCGCCGATGTCCCATTTTCGTTTCATGCCCAGCGTCTCGGCCGGGACGCCCGCCTTGACCAGCGCCTCGCCGACCGCGCCGAAGCCTCGCAGGCAGAGGACCCGGGGATCGAAGCGGGAGCGGTCGAGACCGGTTGCGAGGTGAAAAAGCTGCTTCTCGGCGCCGCCGGGGTCGAGTTCGGTGATGAGGAGGAGGACGCGGAGTGGGGGAGGCATCAGGGAGAGATGATGAGCGTCCGGCGGGGAATACTCAACTTGAACCCTTCCACTCCGGCGCCGTTGACGAGGTATGGGGTCAGGCCCTACGCTTCCCCCACTCTAAGGAGATCGCCGCATGCTCCGCCTGCTGTCCATCGCTCTTCTTGCCCTCCTCGCCATCCGTTCTTCCGCAGACGCCGACGCCTTCTCCGATCGCTGGACGAAGTTCAAGGCGGGGAGCTTCGTGAAAATAAAAACAACGGCGAAGCTCTCAGGCGAGGAAATGGTCGAGGAGTCGAAGTTCACCCTGACCGAGGTCACCGCCGACTTCTACGCCCTCAAGATCGAGACCTCCATGGGCGGGAACGCGCTTCCCGTCACCGACGTGAAGTTTCCGCTCACGCCGTCCGCGGCGCCGGAGTGGACGTGGGAGGAAAAGGGGAACGAGGAACTGGAAATCGACGGGCAGAAACTGAAGTGTTCGGTGCGGATTGCGACGAGCTCGGACAAAAAAAGCCTTTGGACGGTCTGGATCACGGAGGTCGCCGGGGCGCCGCTGGAGGTGAAGTCGGAGAAGAAGCTCGTCGTGCCGGGGGGCTGCCGCACGGAAACGAGCGCCGTGACGAAGCTGTCGGAAGCGGTCAAAATCGGCGAGAAGGAAGTGGCGTGCTGGGTGAAGACGGTGGTGCTGGAGATCGAGGGACAGAAGGCGGAGAGCAAGGTGTGGGAAAGCCGGGAGATGCCCGGCCTGGTGGTGAAGAGCGAGCAGAAAACCTCGTCCGGGGCCCTGCGCCCCACCGACGGAAACCTCCGGTTTGTGGAAGTAGGCCCGCGGCATGCCGCGGGCCGGCCCCGGGATGCGCGTCCTGATTTTCGACCTGGACGGGACGCTTGCGGAGACGCGGCTGGATATCGCGGCTGCGGCGAATCACGCGCTTCGGGTGGTCGGGCTTGCGGAAATCGCGGTCGACCGCATCACGACGTTTGTCGGCGAGGGCGCCGCAAGACTGATCGAGCGGTGCCTCGGTGCGCGACGGGATCTCTTCGCGCCTGCCATGGCCGCGTGGACGGCGCACTACGAAGCCCATCTGCTCGACACGACGATCCTGTATGAAGGAGTCGCCGCCACGCTTGCCCGGCTCTCCGTGCCGCTGGCGGTCCTCTCGAACAAGCCGAAGGCGATGACGCATGCCATTCTTGAAGGACTGGGGATCGCCCGGCATTTCGCCGCGTCGCTGGGCGGGGATTCGCTCCCGTCGAAAAAGCCGGACCCTTCCGGCGTCCGGGAGATCCTCCGGAGGACAGGCGCCGCGCGCGCCGTTCTGATCGGGGATACGCCGGTCGACGTCGAGACGGCCCGCGCGGCGCAGATTCCGTGCTGGGGGGCCGCCTACGGGTTTGCCGGACGGGCCGCCCTGGAGATGGCCGGTGCGGACTCGGTATTCGACCGGTTTGAGGAAATAGAGAAGCTGGAAACGGCTTGACTTATTGAGTCTCAATCGATAGAGTCACAAAGAATCGATAGACAATTAAAGGAGACTCAATTGGGAACCGCTCCGCTTCTCGCAGGCGCACTGTCCAGCCCGGTCCGCTCCCGGCTTCTCGCGCTTCTCCGCGAGCGGGGCCCCTCCACCCAGACGGAACTCGGCCGGGAGATCGACGCGGCCCCTGCGACCGCAGCTTTCCACCTCCGGAAGCTCGAGTCGGCCGGGCTGGCGCGCCGCGCCGGGACGCGACCGGGACCGCGGGGCACCGTCGAGCGGCTGTTCGCCCTCTCGACCCGCGGGCGCCGCCTGAAGTTCGCGACGCGCCACGGGACCGCCGAAGACGTTCTCATGCGCCGGTCCTCGCTGTCGGAAGTGCTGGATATCCACCGTGTCGCTTCCCGCGCCATCCTGCGGGAGCCGGGCCGCTTCTTCGGCCTGTCGACGAGCCGGATCTCGGCGACCCCGGCGCAGTTCCGCCGCCTCCACCGCCGCTTCAGCGCGATTCTCGATGCGTTTGCCAGGGGGCGGGAGCGCGCGCCCAGGAACGGCGAAGAACGCTGCGCCGTCCACGTCGGCTTGTATCCCGTCGGCCATCCGCCGCCCCGACGGACCTGAGTAGAGCTCCACGCCGGGACTTCTCCATTTCGCTGCCGAGTTCCGATTCGATAGAGTGCGCGCTGTGGATCCCCTTCTCGAAGAATCCCTCCTCGCCCTTCAGGAACTCGCCCAGGCGCTGGACCTCCTGGAACGCGCTTCGTCGCCGGGCGGCTCCGCCGAGGCGCGCCTGGCCGCGCTCGTGTCGCAGGCCGGCGTTATCGCTCTCCCCGCGGCCCGGGAGCTGGACAAGACCGGCCCTGCAGCGGCGAACGACCTGCGCGACGGTTACGCCCAGGTTCTTCGGAAGGCTGCGATTCTGAACCTCCGGCAGGGAGGGTCGGCGGAGATGTCGGTGAAGTGGCAGGAGGAAGCGGCGCGGGAAGCCCGATCGGACGAGATGAAGTTCATCCTCGAGCAGGACCGCAACGACCCCGGGGTCGCGATGGGGCTGATGGACGTCGCGGCGATGGCGCGCGAAGGACGGCTCGGGAAAGCGCGCGGGAAACTGCTGCAGATTCGCGCCGCGGCCACCAGCCCGGCGGGGAAGGCCCGTATCCAGCGATGGCTCGACGAGCCGCGGCTCCTCATGGCCCCGATCAACTCCGCTCCTCCGCTCTTCCGGATCAACGGCTTCGGCGTCGGACTCTACGGCCGCAGCAGCTGTCAGTCGGACGGCACCTACGTCTCGACCCTCTGCCTTTCGGCGCTCTTCATTCCTGTATTTCCACTCACCTCTTACGTCGTCTGCGCAGCCGGCGAAGGCACCACGTTCTTCGGTCGCGTCCCACTCACCGCCTTCGCCCGCTGGGCCCGCGGCTTCTCCCTCGCAGCCGTCGCGCTCCTCACCTTCCTCGGCGTGCGCTCGGCGCTTCATGACGAGCAGGAGGAGCTCCAGAAGCGCGACCTGGCGCGCGCGGAGGAATTCGAGAAGGCGGGGAAGCACCGCGAGGCGGTGGAAGCGCTCTATCTGCCGACGATTTCCCGGAACGAAAAGATCCGGAGCAAGGCGGGCGAAATCGCGCGCGCCGCGGCAGTCGGCGAGCTCGACCGGCTGCCGGATGCGAACGCGGTGGTGGAGTTCGTGCAGAAAGGCGTGGGGAAGAAGATCTGGTCGTGGCCCCGGGCGACAACGACGGCGTGGTTCGGCGAAGCGCTGTTCAAGGCGGTCGACCGTTGCCTCGACCGGGTTGCGTGGCCGGGTCTGCCGGATCCGGAAGCGTCGCCGGACTCCGCCGCCGCGTATCAACGGGTGGCGCAGGCACCGCGGGATCTCATCGACTGGGCGCGGGAGCTGAGCCCCGCGATCGCATCCCGGCCGCATCTTCAGGCCGGGCTGAAATTCTGCGCGCGCCATCCCTGGCCGCCGACGCAGGCGGCCGTTCTCGCCTGGCATGAGGGAAGTTCTCCTCCCTCGGACCTGGTCGCTTCGTTCGGCCGTGAGCTCGAACGCAAGCGCTACCCGGGCTGGAAGGCGGACGCGCTGGTCTACCTGGGCGCCGCCTCTGCGGAGGCCGCGCGTCCCGTGCTTCTCCTCCGCGCCCGCGATGCGTGGCTCGGGCGCGAAGCCGGCGCTGACCTGCTGCCTCTTCGCTCCCGGCTACCCGCCGCGCTGCTCGCCATGCTCGACGCGGACGCGCAGGAAAGCGCGGCGAAGAGGCTTCCGATGCTCGAGGCCGCGAAAAAGGTGGCCGAGCTGGAGGCGCCGCAGGATGCCTGGCACGCGGCCGGCATCGAGCGACGACTCGCGGTTGCGTACAGCGAGCTCAACGACGCCGATCCGGAGAAATACCCGTTCACCCTCACGATCCCGCACGCCATCGCTTCCGCCGAGGCGTTTCCCGACGACGGCGAGATGGCCGCCCTGGCGATGCAGGGGCTGCTCGGCATGGGCGAACCCGACCGCGCGATCTCCATCGGGGAACGGTCCAAAGGCGTCCCGGGGACCCGCATCTGGCTCGGCGTTTCTTACGCGCGCGCCGGCCGCTCGCAGGACGCCATCAACCTGCTTTCCCCGTTCGTAAACGAGCACTTCCCGCCCTTCGTCGCCGCCTGGCAGGCCTGGGAGAAGGAGAATGAGTCGCTGACGAAACACTTCTGGGAACAGCTCAATCGAGGCATCGACCAGGGGCTCGTCAAGCGCCTCAACGCTCTTCCGGAGGGCCAGGCGCAGGAAGAGGCCACCGCGTGGGTCCAGACCAACGTCGACCGCGCGCCGAAGATGCGGGAACTCGCCGCGAAGATCCGCGAGCACGCGGACGCCCGCATCGCGGCCCGCGAACTCGCGATGGTGCGCCTCTCCGCTGGGCGCGCGCTTCCCCCGGGGCAATCTCGCAAGACCGAACTCGCCGAAGCCGAGCGGCTCTTCCGCGATCTGCGCAAGGTCTCCGGGGGCGACGACGGCGACGATCTCGCGCTCGTGCAGGTGTTCCTCTGGCTCGGGCGCAACGAGGAAGCCGACGCGCTGATCGACAAGCTCGAGAAGTCGCCGGACGGGCTGATCCTCACGGAACTCGGCGATTCGCTCCGGGAAGTCGGCCGCACCGACGCCGCCGCGCGCATTCTCGAGAAAGCGTGGGCGACGCTGCCGAAAGACCCGGCGAAGTCCCACGCGGCCGCCCTTCGCGCCCTCGTCTCGCAAGACTCCGACGATGAACTACTCTGGCTCGGACGCTGCCAGCAGGACGACCCCTACGTCGCCACTATGATCGCCGAGACGAAAGCGCGGAAGCTGATGGAAGAAGGGAAGGCCGCCGAGGCCGTGCCGCTGCTCAAACAGGCCGCCGCGTACTGGGAAAAACACACCGACCAGGCGTCTTCGCTCAACAACGCGGGCGTGAATTACGAAACCGCCTTCCTCGCCACCGGCGACCCGGCGCTTCTGCGCGACGCCATGAAATCGTTCCGCAAGGCGCTCGCCCTCAATCCCGAAAACCCCCTCCTTACCACCAACGCGGTCGCCAGCATGGCCCACTTCGGCTGGAGCACCCTGACCGGCACCGCGCTTCGCGTCGACGTCCTCCAGGAAATGCCCTCGGACGACTGGGGGCCGTACATCGTCCCGGCGCCGGACCGGGAAGACTGGAGGAAGCGCGTCTCGGCACAGCCCGAGCTTCGGGAAGCCGCCGACCTCGGCGAGCGCGCCGCGCTCCTCGCTCCCGATCAGTCCACCGGCTTCAGCGTCCAGATGGAATTTGCCTCGGCGGCGTCCGACGTGCCGCGCCTGAAACGGCTGCGCGAAGCGCTGGAGGCGTCCCCTCCCGCGTTTCCTGAGGCGGCGGCGCGGAACGAGCGCCTGGCGCGCAAGGAGTACACCCCGGACGACATCCGGCAGATGGAACGGGCGGTCGCGTTCGCGGCGAAGCGCGTGACACGGGCGCGCGCGGCCGGGCACGCCCCGACGCTCGCTTACGCCCTGAAGGGTCAGTCAGACATATTCCTGCGGGCCGTGGCGATGGGAGTGAAGGGCGCCACGACCGGGGAAGCGATCGTCGCGGCCGAGGAAGCGCTCAAGACCTTCGACACCTCGGACACGCGCGACATGGTCACGGAAGCTCACGCCTGGGCTGCAGCTGACAAACTCGAGGGAGAAGATCCGGAATTCAAGGCGATCCGGGTCGAAGCGAAATACTCGATGCTGGCGCTCTGGGCTTACGCCCGGAAGAACCGCGACGTGGCCGGCAAGCTGGCCCAATGGCCCGAGGTCCATCGCATGAAGGAGCTCAGCGAGCGCTCGTTCGGCGCTTCCCTCGAAACCTCCGGGATTTCGGATTCGATGGCTCTCGAGCTGGCCGGCAGCCCTCGCGCCGCCGAGGCCGCAAAGGTCTCGCGCGAACGGGGGACGGTGCTGGAACTCGCGCGCATCCACCGATCCCTGTCCCCGCGCACCCCCTCCGCCATCGCCTGGATGTGGGCCGTCGCCGTCATTCACGGCGACAGAGAGGTCGAAGCGCTCGCCGTCGCGGAAGCGGCGCGCGCGGGATCGCTCAAGCGCCTCCTGGCGAAGTAGCGCCGGTCCGAATTGACCCCGCTTCCACCCCCTCATACACTCCGCCGCTCCATGACCCTCGAAGAAACCGCCCGCAGGCTTGGCGAAGCGCTCGCCGGCAGCCCTGAGTTTGCCGAGCTGGTGCGTTGGGAAAGGGCCTACGCGGCCGACGCGGTCGCCCAGGCGCTCGTGAAATCCGCACAGGACGCGGGAGCGCAAATTCAGGAATTGAAGCGGCTGGGGAAAGTGCTCGATCCGGCGGAAGCGAAGCGGATTGCGCAAGTGCAGGCGAACCTCGACGCGTGCAAGGTTGTTCAACAACTGGTCGCGGCGCAAAAGGCGTACGAAGCGCTTGCCCAGAAGCTGAACGGAGTCGTGCAGGCGGTCGTCGAGGAGAAGCGGAAAAAAGAATGAGCGAGCAGGAAAAGAAGGAAACGACAGGAGGTCCCCGGCCGGAGGAGAAGCTCCTCGCGGACCGGCGCGCGCACATGGACGCGGTGAAGGCAAAAGGGATCGACCCGTGGGGCGGGCGCCACGACGGAACCGCTTCCATCGGGCCCATCGTCGCGGCGTACGAGGAGGGGCGCGAGGTTTCGGTCGCGGGTCGCATCACGGGACGCCGGCAGTTCGGGAAGGCGAACTTCCTCGACCTGCGCGACTGGACCGGAAAGATCCAGCTCTACGTGAAGAAGGACATCGTCGGCGACGCCGCGATGGAGCTGTTCAATCTGCTCGACCTCGGCGACCTGATCGGCGTCAAGGGGAAGCTTTTCAAGACGAAAACCGGCGAAACCACCGTTGAAGTCATGGAGTTCCGCGTCCTGACGAAGTCGCTGCGGCCGCTTCCCGAAAAGTGGCACGGCCTGCAGAACGTGGAGATCCGGTACCGGCAGCGGTACCTGGACCTGATTTCGAATCCGGAGGTGATGGAGACATTCCGGAAGCGGTCGCTGATCGTGTCGGAGTGGCGGCGCTGGCTGTCGGAGCGGGGGTTCATCGAAGTGGAGACGCCGATGATGCAGCCGATTCCTGGCGGCGCGGCGGCGAAGCCGTTTACGACGCACCACAACGCGCTGGACATGCAGCTGTACATGCGGATCGCGCCGGAGCTGTATCTCAAGCGGCTGCTGGTGGGCGGGATGGAGAAGGTGTTCGAGATCAACAGGAACTTCCGCAATGAGGGGATCAGCCCGCGGCACAATCCCGAGTTCACGATGTGCGAGCTGTACTGGGCGTACAGCGACTACAACGGGATGATGGAATTGACGGAGGGGCTGCTCATGCACCTCTCGCGGCTCACCTCCACGACGGGCCGCGTCCCTTTCGACGGCCGCGAATTCGACTTCACGCCGCCGTGGCCGCGAAAGAAGTACCTCGACCTGTTCCAGGAGAAGGCGGGCTTTGACTGGTTCGACCACGAGAAGGTGGTGGCGAAGGCCCGTGAGCTCAAGCTGGAGGTGGGGAAGCGCCCGCACGAGGCGATCGCGAACGACGTGTGGGAGCACCTGGTCGAGGCGGACCTCTCGGGTCCGGTCTTCGTCATCGACTTCCCGGTCGAGCTGAGCCCGCTGACGAAGCGGTCTGCTGCGGACAATCGCGTCGTGGAGCGCTTCGAGCTCTACATCGCGAACATGGAAATCGCGAACGCCTACACGGAGCTGAACGACCCGATCGAGCAGCGGGAGCGATTTGAGCGGCAGATAACGGCGAAGGAAGAGGGGATGGAGCGGATCGATGAGGACTTCCTGGTGGCGCAGGAGCACGGGATGCCTCCGGCGGGGGGGATCGGAATTGGCGTGGATAGGGTGGTGATGCTTTTGACGGACAGCAAGTCGATACGGGATGTGATCCTGTTCCCGCTGATGAGGAATCTGGAGTGACGGGGTGGGAAAACGACCAGGACAACCCCAAATCCCAACTCCAACCCTAAATCCCAAAAAGCCGTTGAACAAGGTGTACCTCTAGAGATTTGCTCCGGGTTCCCAGGCCTCACCGTTCGTGCAATCAGCACCTTGGGATTTGGAGTTGGAGTTGGGATTTGGGATTTGTCGTTGCCGTTTTTCCCTAACCACCTTTTCGGCACTCCGCCCTGTACAAACTGTTCCTCGCCCTCCGTTACCTCCGCAAACGCCCGATCAGCTTCCTCTCGGTGATCGGCGTCTGGTTCGGCGTCATGACGCTCCTCATCGTGACGAGCGTCATGGGCGGGTTCGCGCGGGACCTCCGGGCGCGCATCCGGGGGATGACGGCGCACATCACGGTGACGTCGTCACCCGCTTCGCGCCTCGGCTCCATGGAGAACTGGGAAGAGCTCGCGAAAAAGGTCCGGGCCGTGGCGCCGGACGAAGTCATCGCCATTTCCCCCCAGCTCGAGTGGCCGATCATGATCAGCCACGGCCAGTCCCCCCAGCCCGCCACGCTCGTGGGAATCATTCCCGATCTCGAAAGACAGGTCAGCGGGTTTGCAGAACACATGCTCGACGGCCATCCGCCCGACTTCACGAATTTCTCGAAGCAGACGCTACCTCCCGACTGGGGCCCCTGCATCATCGGCTCCGGAGTTCTTGCGAACCACCGCCACAAGGACATCATCTTTGTCTGCGACGGAGCCGGCGCCGTCGATTCTGCGGCCAGCGCGCTCTTCACCGTCAATCCAAAGGACAAGTTTGAACTGCTCGTAGGGGACGCCGAGTGGACAGGCGAGCTCAACTCCGGCGGCGAAGAGCGCGAGCTGCACGCCGGCGCCGAGTGGCTGAAATCCCGGAAAGACGCCTCCGTGAAAGACTGGGCGGGCGCGCTGGAGCGGGCATTCCGCCTCCTCGCCTACGACCCCAAGGGGGAAACGCGCCCGTGCGTCGTGGTCGTCTTCGGCAAAGCGCTGCCGCCGGAAGCAGCTTACCGGGAGGCGTGGCACCGGCTTCCGTCCGACCAGCGGCGCTGGTTGCGCGTCTTCACGGAGGCGGAGATTCTCGTCGAGCCCGGCGGCGAAAACGTCCGGGCCGCCGGGGTAATCACGATCGAGCCCGGCCCTGGCGCGCGCCTCGCGCTCGTCTCGCGCGTCCAGGATCCCTACATCGGCCGGTCGATTTCCGTGACGACGATCACCCCCGAGGACGCGCGCGATCGAGGCATCGGCGACAAGCGAATCGATCCGACCAACGCCAGACTTGGCATCGTCGGCTCTTTCAACTCCGGCATGAACGAATACGACACCTCGATCGTCTACGCCCCGCTGGAATTCGTGCAGCGTTCGCTTCGCGAATGCCTCATCGACGCCAAAACCAGGGAGCCGATTCTGGACGCCGAAGGGCGCATCCAGGCCGGCCGGGTCAACAGGCTCCGCGTCCGGATCAGGAACTACGACGACGCGGAAAGTGTCGCCGACCGGATCCGCAAAGGCCTCGGCGGCCGCCACGGCGTCATCACCTGGCAGGCCGAGAAAGCGATCCTCCTCCAGGCCGTCGCCGTCGAGCGCACCCTCACCGGCGTCATCATGTTCTTCATCGTCATCATGGCCGCCTTCTCGATCCTCGCGATCCTCTCCATGCTCGTCACCGAGAAAACCCGTGACATCGGCATCCTCCGCGCCCAGGGCGCCACCGTCGGAGGCGTCATGACCATCTTCCTCGGCGAAGGCATGGTCATCGGAATCCTCGGGTGCGGCCTCGGCCTGGGAAGCGCCAAGTACGTCCTCGACCACCTCAACCCGCTCGCCGACTGGCTCTACGAACGCACCGGCTGGTACCCCTTCCCCAAGAACATCTACCTCCTCGACCGCATCCCCCACCAGATGGACCCGCCCGTCTGGGCCCTCGTCGTCGGCGCGACCCTGTTCGTCTGCCTCCTCGCCGCCCTCTGGCCCTCGTGGAAAGCCGCACGCCTCAACCCCATCGAAGCCCTGAGGTACGAATGAGCGGCTTCCTCGACGCCCGCGACATCCGCCGCGAATTCCAGATCGGCGACCGCACGCTTCCCGTGCTGCGCGGCATCGACCTCTCCGTCGAGCCCGGCGACGTCGTCGCGATCGTGGGTCCCAGCGGGGCGGGGAAGAGCACTTTCCTGCACATTCTCGGCCTGCTCGACAAGCCGACGTCGGGGAGCGTGCTCTTCAAGGGCACGCCGTACAGCGACCTGAGCGACGGCGAGCGCGCGCGCATGCGCAACTCGACCTTTTCGTTCGTCTTCCAGTTCTACCACCTCCTCCCCGAGCTCAGCGCGCTCGAGAACGCGATCATGCCGATCATGATCCAGTCGTCGATCCTGAAGTGGCCGATGGTGCGCGGCGATGCGCGCCGCCGCGCGAAATCGCTGCTGGACCGCATGGGCATGGGAAGCCGCCTGCACCACGTCCCCGGCGCCCTCTCCGGCGGCGAACGTCAGCGCGTCGCGATCGCGCGGGCGCTGATGACGAATCCGGAGGTGGTTTTCTGCGACGAGCCGACCGGAAACCTCGACACCGTGACATCGCAGGAGATTCAGGACCTGCTGTGGTCCCTTGCCGAGGAACGCCGCACCTGCTTCGTTATGGTCACGCACGAGCCGTCCCTCGCGCGGCGTGCACATCGTGTCGTGCGAATGGTCGATGGGCTGATCGTGGACGGGGAAGCGCAACAGGCGATCGCCCAGGCGACCGCACCGCCGCCTGCACCAGGCCCGGCCGATTCGCCTGCAGGCAATCCCGTCTGAAACTCGGGCGCTCAGCGCCTCTCGACGTTCAGCGTGCGCCGGAAGACCCGCTTCGTCACTACTTCGTCCGGGCCGGGCTGTTTCACGCTTTCGAAGGAGACGTCCTCTTCGATCGATGTCAGGAAACCGGCATCCGGATCGAATCGGAAGTGAATCGCTCCTGACGCTGTCCGGATTCCGCCCGCCTTCGAGGGAACTTCGATTTCGGCCGGGTCGGGTGCGCCTTCGATGGCCAGAACCGTTTCGCCGGGAGATTTCAGCGACAGCGCCACGGTCAGTCCGTTGCGCCGCGCCGTCCACGATGTCCCGGCGGAGAGAGGGGACTTTGGAAATTCCATGAACAAGTCCCGGAAATTCTCGGACAGGTCTATTCTTCCCATCGGGCAGAGTGGGTATTCAAGGCCGAAATTGCCCCTCTCCGTGAGGATGCAGCGAAGCGAATACCCTTTCAGCTGGATTGTGTTGAGGTCAATCCTGATGGCCGCTTTGCTCGTCCGCACCTTTCCGTCTATCCGCGAAAAGGTCATGCGTCCTTCGCCGTGACCGTCGTCTCCGACGCGGTCGATCGAGATGGTCCCGTCGAAAACCATCTCGAACTGCTCCGAAGTGCCTCAGCAGCAGGGCGGCGGCTGCTTTCACAGAATGCTCCCTCGACGAAGGTTCACCTGTCGGGATCTACCCATGCACACGGCGCGGCCCGGTGAGCATACCGCCGGCGCCCCTCAGCCGAACTCGGCGTTTATTTCAGCTTCTGCACCGCCGCCTTGATCGCCGCGACATCCGGTTTCACTTTCGGGTCGTCGCTGACCCAGGCCATGGCGACTTTCCCTTCCTTGTCGATCACGAACGCGGAGCGCTTCGCGACGCCGACCCAGTCGCCGAGTTTCTCGTGCTGGGCTTCGTAGGCTTTGGACACGGCCTTGTTGAAGTCGGAGAGGAGTTCGAACGGAATGTTTTCCTTCGCCTTCCAGGCCTTGAGTGAATGAGGCGAGTCGACGCTGATTCCGTAGATCTTCGCGTTGATCTTGCCGAGGTCGTTCCAGATGTCGCGCATGCCGCAGAACTGGTCGGTGCAGATGGGGGAGAAGGCGAAGGGAACGAAGAGCAGGACGACGTTTTCCTTGCCCTTGTGCGCGGACAGGGTGACCGCGTCGGCCGGGGTTCCCTTGAGGGTGAAGTCGGGCGCCGCGGCGCCGGTGGCGAGAGGCATGGAGGGCTCCTTGTAAAGCGGTTGCTTCAGGAAATACGAGGGGCGGATCATAGGAAGCGGCGGTGACGAGGTCAACGGTACGCGGGCGGACGGGCGAGCGGGCGGACGGGCGAAAAAAAACGGCCTGCGGATTTCGGACGTCGTCTTTTCTTTCGCTTGCCCGCTTGCCCGCCCGCCCGCTGGTCCTTTCGCCCGCCCGCCTGCCCGCCCGCCCGCAGCCCTTACGCCCGCAGCCTTTCCCGCCCGCTTGCCCGCCTGCCCGCGTATCATTTCATCGGATGTCCAGCCCCACGAAAATCGCCGCCGGCGACGCCGCATGCGAAAAACTCGCGCGCTCGCACTACGAGAACTTCACCGTCGGCTCCTGGTTCCTGCCCAAGGAAATGCGCCGCGATTTCTTCGCCGTGTACGCGTTCTGCCGCACGACCGACGACATCGGAGACGAAGCGTCGGGAGACCGCCTTGCCGCCCTCGACGCGTGGGAAAAGGACGTCCGCAAGTGCTGGGGCGGCGAACCCGCCGAACTCATGCTCGTCGCCCTCGCCCGCACCATTCGCGAACGTAAACTCCGACAGGACCCCTTCCTCCGCCTCATCGAGGCCAATCGCATGGACCAGCGCCAGTCGCGCTGGGAAACATGGGACGACCTCCGCCTCTACTGCGCCCATTCCGCCGACCCCGTCGGCCGCATGGTCCTCGGGCTGTTCGGACAGGATGACGCGAAGCGCGGGCCGCTGTCCGACGCGATCTGCACCGGACTCCAGCTCGCCAATCACTGGCAGGACGTGGGACGCGACGCCGCTGAAAAAGGGCGGATTTACCTTCCGTTGGAAGATCTCGAGGCGCACGGCGTGAAGGAAGCGGACGTCGTGGCGCGGCGCACCTCACCGGGCTTCGTCGAACTTATGAAGGTCTCCGTCGGCCGGGCCAGGGCGCTCTTCGATGAAGGCGAGCCCCTTCTGGACCTCGTCAGCGGCACGCTGAAGCGCGACGTGAAGCTGTTTCTGGGTGGCGGCCGGGCGATCCTGGACGCGATCGAAAAGCAGGGTTGGGATACGCTGGTGAAGCGGCCGAAGGTATCGAAGAAGACCAAGGTGTGGCTGGCGATGAAGGCGCTCGTGGGGTAGGCCTCGTACAATCGGGACCGCCAACCCAATGACCCAACCGACCGCTTCTCCTCCAGGCCGTCTCCAGGCGCCCGCGCCGGCGGTCTCCGTCGACTCCGCCTACGCGTTCTGCGAAGACCTCACGAGCCGCGAAGCCCGGAACTTTTACTATCCGATTCGCGGCCTGACGCGGGACCGCCGCCGCGCGATGTGCGCGGTCTACGCCTTCTCGCGCGGAGCCGACGACATTGCCGACGAGCCGGGTATCGAAGACCGCGCGGGCCGATTCGCTGAATTCCGTCGAGGTCTGGAAGCGGCGTTTTCCGGCGCGCCCCAGGGAGAGGTGTTTGTCGCGCTCGCGGACGCGGCGAAACGCTTCAATCTCCCGAAGCAGCACCTCGCCGAAATCATCGACGGCGCGGAGCAGGATCTCACGGTGACGCGGTACGCGACGTTCGCGGACCTCCGCGGATACTGCTGCAAGGTGGCATCCGCGGTCGGGCTGGTCTGCGTCGAGATCTGAGGACGCGCGGCGCGGGCGGATCTACCTGCCGGCGGAGGATCTCGCGCGCTTCGGCGTCCGCGAGGAGGAAGTGCTCGCGCTCCGGCTCACCCCTTCGTTCGTGGAGCTCATGAAGTTCCAGGTCGCCAGGGCGCGGGAGGCGTTCGCGAACTCGGAAGGCCTGTTCCCCCTGCTCGAACGCAAGGCGCGCTTCTGCCCCCTCGCGATCCGAGGCTTGTACGCGGGGATCCTCGACCGGATCGAGCGGCGAGGGCACGATGTTTTTGCGGGGCGGGTGTCTTTGTCGGCGCCCGCGAAAATCCTGTGCGTGATGAAAGCATGGTTCCGCGCGTGGACGTATTGAGATGAAGACGTGGAAGGGAAGCCTCGCGGTGCTTGCGTTGGGGCAGTGTGCCGTGGCGTGCGTGGTGGTGTTCCGGTTCTGGCACCCGCATCCGATCTGGCGGATTCCGGTGGCGTTCGGGATTCTCGTCTGCGCATTTCTTCTGTCGGCGTTCGAGGTGGGGGCCGTGCGGGGTTTCATGAAGAGGAAATGAGGGAGCTCTGTGGCTAATGCCGTTTTGTTTTCCACAGGATCGATGAAAGGCACAGCAATCGTCGCCGGGGGTGGCCTCGCAGGAATTTCCGCGGCCTGCGACCTCGCCGACGCCGGATGGAAGGTCACTCTCCTCGAACGCAAGAAACGCCTCGGCGGCATGGTCGCCTCCTTTCCCGATCCCGAAAGCGGCGGCGAGATCGACAACGGCGAGCACATCGCGATCGAGGCCTGCACCGAGCTTCTGGGCCTGTTCGGCCGCCTGGGCTGCCTCGACCGCCTCAAGCGCCAGCCTCGCCTCCGCATTCCGTTCGTCGGACCCGACGGGCGCGTCGCCGAGCTGACGGAGTCTTCGTGGTCATTCCTTACGTTCCCGTTTCTGTCGCTCGGGGACCGCTGGCGCGTTGCGCGCGCGCTTCGCCGCATCGGGAAAATGCGCGACGCCGAAATCGCGCCTCTCGACAATTTCACTTCCGCAGACTGGCTGGACGATCTCGGGCAGTCTCCCGCTTCGATCTCGCGCTTCTGGGATTTCTTCCTCGCCCCTGCGCTCAATGAGCCCGCAGCGCGTTCCTCGGCCGCCCTCGCGGCACGGGTTCTCCGCGACGCGATGGGCCTCGGGCCGCAATTCTCCCGCTTCTGCCTCTTCCGCGCCCCCCTCGGCACCGTCTTCCCGGCGGCCGCCGAAGCCTACCTGACTTCAAAAGGCGGAACGATCCGCTCCCTCGCGACCGTGACAAAGGTCCGGCCGGAAACCGGCCGCGTCGTCCTCGAACTCACCGACGGAGGAACCGTCGAAGCGGAAGCGTGCGTGCTCGCGCTTCCCCACGAAAACCTGGCGGAGGTCTTCCCTGAGTCCGCGCCGCCGCTCGAGCACTCGCCGATCCTCAACGCGCATCTCTGGTACGACAAGGCGGTCACCTCCCTCGAGTTTTTCGCCATGATCGACTCGCGGGTGCAGTGGGTCTTCAACCGCAGCGTCATCTCCGGGTTGCCGGGGCCCGGGCAGCACCTCTCGTGCTCGATCAGCGCGGCGCGCGACTGGGCCCACCGGCCGGGGGAGGAGATCGCCTCGGATTGCGACGCGGAGCTGAAGCGGCGGTTCAGAAGCGAAGCGCGGCTCGTGCGATTCGTGATTTCGCGCGAGCACCGTGCGACGTTCAGCGCGCGCCCGGGGACGGCGCCGATGCGGCCGGGACCGCGGACGCGGCACGCGGGGCTGGTACTGGCGGGGGCGTGGACGGACACGGGATACCCGGCGACGATGGAAGGGGCGGTGAGGAGCGGGAGGGCGGCGGCGCGGGAGTTGGTAAAGGCCGGCGGCGGGACTTGATCGCTACGACTTCTTTTCCAGCCCCAGCTTTTTCTCCAGCGCCTTGACCCGCTTCAGCAATTCCGGCAGTTTCCGGCTGGCGACCCAGATGCGCTCGCACTCGACCTTAGGGACCGCAGGCGAGCCGAAGACCGTCTGCCCCGGCGGAACGTCGAAAGCGATGCCGCTCTGGGGCATCACCACGGCGCGCTCGCCGATCTTGAGGTGTCCCTTGAGCCCGCTCTGGCCGAGCAGCACGGCGTGGTCGCCGATTTCGCACGAGCCCGAGATGCCGACCTGGGAAGCCATGATGACGTGCTTCCCGACCTGGCAGTTGTGGCCGATCTGCACGAGGTTGTCGATCTTCGTCCCGTCGCCGATCGTCGTCGACCCGAGCGTCGCGCGGTCGATCGTCGTGTTCGCCCCGATTTCCACGTCGTCGCCGACCACCACGTTGCCGACCTGCGGGACTTTCGCGTAGCGCCCCTGCGCATCGGGCGTGAATCCAAATCCGTCGGCGCCGACCACGACCCCCGCGTGAATCACGCAGCGTTCGCCCACCAGGCACTCGCGCGAGATCGTGACGTGCGCCGCCAGCGCCGTGTCGGCGCCGACAGAGCTCCTCGCCCCCAGCAGACACCCTGCCCCGATCACCGCACGGTCGGCCACTTCCGCCCCCGATTCGATGACCGCAAAGGGCCCTACTGAAGCGGTTTTCGCGACGCGGGCGTCGCGCGAGACGATGGCGGAGGCGTGGATTCCGGGGACGGGTTTTTCGACGGGGCGAAGGCGCTCGACGAGTTTTGCGAAGGAGAGGCGGGCGTCATCGACCTTCAGAAGCGTTTTGTGGGCGCTGGAGAGGGCGCGCGGGACGACGACGAGGGCGGCAGGCCCGGTTTCCGCGAGCGCGAGATACCTGGCGTCGAGGGCGAAGACGGCGTCTCCCGCCTTGGCGGCGTCAACAGCGCCGACGTCCCGGACCTCGATGTCGGGATCTCCGGTCAGGTCCGCCTGGAGGTATGCCGCGAGTTCGCGGGCTGTGGGCATGGCGGGGAAGTGTATGCGGCAGGGCGGGAGAGGGCGAGATGATCGTGAGGCGGGCCAGGGAAACGGCAAAATCGGCATCGCCTGCTTTTTCGCGTTCCCACGCCCTGCCTTCTTCCGCTACCTTATGCGCGGATGCAAGACAACGATATCGCCCAGATTGCGGTGCAGGAAGGGCTGCTTTCCACCGTGGAGCTCGACAGGGTTCGTCACGAGGTCTCCTCGGCGGGCGGCGGGGATCTGCTGTCGGCGCTCATGCACGCCGGGCTGCTGCGCAACACGGACGTCGACCGGATCCGCCGCGACCGGGGCAATACGACGACGCGGATTCCCGGCGAGATCGTATCGACGTCCCACAAGCGGATCGTGCCGGACGAGGTCACGGCGGCCGCGAAGGACCCTCGCAGCGAATTCGGGAGGTACACGCTTCTCGAAAAAATCGGCTCCGGCGGCATGGGGACGATCTGGAAGGCGTGGGACAACCTGCTCGGCCGGTGGGCGGCGATCAAGATGCTGCACGAGGAGCATGCGGTGCACGACGACCACCGCGAGCGGTTTCTGCGTGAAGCGAGGGCGGCGGCGAGGCTCGCGCACCCCAACATCGTGCAGGTGTACGAGGTCGGGGTGCAGGGCAACGTTGTTTTCATATCGCTCGAGTTCTGCCCCGGCGAGACGCTGCGAAACCGTATTGCCCACCGCGCGACGGGTCCCGAAACTCGGCGCCGGATCGAGCTGGTCCGGCAGTGCGCGGAGGGGCTCGGCTCGGCGCACACGGCGGGGATCACGCATCGCGACATGAAGCCCGAAAACGTGCTCGTGCTTCCGACGCCAAAAGGAGGCCACGCGAAGGTCGTGGACTTCGGCCTCGCCGTGGACAAGACCGCGGTGACGCGACTCACGGTCGCGGGCGACGTATTCGGCACGCCGGCCTACATGGCTCCCGAGCAGGCGCTCGGTCTCCAGGAAATCGTGGGCCCGCCCGCGGACGTCTTCGCGTGCGGCTGCATCCTCTACGAAATCGTCGCAGGAAAACTGCCCTTCGAAGCCGACCAGGCCGCCGCAAGCGTCTACAACACCATTCACTCCGAGCCGGCGCTTCTCTCCACGCTCGCGCCGAAAGTTCACCCGGACCTGGAGACGATTGTTTCGAAGTGCCTTGAGAAGGATCCTCAGCGCCGCTATCCGTCGGCGAGAGAACTCGCGCAGGACCTGGGGCACTACATGGCGGGTGAACCGATCAGCGCCCGCCCCATCGGGCTGCTCGGGCGCATCCGCCGCCGCGCCGAGCGGAATCCCGCTCTGGCGGCCGCCCTGGCCGCTGCCGCAGTTCTGCCGAGCGCGCTGATCGGGATTTTCGCCTGGGAGGCAAAGGCGCGCGCCGACAACATCGAGGTGTCCCTCGAACAGGCGGCGGTGATCGAAGAACAGGCGATTTCGAACCCCGCGCTGCTCGGCAGCGTCCGGGTGCTCTACGACTCGGTCCTCCGTGACGACCCGGGCAACGCGAGCGCGCTGGCGGGTCTCGCGCGCGTCGCCGTGGCGATTCAATCCCCGGAAGGCCGCGAGACTTCCGCGACCGCGCTGATCGGCGGCCGCCTGGCAGCCGAGGCCCTTCAAGCCATGCGCACGCGGGGTGGACTCGCCGCCGCCGAGGGTCGCTGCGACGCCCTCGTCTCCGGTTTCCCCGATCTCCCGTCGTCGTGGCTCGCCCGCGCCGACCTTCGCTACCGGCTCGGCCTCCCGATGGCGGCCCTCGCGGACCTCGACCGGTTGCGCGTCCGATGGGAAGAGGGACCGGAGGCGCGTCACATCCGGGTGATGTGCCTTCTCGACCTCGGCCGCACGGAGGATGCACGGCTGCTGGTCTTGACCGAAGGAGCGGAAGGACCCGCCGCCATCGAACTTGCGGCGCTGCGGCTTCAACAGGGACGCAGGGACGAAGCGCGCATCGTGCTCGCGAAGGCCGGCGCGCCGACCGCCGAGGGGCTCTGGATGGAAGGGCGCCTGAACGCCCGGGCTGGAAGCTGGGCCTCGGGAGCCAAAGAATTTGCCTCAGCCCTCTCTCTCGATCCCGGATTCGCCCCCGCTTTCCTCGCGCTCGTTCTCGCCACCGAAGAATCCCGCGGCGCACCCGCGGCGCTTCCCCTGGCGCGCCGCCTGGTCTCCGAGGCTCCCGGCCACGTCGTGTCGCGGGTCATTCTCGCGAGGCTCCTGCACCAGACGGGCGACCGTGCGGCGGCTGCCCACGAAGCCGCCCAGGCGGCCCGGCTGCTCCCCAGTCCGCCCCTTCTCGCTCTCAGCGGGAACTACCGCCTCCTCGCGGGCGACTCCGGGGGCATTGCAGACCTGTTTGCCGCGCACAGGCGGTAGCCCGCCTCGCTGGACAAGCGACCGGTTCGCAAGTAAGTTCTCTTCAAGACACGCGCCACGAGGTCACGCCACGATGGTCGATTTTTCCCTGACGGAAGAGCAGAAGGAAATCCGCGAGCTCGCGAAAAAATTCGCACAGACTGAGATCCTGCCGCTCGCCCGCAAGTTCGATGAAACCCACGAGTTTCCGCACGAGATATTCCGCAAGGCCCTGGAAATCGGCCTCCTCAATGTCAACATCCCCGCGGAATACGGCGGGACCGGACTTGGACTGATGGAGGAGGTGCTGATCAACGAGGAGCTCGGCTGGGCGTGCAGCGGCGTGGCGGCGTCGATGGAAGTGAACAATCTCTCGAACTGGCCGATTCTGTTGAGCGGCTCGGAGGAGACCAAGAAGAAGTTCCTGCCGAAGATCGTCGAGGGCTGGCGCGGAGCTTACGCGCTGTCGGAGCCTGAGGCGGGGAGCGACGTGGCCGGAATCCAGACCACGGCGAAGCGGGACGGCGATTCCTACGTCATCAACGGCTCGAAGCAGTTCATCACCAACGGCTCCGTCGCCGACTTCTACTGCGTCTTCGCCTACACCGACAAAGCCGCGCGCTACGGCGGCATGTCGTGCTTCCTCGTCGAGCGCGGCGCCAAGGGCGTGCGCGTCGGCAAGAAGGAAGACAAGATGGGCCAGCGCGCCAGCGACACCGTCTCGATGCACTTCGAGGACGTCCACATCCCGAGAGCCAACCTGCTCGGGAAGGAAGGCGACGGATTCTCGATTGCGATGCGTGTTTTCGACCGTTCGCGCCCGGCGATCTCCGCGATCGCGGTCGGCGTCGCCCGCCGCGCGATGGAGGAGTCGATCAAGTACGCCACCGAACGAAAGGCGTTCGGAAAGCCGCTCTACGAGCAGCAGGGGATCTCCTTCATGATCGCCGACATGGCCATCAACGTCGAAGCCGCGCGCCTGCTCGTGTGGCGATCCGCACTGATGCCCGAAACGGGCGAGAAATGCGCGAAGGAGGCGGCGATCGCAAAAGCGTTCGCGGCGGACATGGTCATGAAAGTAACGACGGATGCGGTGCAGGTATTCGGCGGATACGGGTACTCGCGCGAGTACCCCGTCGAAAAGCTCATGCGCGACGCGAAGATTTTCGCGATCTACGAAGGAACCAGCCAGATCCAGCGCGTGATCATCGCGCGCGAATTGTTCCGCCCGAGGTAAGGAGGAGCGATGTTCGTCGCCATGAACGTCTTCACCTGCGAAGACGACGCTTCGGCGCAGAATCTCGAAGCCATGTTCCTGAAGCGGTCCGGGCTGGTCGACCAGCAGCCGGGCTTCCTGTCCTTCGCGTTCCTCAAATGCGCCGAGAATCCGCGCCGGCTGATCTCGATGTCGCACTGGAATTCGAAAGAGGAGTTCGAGGCGTGGACGAAGTCGCAGGCGTTTGAGAAGGGGCACCAGAGGGCGAAGGAGTCCGGGAAGCCGGCGCCGCATGGGGTCTTGAAAGTGGCCAATGCGCTCGAGACTTATGAAGTGGTGAGCCACTCGAGGAGAGGGGGTAGTGGGTAGGAGGTAGGGGGTAGGAAAGGCAAAAAGGCAGATGAGGCATCGGGCAGGATTCGGTAGAATCCGGCGTCGCCACCCTGGTGGAGTTGCCGATCATCATGACCGACCTGATCTGGATCGTCGCCCTGACGGCCGCGTTCGAGGCCGTCACCTGCGCCTTCCGCTGGGGGCTCGACATGCAGTCGACCCGCGACACCGCATTCCTCGCCCCGCTGACGCTCGGCGTACGCATCCATCATGGCTACGTCGGCGCAGCAACCTCGGTCGGCGCGCTCGCCGTACCATATGACGGTTGGCCGATCGTCTGGGCGATGCGCATCGGCGTCGCACTCCTGGTGTCGGACCTCATCCACCACTTTATCGTCCTGCACTGGACGACTGGGGATCATCATTTCGACCTGACCTACCCCCGCCTGGCCGTCTTCGAGGCGGAACGCGACGCGCAGGAAGCGCGCGGCTGAACGCCGGGTCGTTTCTACCCCCTACCTCCTACCCACTACGCCCTCACTGCATCTCGTCCAGATACGCGCGGTATAGCTCGGGGTCCTCGTAACCGCACGCGTCGCAGATCACTCCAAGCGGGTTCTTCGGGTCCGGCCGCCGCAGCGCGGGCTTCCCGCAGCGCGGACATTTCGTGTCGCCCCAGGCGGGGTAGAGCGTGCAGACCATGACGTACACGAACGGGAGCAGCACCGCCCCCGCGCACAGCACGCCACCGATCGCGTTGGTCCACCTCAAAGCTACCCACACCACGCCGCCGGCGACGGCGATCCACGTGACGGCCATGAGCGTGCCGCGCAGGAAAAGGTTCACGCGCCGATTCTATGCCGGGCCGCCGGGTGGTGAGTCAGCTTTGATTTCGTGGGACGCTTTCGAAGGGCGCGACCCACGGAATCAGGAGTGCCGAACCACCAGTCCCTCAATCGGGCGGCTGTTGCACGTCAGCCAGAAAAGCACGCGCTTCCCGCGAAATTCCGGCGCCATCGCCTTCACCGCCGCGAGCGCCTTCGCCGTATAGGTGCTCTCGGCCTTCAGTCCTTCCCGTTCCTCGAGTTCGCGTGCCGCTTCATCTCCGGCGGGAGTCGCGATTCCGTATCCTTTTCCTATGAACTCGTGAACGATACGGAGGTCGCGGGCGCGGACGGCGATGGCGGCGGAAGCGTCGCCGGAGCGGCGGGCGAGGAGCGCCGTCGCGCGGCGGGCGATGCGCGCGGTGAACGTCGCGTTCGAAATGATCCGGTCCGCGACGCGGACGCCGATGACTTCCGCATTCAACTCCGCGAGCCGGAGCCCTGCGTGAACGCCGGCCAGCGTGCCGCCCGTCCCCAGCGCCACTACAACTACGTCCGGACGCGGCAACTCGCCGGACTTCACCTGCGCCGCGAGCTCCAGCCCCGCATTGATGTAGCCGAGCGTCGACAGCGCCGAGGAACCGCCCGGCGGCATCACGTAGGTCCGGAGGTTCGAGACGAGTTGCACGAGGCCGTGGAAGGGGATCGTGGCGACGCTCCGGGTCACCTTTGAAGAGCGCGCCAGTCCCCGCGCGAGCTCGAGGTTCTTCTTGAGGTACGGGTTGAGCGGGCGCTTGAAGAGCAGAAGATCGACGGGGATGCCGAAGCGCTTTCCGTAGTGGGCGACGGCGACTGCCCAGTTCGAGCCCGTCACCGCGTAGGCCCAGATCCGCTCGGCGCGCGCCTTTGCGTCGGCCAGCAGAAACTCGAGTTTGCGGACTTTGTTTCCGCCGAAGTCTTCGCCCGTCACGTCGTCCCGCTTCACCCAGAGATCGACTCCCCACGCGGCGCCGAGGGACTTAAGCGGCGCGACCGGCGTGGGAAACGCGCCGATCTCGACGATCGGGGCCGCGGCCAGGAGCTTGGGATAGCGCTCGAAGAGGGGCCGCGTCACACCGGCCATTTTCCGGGGTTGAGGATGCCGTTCGGATCGAGGGCGGACCGGACGCGCCGGAGCATCTCGCGGAACCCGGCGTCGATCTTCGAGCCGTGCGCGCGGAAGACCCATTCGGGCGTCTTGTAGGGAATAAATCCGAGGGGGAGGAGCGCCTCGACGAGCGCGGCGTTGAGCTTCGCGACCGCTTCCACTTCGGCCGGCTTGTCGCGGTCGAACGTCTCGATGAGCCGGAGGACGCCAAAGTGTCCCTGGGCCATGGGGCGAGCGACGGCAAAGGGCGGGAAGGCGTGCTCTTCCATGATGCGGACGGCGAGTTCGGTAGCCTCGTCCCACCGGCTCGTCGGGCCGTACGTGCCGACCCACGAGAGGCCGCCGCCCGGATGGTCGAGCATGAAGTCGAGGCGCGTCGGGAATTCCGCGAGCTTCCGGAACGCGGGCTCGATTTTGACGAGGTCGCGCACGTCGAGCGGTCCCTGCCACGCATGGCCGGCCTTGCGCCCGGCTTCGAGCGTTTCTTCGAGAATCGAGAGCCGGAGGTCCATCTCCGCCTGCCGGTTCGAGGAAACGTCGAGGTAGATCATCGCGAGCGGTTCGCCCGGGCCCCGCCAGCGCGGGCGCTTTTCGCCGAAAAGCATTTTCGCGACGGGCCACGTGAGCAGCCCGATGTCGTCGCAGATTTCTTCGCGCACGAGCGTTCGAATCGTCGTGTAGCACGCACGAAGGTCGTAACCCATCATGAAATACCGCCGGCGCAGTCGTTTCCCGTGCTGCAGCCGGATCGACGCCTTCGTCACGATCCCCGTCGTGCCGTGGAGATTGACGAACAGCCCCGTGAGATCGGGCATCGGCGCGGAAGAACACCACTGCACCGTCGACCACGCCGCCGCGCCGGTCCGCACGACCGTGCCGTCGGCCAGCACCGCCTCCACGCCGTTCAGCCAGTCCGAAGACGTGCCGAAGCGGAGCGACAGATTCAGGAGCCCGTCCATCAGCGTGTTCGCGAGGACGGAGGTGTCAGGCGGCGAGAGGGAATAGGCGAATCGCGTCTGCGGATAATTCCGGTCCAGGTGTTCTTTCACCTGTCCCCAGGTCACCCCCGGCTCGACCACCATGTACAGGTCGTCGGCGTTCACTTCGAGGATCCGGTTCATCCCGGTCATGTCGAGCAGGATTCCGCCATTCGATGGGAGCGCGAGACCGCCGACATTCGTGTTGAAGACGACCGGGACGACCGGGATGCGTTCGGAGTTCGCGAACCGCAGAACGGCCTGAACGTGCTCGAGGCCGGCCGGCCGAACGATGACATCCGGCGGCGTCCCGCGAATTTCCGTCAGGTCCCGCGCCGCTTCACGCAGTTTCGCCGGGTCCGTCGAGACGCGATCCGCGCCGACCAGGGCGGCAAGCCGGGAGGCGAGTTCGGGAAGGGGCATCGGCGGAGTATAGCCGCGCATCCCGCGCCCGGGATTCAACCTGCGGGGCCTCGCGCGTCGAAACAGAGTTCAGTCGCTATCGCCGCTTCGAACGTCCCGCCCGAAGTTGCGCCAGTGCATCAGCCATGAGGGCCGGCGCCCAGGTCGCTTCCACGGAATAAATGACGCGCAACCCCTCGGACCGTGCCGCAAGGACTCCCAGGATCGCCATGAGCCGCAACTGGTTTGAAACTGCCGTCACGCGCATGCGCAGCGCGTCCGCGACGCCCTGCACGTGCAGTTCCCCCGCCATTGCCAGCGCGTGGAAGATCCGCAGGCGCGTCGGCGAGCTGAGGAGCCCGAACATGTCCGCGAGCCGGCGGATGCGGGCGGCGTCGAGCCGCGAGGGGAGCGACGACGATCGTTTAGCTGAAAGGGGTGCGGGGGAGGGGCGGTGGTGGAGGCGCATGAAGGGGTGGTTCTATATTTCCATGGAAGAGTGGAATATACAGGACAATTGCTGAGGCGGTGAGACTGATCCCTTACTTTCGCGCGGCGGCCAGCACGGCCAGCAGTTTCAGGAGCGCGAACGGATTCCCTCCCCACGCCACGCGCCCTTCCAGCCACGGGCGGACGACCGCCCCGCGAAGGCAGACTTCGAGCAGATCGGCCATGCCGCCGCCGACCCAGGCGCGGCAGCTCTCGCGGCCGGGGGAGAGGGTGACGGAGGAGTCGCCGAAGTCCGCCGTGATGGACATGCCGGCCATTTCGACGCCGATGCGGCCGAGCCCCGCGACCTTGCGCGCGACTCCGGCATCGGCGAGGCCGCGGCGGAGAATGGAAGCGAAGATGTGTGAGAGGAGGCTGACCTGGTCCGGATTGGCGAAGCGGACGTCCACGGTCACCTCGGCAGGAATGAGCGGATCGCGCGTGCGACGGCGGCTTTCGTCATCGGAATCTTCCAGGCGTTCTGCGACATGGGCCTGGCGCCGTCCGTAGCCGAGTTCGACGCCGGCTCGACGGCGTCGGCGATCGTGTTCTTCCGGAGATTCGCCTCGGCCGTCACAGAGCGCCACGGGACCGGCGCGACGCCGCCGAGGACGACGCGCGCATCGGTGAAATGGTCGCCGTCGATCTTCCCTGCGATCGCGCACGCGGCGATGGCGAAATCGAACGAATCCTTTTCGCGAATCTTGACGTAGGTCGAGCGGGGAAGAGCCGTCGGGATTTCGACGGCTTCAATGAATTCGCCCGGCTTGAGTGTGAATTCACAGAGCGCATTCTTCGACGGCAGCTCGTAAAAGTCAGCGATCGGCAGGTCTCGAGCGCCGTCGGGACCTCGAAGGAAGAGTCGCGCGTCGAGGGCGACGAGCATCGGCGCGCAGTCGCTCGGGTGAACGATGTGGCACGGTCCGTCGCCAAAGATCGCCAGGTAGCGGTTCTCGCCCTTCTCCGCCGGGCAGCCCTTTCCCCCCTTCTTCACGCACGCAAACTCCGCCGCCCGGTAATACCAGCAGCGCGGCCGCTGCGCCAGATTGCCGCCGATCGTCCCTTGATTGCGGATCTGCGGCGTCGCAACCGCCTCCGCCGATTCCGCAAAGCCGGGCAGGTCCTTGCGAAGGTCGGCGTGGTCCGCGATATCGGTGAGCAGCGCCGTCGCTCCTACGCGCCATCCCCGGTCGGTCTTCTGGATCTTGTCGAGACCCGGGATCGATCGCAGGTTTACGATGTGTTCGGGCGCCCGGATCCCTTCCTTCATCTCCCCGAGCAGATCCACACCGCCGCCCAGCGCCATGGCACCCTTTTTCGAAAGAAGCGCCGCGGCCTCTTCGGCGGTACGCGCATCCCAGAACGTGAAGGGGCTTGTCATTTCTTCCCCAGCGCGGCGAGGATTTTGTCCGGGGTGATCGGGAGGTCGGTGATCCTCTTCCCGATCGCATGAGCGACCGCGTTCGCGATGGCGGCCGGGGTCGGGACGATCGGTGGTTCGCCGATCCCCATCACCCCGGTATTGGTGCGGCCGTTGGACACGTCGAACAGCACCACGCTGATCTCCGGGATTTCTTTCGGCCCCGCGATGCGGTAGTCGGAGAAATTCGCGTTCATCATGCGTCCGGTGGCGTCGTCGAGGATGCGCTGCTCGAGAAGGGCGTAGGAGAGTCCCTGGATGATGCCTCCGTTGATCTGGCTTTCCGCCAGAAGCGGATTGACCACGCGGCCGCAGTCGTGGACGGCGACGACGCGCAGGACCTGCACGTGGCCTGTCTCGAGGTCGACTTCGACCTCGGCGAACTGGCAGCCCGCGGTGCCGTCCTTGTAGCCGCGGAAATTCTGCGCGCGCGTCGCCTGCTCGCTGACGTTGGCGCCGGCGATCTTCGAGCATGCCTCGGCCCACGGGATGGAGGCGCCGCCTTTCGCGACGACATTGCCTCCCTTCGCTGTCAGGTTGTCTGCGTCGGCCTTCAGCGACTTCGCGCACGCCTCGAACACGCGCCCGCGGGCAGCCGCCGTCGCCGCGCGAACGGCCGGCGTCACGCTGGGGGCCGTCATCGAGCCGCCGCTTCCGTGAGAGAAGGGAAGCGTCGTGTCGCCGAGCTTCACGAGCACCTGTTCCGGTTTCAGCCCGAGTTCCTCCGCGGCAATCATCGCGATGATCGTGCGCGTCCCGGTCCCGATGTCCTGCGTGCCGCACTGGATTTCGACGGCGCCGTCGCGCGAGATGACGCAGCGGGCCTGCGCACCGGGCGCGCCGCCTCCGCCCCAGATGGAAGCGGAGACGCCGAGGCCGCGAGCTTTGTGCCTGCCACCAGAGTTCGGGAGATGGGCCCGCGCTTCCCAACCCGCCATTTTCGCGCCTTCGCCGTACTCCGCCTGGCGCATTTCGTTCTGGTCGTTGCGCTTCCGGAATTCGATCGGGTCGAGCCCGAGCTTTCCGGCGAGCTCGTCCATCGTGCTTTCGAGGGCGAACATTCCCTGGACGTGGCCGGGGGCGCGGAAAGCCGCAGCGGGACTCGCGTTCGTGATCACGTCGGCGTGCCAGAGACGCCGCACCGGGCAGTTGTAGAGGGACATCAGGGGCCCTGCGCAATTCGCTCCTCCATTGATGCCGCCGGTGCCGTGGCTCTGGAGCCAGAGGCAAGTCAGCTTGCCGTCCTTGTCCGCGCCGGCCCGCACGCGCTGCACGCTCGACGGGCGGTTTCCGCCGGCGAGGTGCTCCTCCTTGCGCGTCAGCATCAGCTTGACCGGCGCCTTCGCCTCCCGCGCCAGGCGCGCGGCGATCATCGAATGCTGTCCCATGCCGAGCTTCGAGCCGAAGCCGCCGCCCATGTGTTCCTTGACCACGCGCACTTTCTCGGCAGGAAGCTGGAACCCGCGCGCCAGCCCGTCGCGCACGCCGAAGATCGACTGCGTCGAATCCCAGACCGTGAGCGACCCGTCGGATTCCCACCTGGCGACGCTCCCGTGGCTTTCAAGGCAGGAATGAGTCACCACCGGCGTCGTGAACGTGATGTCCACCGTCGCGTGCGACTTCTTGAGCGCCGTAACGCAGGCTTCTTCCGTCGCCGTGTTCTGCGCCTCGCCGCCTCGCTCGTTCGGGTTCTTGCCGCCGTGCACGCGCGGCGCATTCGGCTTGCGCGCCGCTTCGACGTCGACGACGTGCTCGCCGACCGCCCAGTCGACCTCGATCGCAGCCACCGCGTCCTCCGCCTGCGCCTCGGTCTCCGCCGCAACCGCAGCTATCGCCTGCCCGTGATAGCGCGCTTCCTTTTCCACCTCGATCGCCGCCTTCACGCCCGGCATCTTCAGCGCCTTCGCAAGCCCGATGGACCGCGCAGTCGCCCGCGCGTACGGCGACCGGAGCACCCGCGCGACCAGCATCCCTTGCAGCTTCACGTCCGCCGTGTACTTCGCCTTCCCCGTGACTTTGTCCGCTCCCTCCAGCCGCGGCGACCGCTTCCCGACCACCGCCAGCTTCGAATCCGCATCCCACGGCGCCGGCTCGGCGTCCGGCGAATCGACCTCGATTTCGCGGTAGTTTCCGGGGTAGCCGACCCTCAGCGTGCGCTTCGCCATGTTATTTCGCCTTCGAAGCGGCCGCTGCCGCGTCAAAGATCCGGTTGTACGCCGCGCACCGGCAGAGATTGCCGCAGAGGCCCGCGCGGATCTGATCGCCGGACGGGGAAGGGGTTTTCTCGAGGAGGGCGACGGTGGCCATGACCTGTCCGGGGGTGCAGAAGCCGCACTGGTACCCGTCGTGCTCGATGAACGCGGCCTGCACGGCGTGCAGATCTTCGCCTTTCGCGAGCCCCTCGACGGTCCGGATCTCGCGGCCTCTCGCCTGAAGCGCGAGCATCATGCAGGCGTAGACCGCTTTCCCGTCGACGAGGACCGTGCACGCGCCGCACTCGCCGCGGTCGCAGGCCTTCTTCGCGCCCGTGAGGTCGAGGGAGTCGCGCAGGACATCAAGAAGCGTCGCGCGCGGCTCGGCGGCGACCTCGTGGTCCTTGCCGTTGACCCGCAGCCCGAATTTCACCGGATCCGGGCCGAGTCCACCGGCGGCCGGGCGGTTGTCGCCATCCCCGGCCGTGGACTTGCCCGCGAGAAGCCCGGCGCCGGCGAGGGCGCCCGTGACACCGAGAAAATCGCGGCGGGAAAGGCCATCGGGTTTGGAAGCGGACACGGCGTCACTCTAAGGAAGCGGCTGGCGGTATGTCAAAGGCGGCGGGATGCCGGAATCCGACTTTCGAAGCATCGCCGGCACGACTAGAATCCCGCTTCAGCCATGCGACGCCTCATCATCAACGCGGACGACCTTGGAGCCGACGCCCCGCGCAACCGCGGCATCTTCGAAGCCGCGCAGCGCGGCGTCGTGACGGATGCGTCGCTCCTTGTGAACACACAGGGGTTCGAGGACGCGGTTCACAATCCGCGCATGAAGGAGCTGCCCTGCGGGCTGCACCTGAATATCAGCGAAGGCAGGCCGATCGGCGGCCCGTACAAGACGCTCACCGCCGGGAACGGCGAGTTCTTCGGCAAGGACGAAACCTGGCGCCTCGCGCTGTGCGGGATGTTCGACCCGGCGGAAATCCGCATCGAGGCGGAGGCTCAGGTGTCGCTGATGCGCCGCGCCGGCGTCGATCCCACGCACCTCGATGGCCACCAGCACCTCCACCTCGTTCCGCGCGTCGCTGCCGGGCTTCTCGCGCTTTCAGTGCCGCGCCGCGTCCGGCTCGTCTTCGAACACCCCGACGGCACGATCATGGCCGGCCCGGACAAGGCGCCCTACCTGAACCGCTTCCGGGAAATGTCCGCGGCGTCGCGGCCACTCTGGGAAGCCGCGGGCTGGCGCTGGCCGGAGCGACACCTCGGCGCGGGGCTGATCGGCGCGGTCCATCCGGGGACTCTCCTGCGCCTCCTCGACCTCTGCGGCGACGGAATTTCCGAAGTCCTCGTTCATCCCGGCTACCCGCAGGCCGGCTCCCTCCCGTTCTCAACCTCCGAACGCGAAATCGAGCTCGAGGCTCTTCTCGACCCCCGCATCCGCGAGGGAATCGGCGCCCGCGGCCTCACGCTCTCGAAATGGAGCGCGGTCTAGCCCTTGGAAATCGCGCTCGTCGTCCCG
Organism: Planctomycetota bacterium; assembly: GCA_009773755.1. GTDB lineage: Bacteria > Planctomycetota > MHYJ01 > WSZJ01 > WSZJ01 > WSZJ01. The sequence continues at coordinate 26,616 of WSZJ01000008.1, read as the reverse complement.
GCGTACGGTGCGGTCACGGGGAACTCGATCTCCGCGCGGCGAATCCTCCAGGGCATCGTCGCTTCCGGCGCGCGGGCAAAAGTCCTCGACCTCGAAACGCTCGGCGTCTACATCCCCAATATCATCGCGGCGTACGAACCCGATGTCGTTCACGCGTTCCACGCGCGCAAGACCGGATTTCTCGTCCGCGATTCGCGCCCTCTCGTGATCTCCCTGACCGGAACGGACGTCGGGCGCGACCTCGACCTTCCCGGCAGCCGCGAGGAAGTGCTGGCCGCATGCCGCGCCGCGCACGCCCTCGTCGTCCACCAGAGCGAGACGGCGGCGCCGCTTCTCGAAGCGGATCATTCGCTCGCGTCGAAAATTCGCGTGGTGCCGAAGGGAATGGGGTTGGTCGAGGAAGCGCCGTTCGCGATCCGGGCGGCGTTTTCAATTCCGCCTGATCGACCGCTGTTCCTGATGCCGGGGGGGCTCCGCCCGGTAAAGGGGCAGCTGCGCGCGATCCATGCGCTGGACGACCTCGGCGTCGAACTCGTCATCGCCGGCCCGCGACTCGACGAGGAGTACGCAAAGAAAGTGGTCGAGGCGGCCAGGGAACGCCCCTGGGTTCGCCTCATCGAAATCCGTCCGCACGCCCGCATGGCCGGAGCCTACCGCGAGTCGGACGTCGTGCTGAACGCCTCGGACCTCGAAGGAATGTCGAATGCGATTCTGGAAGCGATGTACTTCTCGCGCCCGGTGCTCGCTTCAGACATTCCCGGCAATCGCGGTCTCGTCGAATCCGGCGTGACCGGTCTCACCTTCCGAACCGATGCCGAATTCCGGGAGGCCGCGCGGCGCCTCGCGACGGACGCCGCGCTTCGGGCCACGCTCGGGGCAGCGGGCGCGATCCGCGCGAGGGCGCGCCACTCGGCGGAAGCGGAGGCGAAGGCGATGATGGAGATTTACCGGGAGGCGGCGGCGACGATGGCGGGGGTAAAGCGAACGCCGACGGTTCTGCCCTGATTCGAACTTCGAAATAGGATGGAGAGGATGCCGAAGCAGGGATTGATCCACCGGCTCGGTTGTATCTGGCGGAACCAGACGCTGCTGCGGATCCTCATGGACGAAGGGCTCGCTTCCGAAACGATCCGGGGGCGCACGGTCGACGTCGGCGGCGGGCGGCACCAGACCTACCTCGGGTATCTCAAGCAGGAGGGGAACGCGAGCATCGAGGCGAGCGACGCCTCCATTTCCGGCATCGACTACGAAAAGGACCGCCTTCCGTACGACGACGCCTCGGTCGACAGCGAAATCTGCTGCAACCTGCTCGAGCACATCTACAACCATCGCCACCTGCTCGCGGAGATGCGGCGGATCCTCAAGCCCGGCGGACCGCTCGTCGGATTCGTCCCATTCCTGTTCGTCTACCATCCGGACCCGCAGGACTATTTCCGCTATACGAAAACCGCGCTGGTGCGGCTCCTCACGGATTCCGGGTTCGCGGATGCGACGGCGCGCGAGATCGGCGGGGGACCCTTCCTCCTGAATTTCAACACGATCGCGCCATCGCTGCCGCGGTTCCTTCGCGTGCTGGTCTATCCGTTCTACGCCGTGCTCGACCGGATTTTCCTGTGTCTGCGGCCCCTCGCCCGCGAGCGTTATCCGCTGGGCTACATTTTCTCCGCGCGCGCCGCCGGACTTCCAGGTTCTCCGTAAGCGTGGAGCGCATGCGCCGCAATTTCGCCCTCCTCTGGCTCGGGCAGTTCGTGTCGCAGGCGGGGGACGCCCTGCTGTCGGCCGTGCTCGTGTTCCTCGTCCTCGCGCTCAGCCCCGAGGGCGTTGGCGGCGGCCGCGCGGGGCTCGTGCGGTTCGCCGCGACCGTCCCGTTCCTGCTGCTCAGCCCGCTTGCAGGCATGCTCGCCGACCGCGTCGACCGCCGGCGCCTCATGATGGCGTCCGACATCGCCCGCGCGGCCGTCCTGCTCGCAATCCCGTTCCTGTGGCAGGCCGGCCAGCTCACCTGGCTGACCCTCGCCGCCGCGGCATTCCTCGTTTCGACCTTCTCCAGCGCCTTCTCGCCCGCGATGAGCGCCCTCGTCCCCGACATCGCCGAAGGCCTCGCCCTCCTTCGCGCCAACGCCCTTCTCCAGACCTCCACCCAGCTCGCCATGATCGGCGGCATGCTCGTCGCCGCCGCCGCCCTCGGCGCCGCCGGCGCTGAAAAGGCAGCCCAGCCGGGAACCATGGTCGCCCTCATCGCCGCCAACGGCGCGACATTCCTCTTCTCGGCCGCCTGCCTGTTCTTCATCCGCACCGCCCCTCGCCCCCCGCGAGCCGCCGCCCCCGCCGCCGCAGGCCTCGCCCTCGCCCTCCGCTCCCCCCTCTTCCGCGCCCTCCTCTTCCTCACCGCCGTCGACAACTTCTTCATCATGGGTCCGGCGATGGTCGGAAGCGCGATCCTGCTGAAAACGACCTTCGGGCTCGGAGTGAAAGAGCTGGCAATCTTCGAGGCCTGCCTCGCCGCGGGCTGGTTCTCCGGCAGCATCTGGCTGGCACGCCGGGCGACCTTTTTCCTGCCGAAAGGGAAGCTGTTGCTGCTCGGGATGTTCCTCGACGGCGTGACCTACATCCCCTTCTTCTGGATCCGCTCCTTCCCGCTTCTGTGCTTCGCGGTTTTCGCGCACGGCCTGACGATCCCGCTCATCACCGTGCCGCGCACCGTCCTGGTGCAGGAGCAGATTCCGCGCGAGATGCAGGCCCAGGCCTTTTCCCTCGTCCAGCTGACCGTGATCGGCTTCACCTCGCTCTCCGTCCTCGCCACCGGCTGGCTCGGCGACCGCATAGGCGCCCCGGCCCTCTTCCTCGGCGCAGGAATCGGGGCCATGGTCGGGCTCGCCGGCGTGTTCTCAAGGGCGCTGCGCCAGGCAAAGTGAACGGCATCGTCCGCATCAGTATTCTCAACCGCCCCCCTTGACATATATGCACCATGTCATATAATGGATGCATGAACGTCGAAGACGAATTGAAGCGGCTCTTCGGCTACGACCGCTTCCTCCCCGGCCAGAAACCCCTCGTCGAGGCCCTCCTCGACGCCCGCGACGCCCTCGGCATCCTTCCGACCGGCGGCGGCAAGTCCCTCTGCTACCAGCTGCCGGCGCTGCTCAAGCCCGGACTCACGGTCGTCGTTTCCCCCCTTATCGCGCTCATGAAGGACCAGGTGGACGGGTTGAGGCGAAGAGGCATCCAGGGAGCCGCGGAGATCCACTCGCATCTGCCGGCGGGGGAGGGAATGAGGCGGATCCGGGAGGCGGCAGCCGGGCGCCTGAGGCTGCTCTACCTTTCACCGGAACGCCTTGCAATTCCCGGCACCGTCGCAGCGCTTCGCCGCGCCGGCGTCGCGCGTTTTGTCGTCGACGAGGCGCACTGCATTTCGCACTGGGGGCACGATTTCCGCCCTGACTATCTCGGGCTGTCGGCCCACGCGGCGGCGCTCGGGGCGGGGGCGACGCTGGCGCTCACGGCGACGGCGACGCCACGCGTGCGCGCGGAGATCGTGGAACGGCTGGGCTTGCGATCGCCGTGCGTGATCGTGAACCCGTTCGACCGGCCAAACCTGTTCCTGGGATCAAAAAGGGTCCCCGAGGAGAAGAAGATCGACGCCGCGGCGCGCGAGCTCGGCCTCGAGGGGTCGGCGATCGCCTATGTCGGCCGCCAGAAGGACACGGTGGACGTCGCGACGGCCCTCGTGGAACGCGGCATCTCAGCCGTCCCGTATCACGGCGGAATGGAGCGCGACCAGCGCTCCCGGAATCAGGACGCCTGGATCCGCGGCCGCGCCCGCGTCGTGGTCGGCACCGTCGCCTTCGGCATGGGGATCGACAAGCCCGACGTCCGCGCCGTCGTCCACCTCCACCTCCCGGGCTCGCTCGAGGCCTATTACCAGGAGATCGGCCGCGCAGGGCGCGACGGCGAACCGGCGAAGTGCTGGCTGCTCCACAGCCCGCGCGACTCTTCGCTCCACCACTTCTTCATCGAGCGCCGCTATCCCACCGAAGCGGAGATCCGGCTTGTGCACGAGCGGCTCCTGTCGGATGAAGGACCGCCTCCTCCGAGAGAATTCCCGCCGGAAAAGTGGCAGTCCGCCCGCGCATGGCTGATCGAACAGGGGCTGCTCGCCCCCGGCCGCCCGCTGGCGCCCCTTCCACTGACCCTCGACCTTGCGTCTCTTCGCGCCCGCAAATCCGCCGATCTCGCGCGTCTCGAAGCGGTCGAAGCCTGGGCCGACGGCGGCCGTTGCCGACGCGCGGCGCTTCTAAGGTACTTCGGCGAGCGCGTCCCTGCCGACCTCGACTGTCGCAACTGCGACAGCTGCCGGCAATCCGCCGGGGACCATCCGCAGGCCCGGGAGATGGGGGTCTACGCAGGCCGGCGCGATCCCGACGACGAAGCCGTGCGAGCCGCGGTGCTTGCGGCGGCCAGGGAACTCGGTCCGCGCGGCATTTCGCGAATCGTCCTCAACCAGATCCTGGCCGGGCAGATTGCGCCGGCGGCGAAGAGGGGACTGCACCGGACGCCCCACCTGGGGTCGCTCGAGGGATTGGGGCCGTCGAGGCTGACGGAGACGCGGAAGGCGCTTGTCGAGGAAGGGGCGATCGATGAAGTCCCCGGTCCCGCGTCGACATGGTTACCCGGCGGGCCGAGACCCGTGGTGCCGCATGGGGAAGCGATTCGGATCCTGAATCTGGTCGCGGGCAATCCGGGTCGACTGACGAGGACGCAGGCCGCGCGCCGGCTGGGTGGGGAGCCGTCGTTCTGGAGCGAGCGGATGGAAGTTCTGGCCCGGTCGGGGTACGTCGATGCGGATGGAGAGGCGCGACTCGTGCTGACGCCGAAGGGGATGGAGGCGGTTGCGACGGCCGAGAGGAGAGGGGCGGTTTGAGGGAGCGGCAAGGTCTCATTGAGTTACACGGAGGTCACGGAGTCCACGGAGGTCACAGAGAAATGCAACTCAACGATCTGACATACGCAGTGATCGGCGGCGCGATCGAAGTCCATCGCGTACTTGGGCCCGGTTTGCTTGAAGGGGCCTATGAGGTCTGTCTGCAACACGAACTGAGGTTGCGAGGCCTGAAAGTCGAGCGACAGGTTGTTCTTCCGGTTCAGTACAAGGGCGTCACGATTGAAGAGGCTACCGGATTGACCTGCTCGTCGAAAAGCGTCTGATTCTCGAACTCAAAGCTGTTGAGGAACTGATTGATGTGCACGAAGCCCAGATCCTGACCTACCTGCATCTCTCCGAACTCACAGCGGGACTTCTCATCAATTTTCACGCCAGAAAGCTGACCGAAGGACTGCGTCGTTATCTCAACGGCCAAGGAGTCGCGCTTGCCCCGGATTTGGCAGGGCACAGTTTTCTTACCTCTGTGCCCTCCGTGAACTCCGTGACCTCCGTGTTGCCAAAAGTACGTCCCCCCCTTCCAAGCTTCACTGCACGCTCTTCCAGGCGCTCTCCTCCGGCTCATTGAGCGCGCTCCCCCCGGGCGCCCCCGGCCACGCAAGCTGCCCGCCCTTCGAATTCCCCATCAGCGTCGCCCCCGCCGGCGCCGGGCCGCCGGGTCCCGGCCCTTCGAGGTCGCGCGCCCAGATCGCGCCTGATTCCATCAAAATAAAAACATGGTGTCCGGTCGCTTCGGGCTCCGCTGGCCAGGCCGTGAAACCGAATTTCCCGGGATTCGTCGGCCCTCCGGCCTGATAGGGCATCGGAGGATTGGAGTTGTCCGATGTCATGGCGCGATAGAAGTACCCCGCGTGCGGGACAGCCACTCCGGTCACCAGCGGAGCGGTCACGAGAGGACGCGCGGTCCCGGTCGTCCCCAACGCCGGCGCGCCGTCCGCCTTCGCGAGTTCTGCGGAGATGAACGCCCAGGGCGCCCCGTCCTTGTTCGCCACACGGTGCAGCCCCGACCAGTCCTGGGTCCAGAAGTCCGCCTGACCGTTCCCGTCCGCGTCGTTCTGCCGCCAGGCCGTCTGAAGGACCGCGACGTTTCGGAGCGCCGCGACCGCCTGGGACTCATTGGAAGCGAGGCGCGCGCGGGAGAGGCTGGTGATCGCGATCGAGAGCAGCAGAATCGCGATCGCGAGGACGATCAGGAGCTCGATGAGCGTAAAACCTGGCGAGTCGCGGCGCATGCGCTTCATTCTGGGGTTTACCTCCGCGTCACAAACGTCACTCTTCCCGGCTCCGGCGGCGGCACGATCGCGCCTCCCTCGAATCGGCGCAGGAGCGCGGCCTGGAGAGACGTCGGCAGATCCTTGCGCGGGATCCTGGGTTCTTCGGGCGGTCCGAGCACTTTCCTGCCGACCGAGTCGGCGGCAAGCCGGTTAGCGGCGAAGCGCGTCGACGCGAGCGAGTAGGTTTTTGCCGGGTCGAACGGCTGGTCGCCGACCTTGAGGCCGAGGATGCGCTGTCCGGCAGGTTTCTTCGAATCGACGGAGAACTGGAGTCCGGAGACGGGGTAATCGAGCCGTCCTTCGCGAAATGCGCCGTCCAGAAGCGTGCGCAGGTCGGCGCCGGTGATCGAGAAGACGACGAGGGTGTCCTCGAACGGCGCGGCCATGTACAGGTCGCGGCCCGTCACCGGTCCGCCCGGCAGGTCGTTGCGGATCCCGCCGCTGTTGATGAACGCGGCGTCGGCGTTCGCGGCGATGCGGATGCCGTCGGCGACCAGCATCCCGAGCGGGCTCTCCGGGCCGCGGCCGATAAAGGCCGCCGTGGCGCCCGCGGGTTTGTCGAGTTCAGCGCGAATGTATTTCTTCACGACTTCAGCAGCAGCCGGATCCTCTTTCAGAGTGGAGTCGATCGCGATGAGGCGCGCTTCACGCGAAGTGACCTTGCGGGTTTCGGTGTCGTATTTCAGATCGACGCGCCCGAGCGAGGCTCCGTCGCAACCCGCCTGCACGATCAGCGTCCCGCCGCGCTCGAACCCTTTCGGAAACTCCCGGTGGTCGTGGCCACCGACGATCAGGTCCCAGCCGGGCGCTTTCTCCGCGAGCCGGGCGTCGGACTGGCTGCCGAGGTGTGTCAGCGCAATCACGATGTCCGCCTCCGTCCGCGCGCGCTTCATGTAGAACGCCCCCTGGGGACCGTAGTCCGGCCCGAAGTCGAGAGCCTGGACGTGTTCCGGGAGATTCATGTTGGGCGTGCCGGAAGTGGTGAATCCGATGATGGCGATGCGCAGGTCGCCAGCCTTGATCACGACGTAGGGCTTTGCGTACTCCACGATTGCCGCCACCGTCGCGGCCGGATCGACGCGGGTCACGGTGCAGGTCAGGAAGGGGAACTTGGCCATACCGGCCAGCCGGGAGAGATTCTTGTCGCCGTAGGCCCACTCGTGATTTCCGATCGCCATGGCGTCGTACTTCGCGAAGTTCATCCACGCAATCGCCGCTTCGCCCTTCGTCTCATTCCCCTCCGGGGTGCCGTGGAAACAGTCGCCTGCGTCGAACAGCAGGACCGGCCGTCCTTCTTTCGCGGCGGCGTCGCGCTCCGCCGCAATCGCCGTCGCCAGCCGCGCCACGCCGCCACGATCGGGCTTTCGCGCGCCGGAAGTTTCAAATTCGGACTGGGGAAGCAGCGCCCCGTGCAGGTCGTTCGTATGGAGGATGGTGACGGTGCGCGTCTCCGCGGCCGCCGCGAGAGCGAGGGCGAGGAGGAGGGGAATGGAGCGGAGGAGGCGCGACATCGGGTGCTAGCGCCATTTTATCGAGATTCCGCGCCAGCGGGTGAACTTGGCGGGCCGAGCAGCGTCCATAGATGGGAAAGACGCGCGGAGGATCCGATGCTACGATCCCTCGAGCCGCTCCCGCACATCACTCCGGAGGCCGCCCCATGATTCGCTTCGTCGCCTCGATCCCCCTTCTGTTCGCCGCCGCGATGCCGGTATTCGCGGACGCGGGCATCGAGGAGAAATTCCAGGCGCTTCTCGCGAAGCTCGCCGACGACGCCTGGGCCGTGCGCGAGCAGGCCGAGCAGGACCTCGTTGCGCTCGGACCGGAAGCGCGTGCCCTGATCGAACGCGAGATCGGGCAGGTGAAGGATGCTGAGGTCAGGATGCGTCTGAAGAATGCCCTTTCTGAAATCGGCAAGCCGCAGTGGGCGACGGGGATCAAGGCGGCGATGGAACTGGCCGTGCGGGCCGGGAAGCCGATCCTCCTTGTCTGCGCTGACGGCGCCCTGGAAGCGCCACGTTCGCGGGCCGGCGAAGCCCTGAGGCGCGAGATCTCGAACCCGGATCTTGCGAACGCGCTCAACGCGCGCTTCGTCCTCCTCTGGTGGAACGCGGAAGTCGCCGGCGCACCGGACGACCGCGACCCGAAGGCGGCGCCGACGGAGGAGGGAGACACCGGCCCCACAGGGATGATCGGCCTGTACTTCTGCACGGCGAAGGGCGTCGTCCGGCATTTTCTCCCGGGCTGGTGGTCTTCCGCGACCATCCGGGAGGACATCGATCGACTCCAGCCGGTGTTCGCCGCCTCCGATTCCGGCGAATGTCTGAAGGCGCGCACGGCACAGGTCAGGCTGCTTGAAGCCTCCAACGAAAAAAAAGCTTCCGAGAATCCTGACGAACTCGCCAAACCCCTGAAAGATTCCGAAATCCGCCGCGAAGTCGAACGCAATCGCAAGGTGATTTCGGCCTACCGCACCGGCGACGACGTGGTAGGAGAGGGAAGCGTCGAGGGTTTTCTGAACCAGCGCATGCGCGACCTCCGGCAGCGCTGGGGCGAAGCGCAGCGGGAACGCTAAGCGCGCATTGACGTCGAGGACGCGGCGCGTACTATTCGGCTCGACCGGCCCGAGCGAGCGAAGCGAGTTCCCCTATCAGGAATGCAGATGCGCGTTGTCATCACCGGCGGTGCCGGATTCATCGGGTCGCATCTGTGCGATCTGTTCCTCTCGCGGGGCCACCAGGTCGTGGCCGTCGACAGCTTTCTCACCGGTTCGCCCGCGAATATCGCGCACCTCTCGAAGACAAAGGGGTTCCGCTTCATCCGGCAGGACATCACTCGGCCGTTCAGCGTCCCCGGAAAAGTCGACGCCGTGCTGAATTTCGCCAGCCCCGCGTCCCCCGAGGATTACGTCAGGCTGCAGGTCGAGACGCTGCGCGTCGGCAGCGCCGGCACGGAGAACGCGCTTCTGCTCGCGGCAAAGAAGAAGGCGCGCTTCCTGCACGCGTCGACCAGCGAGGTCTACGGCGACCCGCTCGAGCACCCGCAACGCGAGAGCTACTGGGGGCACGTGAACCCGATCGGGCCGCGGAGCATGTACGACGAGGCGAAGCGGTTTTCCGAGGCGCTGGTGATGGCGTACCGGCGGACGCGCGGCGTGGACACGCGGATGGTGCGGATCTTCAACACGTACGGGCCGCGGATGCGCCTGAACGACGGGCGCGCGCTGCCGCAGTTTTTCGGGCAGGCGCTTGGGGGAAGGGACATCACGATTTACGGGGACGGAAAGCAGACGCGAAGTTTCTGCTACGTGAGCGACCTCATCGACGGGATTTACCGGCTGCTGCAGAGCGACGAGCGCGAGCCGGTCAACCTGGGCAACCCGGTCGAGATCACGATCCTGAGGCTCGCGGAGGAAATCATCGCGTTGACAAAGTCGAAGAGCCGCGTGGTGAACAGGCCGGCGCTGGTCGACGACCCGAAACAGCGGAGGCCGGACATCTCGAAGGCGAAGCAGGTCCTCGACTGGGAGCCGCGCGTGAGCCGGGCGGAAGGCCTGAAACTCACGCTTCCTTATTTCAGGGAACAGGTCGCGAGAACGAAGCGAGGGAATCCGGCGCTTCGCTTCGCTCGCTCAGGGCCGGGAGTGCGCACGTGAAAGTCCTCGTCACCGGCGGCGCGGGATTCATCGGCGGGGTAACCGGGCGCGCGCTCCAGGCCGCAGGGCATGAAATTGCCGTGTTCGACGATTTTTCAACTGGGCACGACTGGGCATGCCAGGGGATGCGAGTCTATCGCGGGGACATCCGGGACAGGTCCGCGCTGGACAAGGCATTCGGCGAGTTCCTGCCCGACGCGGCGATGCATTTTGCGGCGAAGGCGGTCGTGCCGGAATCGGTTTCGAACCCGGGCCTGTATTACGACGTCAACGTCGTCGGCAGCCTGCGGCTTCTGGAAGCGATGCGCGTCGCCGGGTGCCGGAAGATCGTCTTCAGCTCGAGCGCTGCGGTTTACGGGACGCCTGCCATCACGCCGATCGACGAGGAATCGCGTCAGCATCCGATCAATCCGTACGGGCGCACGAAGAAGCAGTTCGAAGAGGCGCTGGAAGACGCGCGGCCGGCGGACGGACTGTCGTACGCGTGCCTGAGGTATTTCAATGCCTGCGGGGCGGCGCCGGAGTGGGGGCTGGGAGAGGTGCGGGAACACGAGACGCACCTGGTTCCGCTCGTGATCCGCGCGGCTGCGACCGGAAAACCCTTCACGATCTGGGGGACGGATTACGAAACACGCGACGGCACCTGCGTCCGCGACTACGTCGACGTGCGGGACCTGGCCGACGCCCACGTCCTCGCGCTGGAGCGGCTGCGTCCCGGAGAGGGTGGCGCGTACAATCTGGGAAGCGGGCAAGGGACGACGGTCCGGGAAGTCGTCTCTTCCGTCGGTCGCGTCATGGGAAAAAAGGTACCGTTCGTGGATGGCCCTCGCCGCGCCGGAGACCCCGCGTCCCTGGTCGCTTCATGCTCGAAAGCTCGAAGGTACCTCGGCTGGACCCCCGGCCGCTCGCTCGACGACTCGATCCGGGCGGTGGCCGAGTTTCTCCGATCCCGGGGGGGATAGGAGTCAAAGATGAGAAGGATCCTGGCGGGAGCGCTCGCGGCGATTCTGGCGGGATGTGCGTCGGACGAATGCACGAAATCGGTCGAACCGGTCACCTCGGCATCCGATCCGGAGCCGCGCGCGGTCCGGGAGCCCGAAGTTCCCCCCGCCGCCGCGGCCGGCGGAAACGCAGCCGGCGACCCCGGCTCCGGCGAACAGCCGCTTCTTGGACTGCCCGAAATCGTCGCGGAGATGGACGGTCGCAAGATCACGCGCGAGGAACTGCTGCGCCGCTCGGTCGAGTGGTTCGGCCGCGAGGTTCTCGAGGAGATCATCCTGCGTCACGTCTTCGAATGCGCGGTCAAGGACAGCGGCGTTTCCATCACCGACAAGGAACTCGCTGCCAGGGTCGACCAGGAGATGCAGGCGCGGGAACGCGAAACGCAGCAGAAATACAAGATGACGCTCAAGGAATACCTTGCGCAGCTGGGAAAGACGGTCGACCAGCTCAGGACGGAAATCGGGAAGAACGAAGACCTGCAGCGGCAGATCCTGCTGGAGTACATGCTGGGATACGCCTACCTCACCGAACCCCGGGTTTCCTTGTCGCACCTCGTGGTCGGAGATGCCCGGAAGGCCGCGGCCCTCCGCGAGCAGGTCGTGCAAGGCGCCGATTTCGGCAAGGTCGCCCAGACCGAGTCCGACGACGCCAATTCTGCGAAAGACGGGGGGAAGCTCCCGGAGTTCATCCGCGGCATGACCCGACTCGGGGAGAAATTCGAGGACGCCGCTTTCGCCCTTCAGAATCCGGGAGAGCTGTCCGCCGTGGTGGAAACCAGGATGGGATTTCACGTTCTCCGGCTTAACAAGCGCTTCCCCGCAAATCCGCAGACCTTCGAAAACCTCCGCGAGCAGGTCCGGGGCATGCAGAAGGAGCGGTCGGCCCTCGAGTCGTTCATGCGACGGCTGCGGGAGCAGTACGTGAAGGGCCTGCGATACGCGGTGCCGGACCTGGAGCCGAAGAAAAAATAGACCGTCGCGGTCGGATGCGAAGATTCAATTTGCATACGTTGCGAATTCTTTAAGTTCCTTATTTGTTCTAGCCGAAAGACAGGGGGCTGATATAGTCACTCTGCTGAAAGGAACCCAGATGCCGGCCAAGACCCACCAGAAGGAACTGACGTTCGCCTGCGACCCGCGCCACCTCGTCGACATCCGCGCCGCCGTTCAGGCCATGTGGACCGAACGCGGCCTCGCCGAGCGCGACGGACGCCTCGTCACCCACGCCGTCGACGAAGCCCTCGCTTCTATCATCGACCACGCCCGCGGCACCAACCGCCAGGGCGATATCCGCATCTCGATCGACCTCGATGAGACCCGCTTCAGGGCCGTCATCGACGACTTCACCAACCACTGCGACTCTTCGGGAATGATGGAAAACGAGCTGCGGGCCCACCTGGAGAACGAGCGAAAGCACCAGATGGGGATTTTCCTGATGCGCGAGGTGATGGACGAAGTGAACTACACGTACAGGAAGGGGTTTCAGAACGAGCTGACGCTGGTGAAGTTCGTTTAGGACGAACGCAAAACCGTCAAACGCCGGCCTCCTGGCCGGCGTTTTTGTTTGGGTGGGCCCATAGGATTGCGTTGGCACCCGCGCCCCGTACAATCCGCGCCCCCATGCTCCGAAGCGAAGCCTACTTGCGAGCGATCCTCGAGCACTCCGCCGACGCCATCGTCACGACGGACGAGGCAGGGAATGTCGCCGAGTGGAATCCCGCGGCGGAACACCTGTTCGGCTGGAAGCGGGAGGAGATCCTGGGAAAGCCCGCTGAGGGGATCTGGGAAGAGCCGGAGGAGCGGCGGAAGCTGCTCCGGCTGATCGAGAAGAAGGGGAGGGTCATCGATTATGAGACGCGCGTGAAGTCCCGCGACGGCCGGTCGATCGACGTTTCGGTGACGATGTCGCAGCTTCGCGACGAGTCGGGGAAGCTCCTGGGAACGATCGGCATCTCAAAGGACATCCGGCGGCGGAAGCGGCTGGAGCGGGAACTCAAACGGCTGGCGATCACGGATTCGCTGACCGGGCTGTATAACCGTGCGCATTTCAACGAGCGGGTTGTCGAGGAGGTCGAGCGCGCCAAGCGGATGAAGCACCCGTTGTCGATGGCGCTGGCCGATCTGGACGGGTTCAAGGAATACAACGACTCACAGGGGCACCAGGCGGGGGACGGTGCGCTTCGGAAGGTCGGGCGCGCCGCGCTGACGACTCTTCGCCGCCACGTGGACCTCGCCTTCCGCTACGGGGGGGACGAATTCGTGTTCATTTTCCCGGAAGTGGAGCTGGAAGCCGGGCGGACGGCCGCGGAGCGCCTGCGCGCGCGGGTCGAGCAGGAGGTCGGGCCGGCGATTACGTCGTCAATCGGCGTCGCGACGATGAAGGACGGGATGTCCTCGCGCGAGCTGGTCCGGGCGGCCGACCTGGCGATGTACCGCGCCAAGGCGGCCGGCGGAAACCGCGTCCACAGCTAGGCTACTGCCCCGCAGGTCCGGGAGGTGGCGGCGCCGGCTTCTTCGGCCACATCCTTAGCAGTTCTTTCTCGGCCAGTATCGCGGGCTTGTCCGCCTCGGAAGCGCGAGACAGCTTTTTGTTCAGCTCGATGATCGCGGCCTCCTGAATCGATTTGGCTTCCGCGTCTGCGGATCGCGCGGCCAGGGTCCATTTGGCGCTCTGGGCGAACTCCTGCAGACGGTCCAGCGCCTTCACATAATCGCCACCCACCATCTGGACGTGGACGTCCTGCAGCGCGGCGTCGTAACGAATCCGCGCCTTGATCTCCCAGAAGGCCGCAAACCCCACCGCCGAGATGATCGCGACGAAGCAACTCGCCCAGACAAGCCGACGGAGGAGCGCCTTCCTGCGCGTCAGCCGGCCGCTCCGGATGTCGGAGATCCGCTGCTTCAGGTCGGTCCTGGCCGGATCCAGCTTGTTGGCGCGCTCGAACAGCGTGACCTTCTCGTCGTCGCCCGAAGCGCGGTCGGCCATGGCTTCCAGCTGCCGGACCGCCTCGGTCTTCCGGCCGAGGGCGAGCAGCGTCTCCAGGCGGAGTTCCTGCGCCGGCTTGCTCGCCGGGTCCAGCTCGACCGCCGTGTTCAGCGCCGACAGCGCCCGGTCGTGCAGCAGCATCTTCCGCGCCTGCATCGCGAGCCCGAGGGCGGCCGAAGCGGCGTCCGCGCGCTGTCCGGTGTCGCGCAGGAGCTGTACCAGCTTCTCCCGGGCCGCGGCATCGTCCGGCGCACACGCGACGGCCTTCTTGTACAGCCCCACCGCCGCCAGCGCTTCCCCCTTCTCCTGCGCCCGGTGCGCCAGCTGCTTGTACTCGCCCGCGGCCTTTGCGGGTTCCCCGTGCTTGACGTAAGCCTCGGCCAACTTCTCCCGGACCCCCACATTCGCATGCTCCGTATCCAACGCGCGCTGGAAGAGCCGGATCGCTTCGGCGTTTCGCGAGGCCCGGGAATGCTCCTCGCCGAGCCGGACCATCTCGTCCCCGGACAACGCCCGCAGGTGCCCCCCACGGACCAGCTCCGACACCGCGTCGTACGTCGCAAACCGGGTCGCCCGGGTCGCTTTCTCGAGCATCCGGACCGTCATCGATCCGGTGCACTGGTCCCAGACGGCTTGCTGAAGCGGTGAAAGGCCCTGTGGCGGTTCGGGGCGGCGGCGGATGAAGACGTCCTCCGGCGACGCTATGACCTTGTGGATCATTTCCCAGTGGTCCCGCCGGCGAGCCGCTTCCATGATCAGGCTGTTCACGTCGAGGACAACGCCGAATTCCTCCCCGAAGATCTCGGCGGACGGGGGGCCGGGGACGAAATCGAATTTCGCGGGAGACCAGAAGAAGATCTCGACCGCGTTTTCTGTCAGCTCGGCGGAAAGAAGGCCGCGAAACTGATCGGCCCCCATGGCGCCCTGCGCCTCGGCGAAATCCGCCCAGGACTTCTTCGTGCGGCGCTTCTTCTTGACGAGCGAGTCCACGTCCTCCGAGCCCGGCGGAACCCGGTTTCGGAAAACCTCCTCCGCTGTAAGCGCTTTGTTCACCCCTCGCGAGAACGACTTCACTGCCCCGCCCTCGAACGCCAGCCACGCCTCGCCGCGCTCGCTGGACACGTGAAGCGTGCCGCCGAGCTGGTTGGCGGCGATGGAACCGAGGACGTCGGCAAGGCCGATCTGGCCGACGTCGCCCTGGAAGGCCATGCGGAGTCACCTTGGAAAGGGGGCTGGAGGGATTGTCGGCGCAGAAGCGGAGAGACGCAATGAAGCGGCTGCAGATTGATCATTGAAAAATGAAAATTGTTCGCCGACGATAGGGCAATGAGCCGACTCGCCGCCATTCCCACCCGTCCGGAACCTGCCATGACCCGCAAGACTGCCGCCACGATTTCCTCGCGTTCACCTGCCGTGCTCGCGCCGGTGCTCGGCTGGGCAACGCAGCTGGGCGCGATCCGCGCTTCCGGCTGTCACGTCGAATGCGACGACGGGCGCACCTACCTCGATTTTGCCTGCGGCACGGCCACGCTCGCGCTCGGCCACGGTCATCCTGCGGTGATCGAGGCGATCGAGAAGCAGGTCCGGACACTGATCCACACCGGGGGCGTCTTTCAGCACGCGCCCATCGTGGACCTCGGGGAGGCGCTTCAGTCGATCATGCCCGAGGGGCTCGACCGGTTTTTCTTCTCGAATTCGGGGACCGAAGCAGTCGAGGGAGCCTTCAAACTCGCGCGCTACGCCACCGGCCGCCCGGCGGTGATCGCGTTCTCCGGCGGCTTCCACGGCAGGACGATGGGCTCGCTTTCGCTCACCTCGAGCGCCGCCAAATACCGGCGCAGGTACCGCCCGCTCGTCCCGGAGGTCGTCCATGTTCCATTCCCGTCGGCGTTCCGCGCGGGAAGCGAAGAGGCGGCGACGAAGGCGACGCTGGCGGAGATCCAGGATCTCTTCGAGACGCGCCTCGCGCCCGACGAAGTCGCGGCCTTCATCATCGAGCCAATCCAGGGAGAAGGCGGGTACACGCCGGCGCCGAAGCGCTTCCTGCAGGAACTCCGCAAGCTCTGCGACAAGCACGGAATCCTTCTGGTGTTCGACGAGGTCCAGTCAGGTTTTGGACGAACCGGAGAGTGGTTTGCGGCGCAGTACTTCGGCGTCTCACCCGACATCATGGCGGTCGCGAAAGCGATCGGCGGCGGGCTGCCGCTGGGCGCGGTGTGCGCGAAGGCGTCGATCATGGAGAAATGGGAAAAGGGCGCGCACGGGACGACGTTTGGCGGCAATCCGGTGGCGTGCGCGGCGGCGCTGGCCGTGATCGAGACGATGAAGAAGGAGAAGATTCTCGACAAGGCGCGCGCGGCGGGGAAGCACGTGACCGAGCGGCTGATGGCGCTGAAGAAGGAGTGCGCCGTCATCGGCGACGTCCGCGGCCCCGGCCTGATGATCGGGATCGAGTTCGTGAAGAACGGGCGCGATCCGAACGCGGAACTCGTCGAGGTCGTGCGCAAGAAATGCCAGGAGGCCGGGCTCGTCCTGCTCTACTGCGGCCAGGCGCACAACGTGATCCGCTTCATTCCGCCGCTGAATGTGAAGAAGGCGGACCTGGATCGCGGGCTGGACATCTTGCGGGATTCGCTCAAGACCAGCTTGTAGCGCCGAGGTCAGGGCTTCTTCTTGAAGAAGCGGCTGGTGCTGCCTCGCATCCAGCGGTTGGTCTCCGGGTTGACCGTCGGAATGCCGGGGTCCGGCGGGGCGACGGGCGGCGGATTCACCGGGGGGCTCGGCGGATTTGAAGGCGAGCCGGCCGGATTCTGGCCAGAGTTAACAGCTGGCAGGTTTCCGCTGCTGGGAGTCTGTGCCGGCTTTGCCGGGACTTGCGCCGTCACTGCCGGTTGCATTCCGCTCGGCGTCCTCGTGCCGGAAACAGGCGTCCCTGGCGCGGGTATCGTGGCGCCGGGGAAACGGCCTGTCGTCACAGGCGCGGGGGGAAGCGTGGCGACCGCCCCGAACGACTTTGTCGGCGCGATCGGCGTAAGCGTCCCGGCGACCGGAGGAAGCTTGACCTGTACGACTCCCGCCGCGGCAGGTCCGGGCGTTGCCGTCTTGTACGCCTGCGTCGCCGTGGGCGTGGCGGGACGCCGCAGTTTCACGAGAATCTGCTCCGCGGCCCGCTGGCCGGAAAGAAGCATCCCACCGAACGCAGGTCCCATCCTGGGCGTGCCGTGCACCGCCGCCACCGAGAGGCCGCAGATCCACAGATTGGGCAGGTACTCACCCGTCCGCTTTACGACTTCTTCTTCCGATTCCTCAATCCACATCGCCCCGTTTCCCGGCGGCTTCGCGCAGATGTTCCGCTTCGCCAGCAGATTCACCACAGCGGCGTCGTGCCCCGTCGCGTCGACAACAATATGCGCTTCAAGCGGGATCGGGTCCACGTGCGCCGTGCCCTGCGGCATGCTGTAGATCGGCGCGTAATTCACAACGAGACCCTCGAGGCGGTTTTCGCGCCAGACCACGTCGCGAACCACCGTCAGGTTCAGGAATTTCGCCCCCGCCGCGTAGCACGCCGCAATCAGCGCCGCTGTGGCGTGAGGCGGATCGCAGAGGATGATCCCGCTTCCGGCGTCCTGAAGCGGGATTCGCAGTTCCTCCAGGATCCGGTCGGCCGGCTTGCGGATCGCGGCCTTGTTGGACATGTAGCCGCCGTTCCAGAAGCCGCCGCCAAGGTGGTTGCACTGCTCGATGACGACGACTTTGAGCCCCTGGCGCGCGAGATTGTAAGCGCAGCACAGCCCGCTCGGGCCCGCGCCCACGACGAGAACTTCGGACTGGATCATCTGGTCGAAGTGATCGGCCCACGCCCGCGTGATCGCCCGCGTGACGTCCGCTTCGCGTCCTTCGGACTGGAAGAATTTTCCTGTCGCCATGGTCAGTGTTGCCTTTAAGCCGGGCCGGGTTGAAGATCTCTAAAATGGAATCCGTTCGCGGCCCGGCTTACCCTGAGCGAGCGAAGCGAGTCGAAGGGTAAGGCGAGTCGAAGGACCACGATGGTTGCACAGGTAGCGGATCTCAGGCAAGGACGCCTCATGTTCGCTTACACGCGGGATTCTGCGATGATTTTCTCCGCCTCGGACCAATCGCCCGCCTTCTGTGAAATCGACATCGAGCAGAATTTCGGCCCGCACATCGAGCAGAATTCCGCGGACTTGAAGATTTCCTGCGGAAGCGTCGCATCGTGCATCGAGCGGGCGCGTTCCGGGTCGAGCGAGAGGTCGAACTGGCGGTTCCAGTCGAACGTGTATCGGGCGTGGCTCAGGGCGTCGTCGCGAACCGTCGCGTTCTTCCGGTGCCGGGCGATGTCCGCCGCGTGCGCGGCGATCTTGTACGCGATGATTCCCTCCCGCACGTCCTTCGCGTCCGGCAACCCGAGGTGCTCCTTCGGCGTCACATAGCAGAGCATCGCCGCGCCGCTCCAGCCGGCCAGCGCGGCGCCGATCGCGCTCGTAATGTGGTCGTATCCCGGCGCGACGTCCGTAACGAGCGGCCCCAGAACGTAAAAGGGCGCTTCCTTGCAGATCTCCATCTGCTTGCGCACGTTCATGTCGATCTGGTCCATCGGAACGTGACCGGGGCCTTCGACCATGACCTGCACGTCCTTTTCCCAGGCCCGCTGCGTCAGTTCGCCGAGCACCTCGAGCTCCATGAACTGCGCCTTGTCGCTGGCGTCGTGAATCGAGCCGGGACGCAGGCCGTCGCCGAGCGAGATCGACACGTCGTACTTCGCGCAGATTTCGAGAATCTCGTCGTAATGCGTGTAGAGGAAATTCTGCTTCCGGTTGTCGATCATCCACTCGGCAAGGATCGAGCCGCCGCGCGACACGATCCCGGTGACGCGCCCCTTGATGTGGGGAAGCGCCTGCAGCGTGACGCCGCAGTGGAGCGTCATGTAGTCGACTCCCTGCTTCGCCTGCCTCTCGATGACCTCGAGCATCTTGTCGATCGAGAGGTCCTTGATCTTCGGGATTTCCTGAAGCGCCTGGTAGATCGGCACGGTCCCGATCGGCACCGGGCTCGCGTTGATGATCGCCGTGCGAATCTCGTCGAGATGCCCGCCCGTCGACAGATCCATGACGGTGTCCGCCCCGTGCCTCACGGAAACCCGCAGTTTTTCGAGTTCACCCTCGATGTCGCTCGTGACCGCGCTGTTCCCGATGTTCGCGTTGATCTTGCATTTCGAGGCGATCCCGATCGCCATCGGCTCCAGATTCTCGTGATGCACGTTCGCGGGGATGATCATCCGGCCACGCGCGACCTCGCTCCGGATCAGCTCCGACGGCAGATCCTCGCGATTCGCGACGTAATCCATCTCCTCCGTCACGACGCCTTTCCGCGCATAGTGAATCTGCGTACGGCAGGCATCTCCCGCGCGCTTCTTCACCCACTCGCTGCGAAGCATGGTCTCTCCTCTTCGTTTAGGCGGGTGACAGGGAAGAACGGCGTGAAGCCGTCCACCCCCGCACAATTCCTCCGCCGGCATGATCCGGTTCAGGTTCGACGGGTCTGATCTCAGGCCGGATTCGGTCGACCGGCCACCCCGTGTGCGAGGAGGGAAGCATAGGGGGCGGGCCGGATGGAGGTCAAGCGGGAGAAAAACTCCGTGCCGCGTCCGCGCGGCGATTTCCGCCCGGCTGGTTTACAATGCGATGCCATGAAACCTCTCCTGCCGCTCCTGGTCCTGCTGGCGGTATCCGCGCGCGCCGCTTCCGCCGCCGATTGCGCCGCCTGCACGGCGACGAAGCTCTGCGAACCCCATGCGACGACCGACAAGGAAGCGGGAAAGGCGTTTCGCGAGGGTCTGGGGAAACCGGATCCCGCGGTTCGCGCCAGCGCTGTCCTGCTCTTCGCCGAGGCATGTGCCCTGCACTCCAACTGCCGACCCGTAACAAACGCGCTTCTGCTTGCCGCCGCCCTGAAAGACCCGGACGGTGCCGTGCGAGGAAAGGCGGCCGAGAAGCTCGGCGAGCAGGACTCGAGGACCGTCGGACCGATCTTCGGCAAGGAGGCCGAACCGCTTCGGAAGAAACTCGAAAAGGATCCTAAAGGCGCCAAGGAAGAGGCCGCCTGGCTCGCGAACTACGACTTCCTCAAGGGAATCTGCGCGGCGCTTGCAATCATGGGCAGCGCGGACGCCACTCCCGCGCTGGCGGAGTTTCTCTCCTCGACGCGCCTGAAGGTGCTCGACGCCGCAACCGAGGCCGCGCCGAAAGTCCGCACCAAAGAGGTCGTCGCCGCGATGCTCGGCGCCATCGACCGCGTCCGCAACACCCCGGCCGGCGGCGACCGGGACGCGACCTGGGTGAAACTTCTGAAGACCTGGGAAGAGATGACGCGCTCCAGCATCAAGGCCCCCGATCCGTCCGACCCGAACGATGCCATCCGCTTCGTGACCGACTGCAAGGCGTGGTGGAAGACCAATGAAAAGACGTGGAAATAGGAGCCGCGCATGCTGACAGTCGGCGACATCTGCACCAGGAGCCCGCGAGTGACGACTCCGGAAGCCTCACTGGCCCAGGCGGCGAAGGTCATGTGGGAAGGGGACTGCGGGATGCTGCCTGTCATTGACGCCGAGCGAAAGGTTATCGGCGTCATCTCGGATCGCGACGTGGCTCTCGCGCTGGCGGTCCGGGGCGCGAAGGCGCACGAGGCGAAGGTGAGAGAGGCGATGGGGACGCGTGTCGTCTCGTGTCGCGCGGAAGAGCCAATCGGTGCAGCCCTTTCGCGCCTGGCCAAATTCCAGGTGAGGCGCTTGCCGGTCGTCAGCGCCGGCGGCGTTATCGAGGGCATCCTCTCCATCGCCGACGCCATCAGTAGCAGCGGCCGCTTCATGGGCGAAAAAGGCCAGGACCTCACGGGCGACGCCATCGTCCGCGTGCTGCAGGCGATCGGCGAATCCCCGGATGCCAAGAAGACGCTTCAGATTCCCGGCAAGCGGTGACCCGATGAGATGCGCGATCGCGTGTCTGTGGACGGCCGCGCTGTGCTTCTGCGGCTGCGACTCGAAGTCGTACCCCGCAGGCCCGGTGGGCCCGCCGGCCGCTCCGTCGCGCATCGTCGAGGTCGATGTCCAGATCCGATCGGGCGCGATGCCGCCGGTGCTGGAATTCGAAGTGCCGAAATCCGGTGAGCGATATTCGGTAGACCTCCGGCAAGTGCGGATGGAGGGGAAGCGCGCGCTGGCGTCGTTCCTCGAAGCGGCGGGAGGGCGCGGGGCAACGGATCTTCGCCTGACCGGATCGCTCCCCCGGAGCCCGGTCGCGGCGGGACAGGTGATCCCGTTGCGCCTCCGGGGCGCCGAAGTTCTCACGGTCGAGAGCCTGCCCTTCCTGTGCCCGGCGTCGGAAGCGCGAGGCCGGTGCCTCTACATCGAACGCGCCCTCTGGGTCATCCGAAGCGCGCAGGCGCTGAAAAAGCTCTGGCAGGATCTCCTGCCGCGCAGCGGCGACGCGCTCCACGCCGACTTCTCCCGCCAGATGATCGTCGTGCTTGTCGAGCCGACCGTGGGGGATTTCCAGGGGGCGGACACGTTGGCGGTGCTCGGCGGGGGGTGCGTCACCGTGGAGTGGCAGGCACAGGCGACGGGTCGAGTTCCGGAAGGGGCGTCCTGGCACGCGCTGGTGCTCCCTGCGAGGGAGGAGCCGCTGTCGGGAATCCTGAAGCTTTCGCCGAAGGGGCTGGACGGGGAAATGGTCGCCCCCGAGATGGTCGTCCTGCAGTCAACCGTCTACGGCCGCTGACAGAGCCGATCAGTAAGCTGCGAACGCGCCCTTTTCGGCCGCGGTCAGACCGCAATCTTCGAGAAGCTGCAGGTCCATCCCGGAATTCCGCCCGGTTGTCGTGAGGTAATTCCCGAGCATCGTCGAGCTCGCGCCGGCGAAGAACATCATCGACTGCAGATCGCGCAGGCAGGCTTCGCGGCCGCCGGCGGTCTTGATGTCGGCCTCGGGAAGGACGAAGCGCGCGACGGCGAGGCAGCGGAGGCATTCGAGCGGAGGCATTTTCGCGACGTCGCCCATCGGCGTGCCGGGCATCGGATTCAAGAAATTGACCGGGACGGTGTCCGCGCCGACTTCGCGCAGGTCCAGCAGCATGTCGACGCGGTCCTGGACGGTTTCGCCCATGCCGAAAATCCCGCCCGAACAGATGTGAATCCCCTCGGCTTTGAGGAAGCGGATCGTCTGCAGCCGGTCGTCGTACGAATGCGTCGTGCAGATCCGCGGGAAAAACCGCCGGCTCGTCTCGAGGTTGTGGTTGTACTCGTGCAGGCCGGCCTCGGCGAGCGCCCTGGCGATGGAAGCGTCCTCAATGATGCCGAGGCTCGCGTCCGGATGGATGATCCCCTCGGCCTTGATGCGGCGCAGCGACTCGCAAACGTTGTCGAGGATCGCGCCCTTCGTCAGCCCGCGCCACGCCGCCACCAGACCGAAGCATCCGCTTCCGCGCTTCGCAGCTTCACGCGCCTCCGTCACGATCGCGTCCACGTCCAGCAACTGGTATTCCTGCACCCCGGTCTTGTAGCGCACGCTCTGCGCGCAGAAAACGCAGTCTTCCGCACACTTGCCGCTCTTCACGTTCATGATCGAGCAGAAAGTGATGCGATCGCCGCGGAAGTGATGCCGGATGCGGTTCGCGGCGGCGAAGAGATCCATGAGATCGGGCCCGTCGTAGGTGAAGAGTTCGAGGGCTTCGTCGCGAGTCGCTCTTCCGCCCTTGAGAATCCGGTCGCGGAGCTGGAAGACGTCCATGGTGGCCTCGACGGGGAAGGGAGGACGCGAGAATCGGGGAAGTTGGAGAAGCGGTCAAGGGTTCCAGTCGTGCAACAGTCAGCAGATACGGCCAGCCGTTCGACGCGACCCTTCACTTCTTCGCTTCCGCCGCTTCCAGCAGCGACAGGAGCGCCAGGGCCGTTCCGACACTTTTCCCCTGCATCTGACCGTCGACGAATCCCCCGTCGATTTCCTGGGTCGCGAGGATCTGCTCGATCAGTTTCGCGGCGAATCCGCGCTGGTCGTTCGCGGGGAGCAGCCGCAGCGTGCGCGCCGCGTACCAGCAGCCGAAGTAGTAGTGGTAGGCGTCATGGACAACGCTGGCGTCGAAGTGGGACTCCCAGACTTTCGACGTTCCGCGCACTTCCTCGAGATGCTTGAAGAACAGATCGATCGATTCGCGGACGCGGCCGGCCTCCTTTTCAAACCCCGCCTTCGTGAGGGCCAGCTCGATCAACGGAGAGCGCATCGCCGAGCCCTCGGGTTGGGCGTCCGACGTCAGACCCGTCATCTGCGTGCCGTAGTGGAAGACGGCCTTTTTGCCCAGTCGGTTTTTCTCCAGCCATCCCGCGGCCCGCTCCAGCATTTTCGCATCCACTGCGACGCCGAGCGCTTTCAACTCCGCCAGCGACAGCAGGATCGGCGCCGTGTTGAACGTGTGGAGCCGCGGCGCCGGCATGTACGACCACGCGCCGCCCGATTCCATCCGAGCCACGGACTCCAGCAACTTCTTCACTCGCTTCGCCGCCGCCTCTTTCTCCGCTCCTTTGGATTCCGCGAGCAGTCGCGTTTCGAGGTGGAGCACGTAGGTGATCTGCCAGATCCAGTCGCCGGGACGGTCCTCCCACTCGCGCACGAACTGGACCGCGCGGGAGGCTCCTTCCTTCGCTTTCGCTGCACGGGCGGCGTCGAGGCGTGGAAGCGCCGCGCGCAGGGCGCAGGCGGCGAGCGCCGAGCGGGCCGGCGCGTAATCGTATTGAGAACCGGCGCCATCTGCCGGCGTCGCTCCGAGCTTCGGGTTGCGCCAGGATCCGTCCGGGCGCTGCTGGGCGAGCAGATAGTCAACCGCGGCGTCGATCGCGTCCTCGAGCCCGCGCTTCTGCTCCGTCACTTTTGCCATGGGGTCGGCCGAAAGCGGCTCGCCGGTCGCCCACTCCTCGAGAAAAGGCCCCGAGCGGGAGTACCTCAGCGCGGCGAGCGCGCTCCACGGACCGTCCGGCGCGCGCTCCACGATCCCGCGCCACAGGTCTTCCGCCTCGCCGCGCCTCCCGGCCGCATCCTCGAGCAGCCCCTTCACGTACTCCGCGCGGTCGCGCCCCGGATCCCTGTCCGGCACGGGGAATCCGGATTCGAGCGCTTTCCGCGCTTCATCGAATCGCCTCTGGCGCGCCAGCAGGTCGGCGAGAAGTCCGGCGCGCGAAACCCGGAGGCTCTCCGGCGTCCGCATCGCTTTGAGAAGCTTCTCGGCGCCGGCGAAGTCGCCGGCCAGAAGCGCCATCTCTCCACGCGCGAGCCCGAGCCAGTCGTCGTTCACTTTTGAGACGGCATCCAGCTCCGACCGCGCTTCCCGGAACGCTCCACAGGCGATCAATTCCTCCACGAGCTTGTTCCGAAGCGCCGAATTCGCCGGCTGCTTTTTCGTGGCATCCCGCGCGGCGCCGACGGCGTCGTCGAGCGGCGCCTGCTTCGGGTTTGCCGCAAGGACGGCGAGGCAGGCCTGGTGGAAGCGGGCGGGGCTGAATACTCCCATGTGCGTGAGCGCGTGGACGAGTTTCCCGCCGGAAGTCGACCAGACGATGGCCGGCGGCACGCAGTCCGCGCAGGTGATGCCGAGTTTCTGAAGCGGGTCCGCCATCCGGCTCGCTCCCTTTGACGGGAAGTGTTCGGTGGACAGGCGCAGGCGAACGATGACGAAGCGGCGCGCCGCGAGGGAGGCGTTGCGCGGGTCGCCGAGCAGCGCGGTGAGGATCGCGCGCTCCTTGGTGAATCCCGTTTCGAACCCGCGCCAGAATTCCTCGGGGCGGTCGGCGCCCAGAGGGTTCTCCTTGCGCACCTCGTCGGCGCCCTCGTACCCGTCCTCCCAGTGCGCATTCTCATAAGGAATGACGAAAGCGATGACCATCCGGCCGCTCTTCGCCGCGCTCGCCAGCCCTTCCTCCAGAGACTTCACCCACGGCAGCCGGTCGATCGAATTCTCCGCTTGCGGAAGAGGCTTTTCGGGCGGCGGAGCGGCGAGGAGGACCAGGGCCGCGACGGCGGCGTCGCGCACCGGGAAGGCGTCCTTGCCGGTCTTCGGGTCGGGTTGTTTGAAGCCGTCCTTTTCCGAGAGTTCCTTGAGGCGGGCTTCAACCTCCTTGTTTCCGTGGCCCGTCTTCCCGAGCGCTTCGGCGGCGTAGAGGCGAACGGCCCAGTTCTCGTCGCGAATCGCCGCAAGCAGCGCCGGAACGCCCTTCGGCGACCCGATCGCTCCCAGGCACCAGGCAGCCATGAAGCGCTGCTGCATGTTGTTGGTCGAGTCCTCGAGCGCGCGGACAACTTCGTCGATGGCGGCCTCGCCGAACCGGTCTGCGATCGTCTTCCATGCCGCGCCGGCCTCGACATCTTTCTTCTCCAGCGCGAGATCCACGGCGTCCTTGATTTCCTTCGGGTCGGCGGGGGCCGGCTTTCCGTCGGCCCCCGTGACCTTCCCGCCGAGTTTCTTGACGAGCGCTTTCAACTTTCCGGGGTCCGCGCCCAGCGAGCCGGCAAGCGCATCGAGGTCGTAGGTCCCGTCAAGAAACGCCGTGTCGTACGTCCAGAACACGAAAGGCAATTTCGCCTCCTTCGCGAGCTTCATGAATTCGGCAAGCTTCGCGTCGGTCATCCGGTCCGTCGCGCCCCAGGTGATCTTCGCCAGCGCGGGCCCGGCAGCGCGCGCCTCGGAGCGGACCTTGACAGCGCCGGCGATGTCCGCCTTGAAATCCGCATCCTCACGCAGGAACACGTACGGCCGCGCGACGTCCACGACTTCCTTCATGGCCGCGAACCACTCCGGGTCTGGCGGAGAGACCACCGCGAGGCGCGAGCCTTTCTTTTTCTCGGTCATCAGTGCCTTCGCTTCCTGCAGAAATCGCCGGGTCGCGGCATTGGCAGCGTCAGGATCCTTCGCCTTCGCAGCCGCACAGAGCGCGCACTCGCACCAGTTGCGCGGGTTGTACACCGTGACCTCGTCCAGGGACGGACAGCGGAGGAGTATCTCGCCGGCCCACTTCACGCCCCACGCCCGTGCCACTGCGTCCGAGAAGCAGACTTCGCGATGCGATTCGTCCGCCGGCTTTCCCTCGGCGTCGACCTGTGTCGCGACACCGATCTCCTCTGCCTCGTGCGCGAAAAATCGCGGCCGGTACATCGCCGCAACCTCTACGCCGTCCGTCTTCAGCCCCTTCACCAGCTCTTCGACCGCCGCGAAATCCGTCCTGTCCCAGTGCGCCGTGATCCAGGCCCAATCGACGACCACGTGGCGGAAGTGCCCCTCGGCGACGAACGCGCGGATGTCCGCGGGGGATTGGCCGTGCCCCACTGCAGAAGCGATGACGGCGATGCCGGCTTCGTGAGCGGGAGGGGGATCCGCGAAGGAACCGCGGGCAATGAGGATGAGGAAGGCCGTCGCGGCGAACGCTCGAATCATGCGGTCCCCCGGGGTGAGGTCCCGCGCATGATATCAACGACGCCGCTTCCATTCCGTCAACGCATCGAGAAGTCCGTCGATCTGGGCGGGCTCGTGTCCGGCTGTGACGGTGATGCGGAGGCGCGCGGTCCCCGGCGGGACCGCGGGCGGGCGGATCGGATGGACGAAGAAACCTTTTTCGAGAAGGAACTCGCTCGTGGCGACCGCGGCCTGGTTTTCGCCGATGACGATGGGAAGGATCGGGACGCGCGGGTCTCCGTGGTTGTCGTAACCGA
>WSZJ01000262.1 GCA_009773755.1 Planctomycetota bacterium | reverse complement strand
CTGGCTTCGGCGGGTTCTGAAGTGCGAGCGCGTTCGTCGACGGCGGTGAAGCGGTCGCGCGCGAGGAGTTCCCATGTTGCGGCGCCGGCGCCTGCGGCGAACAGGATGGCCGCGGCGAGCCAGCCCCAGCGCGCGCGTGCGCGGTGGCGCGGCTCGGGCGGGAGGAGCGACGGCGGCCGGTGGGAAATCGCCTGCGCGGCGTTGCGCGCCATGAGGCGCGAGGTTTCCTCCTTCTTCAGGAATCCCGGCGAAGACGCGGGGTTCGTGTCCGGCTGGGGTTCAAACGTCGGTCCGTCGGAGAACGCCGTCGGTTTGGCTGCGGACGTTCCGGGTTTGGCTGCGGACGTTCCGGGTTTGGCTGGCGACGTCCCGGGTTTGGCCGCGGAGGTCCCGTGTTTTCCCTTGGCCTCCGATGCCGGCTCAGGCGAGCGCGACGCCCGCTTCTCCTCCTCCCAGTCCACGTCGGGGACTGACTCGAGGCCGAAACGCGTCTGCGGCGGAGGCGCGGTCTGCCTTGAAGCGGGATGTGCTGCAAAGGTTTCCGGCGCTCCCGGCGCCGCCGCCGGGGCCGCAGCGGTCGCCGGCCCCTGGCCGAACGAATCGCGCTTCAATTGCTCCGTCGGCGTCGCGACGGCCACGACGCGCCCCCCGGGGATGATGCGCCCGACGCTGACGAGGTAGGCGATCGCCTTGAGGGTCTCGAAGCGGAATTTCGGGGAGACTTCGCAGACCTGCTCGATGCCCCGGCGGCCGTCGCAGAGCTCGATGATCTGGAGCGTCCGGTCGTCGAGCGGAAGCTCACTCTTCCCCGGGTTCGGCGGCGCCTTCGATAGCGCGAGGTCCGCGCGGGGGACTTTGGCGCAGAACGTCTCCCACTCGAGCGCGCGTCGCGAGCCTTCCTCGAGGATCGGCTGTATGGGGTACGGGTGCTCGGTCGACGGGCCGTCTTCGTCGAACAGTTCCTGCGGAGGCGGGCCCTCGACGAAGACGCACTCGGCGCCGCCGAGGAGAAACAGGTCGAGGATTTCCTCCTGGATCCGGGCCCGGATCGACTGGCGGATTTCGTCCTCGGTGATCTGCGCCATGAGGTACAGCAATTCGCCGAAGCGAAGATTGGACTTGAGCTGGCGCTCGAGCACGAGGTCGAGCTGGCGCTGCGAGATCTTCCCGGACTTCAGCAGAACTTCCCCGATCCGCACCCCGCGCCGCCGCCCGCCGGAGACGAGTTTCATGCCGCCGCGCGACACGTACAGGTCGATCCGCCGCTCGCCGTCGCGCACGCTCAGTGTCCCCTCCCGGCCGCTCCCGGCAAGGCCGTGCAGCAGGTTTGCGAGTGGTGGGGGTGCAGTCATGCGGGAGCCGCTTGCGTGAGCGTGGAAGCGCCTACTGGGTGACGCTCTTGGTCAACTTGATCATCTGGCCGTTGGGCGGAAGGGGCAGGACTTCGACCTTGTCCATGAACGAGCGCATGAGGTCGAAGGACATGCGGGATTTGGACTCGTCCTTGAACTGGGCGCCGCAGGTGTAGGAATAGACGGCGACGATGAGTTCGGCGCCGCTGGAGAGCGCGGCGACGTGGTAGGCGGAGGTGCCGGGCGGCGAGTTGGAGACCATCATGGTACAGGCCTCATCGACCGCCTGTTCGAGCCCCTGCTGGTCGGACTCGGCGAATTTCATCCGCGACGCCTGCGCCGCCATCATGGTGCGGACCCACTCGAGGTCGTCGAGTTCGCAAGGGACGCGGATCTCGACCGCCTTCCACTTGCGTGGCGGGTACGCCTTGACGCCGCCGCTCCCATCGGCCGCGAAGAACGACCCGCACCGCGGGCAGCGGTATTTTCCTTCAGCGCGGATTTCCAGCACGCCCTGGCAGGTCGGGCACTTGAACTGCACGGGGTACGAAACGGCGGGCTTCGCCGCGACCGCGGGCGCCTGCGAAATTGCCGGAGGAGCAGGCGCGAGCGCTTTCACCACCGCCGCCGTCGCCGCAGCCTCGTTCGGAAACAAGTCCACCAGCGCCTCGAGGCCGAGCATCTTGAAAAGCGTGACGACCTTGGCGGGGACCGAAATGAGCTTCATGTCCCCATCCCTGCCGCGGTACTTGTCGACGAGCTTGATGATCAGCCCCATCCCGGTCGAATTGATGTAGGCGATCTCGGCGCAATCGAGCAGCAGGTACTTCACGCCGTCCTTGAGGAACTTCTCGATCTGTTCTTCGAACTGGGGGACGGTGGAGGCATCGATGGAGCCCGCGAGCTTCGCGACGACCCCATTGGTGCCGTCCGGCAGATTGAGCGGTCGGGAATTGACCTGCAGCTTCGACAATGGCGTGGCTCCGGAGAAGATGCGGGAAGGATGGTCCGGAGGGAGGGTGAGGGTGTCAAGGGGAAGCGGCGGAGGTCGGGCGGCCAATACGGAATATTTCATATTTGGCCGTCTGTCGCTTCGCTTGCCAGGCAGGGGTCTGCGCGCTGTAGAATCACCGGCCTATGCGCTGGGCCTTCTGGAGAAAAGAACCCGATCCTCCGCCGCGGCAGGTCTCGCGTCGCTTCCCCAAGAAGGAATCGTCGATCCAGCATGCGCCTCAGCCCGATCCGGGAAGCGCGGAGCCGCCGGACGTGACGGACGAGCTGGCGCCGATGGAAGAGGCGCCGGCGTCGACGAAGCGGAAATCGAAGGCGCCGCCGGTCAAGCCGGACCACGAACCGGGCGCCCTGCCGGCGCCGCCGCCGACGCCGTCCGGGGGCGTTCCGGCCATCGGCCGTTCGACGGAGCGGCTGGGCGACTTGCTCGTGAGGAGCGGGGCGATCTCCCCGGACGCGCTGGAAAAGGCGCTCGACACTCAGCGCGAGTTGCGCGCGGACACGTACCTCGGTGAAATCCTGATCCGCGAGAACGTGATCGACGAGGAAAAGCTCGCCGAGACGATTTCGCAGCAGTACCGCATTCCGCTCATCCGGATGGACGGCCACGAGTTCAAGAAGGACCTGCTCAGCCTGCTGACGCCCGAAGACGCGTGGCGCCTGCGCGCGATCCCGACCGACAAGCTCGGCCGCATCCTCTCGGTCGCGATGACCAACCCACTCGACGAGCGCGCCACGGCGGAGCTCGCGCGCATCACCGGCCTCAAGATCAAGCCGCTCATCGCCATCGGCTCCGAGCTCCGTCGCGCGCTGGATTTCGTCTACCCGGACCGGGCTCCCTCCACCGCGCCGCGGGCCCGCTCCACCGCGCCTCTCGCGAGGTCCACTCCGGCGCCCGGCGCCCCTCAACGCTCCGGCGGCAACACCGGCCTGACAGGCCGCGTCGTCCCCCCTGCTCCCGATACCGGCACCAAGCCCGCGCACTTCGCCGCCAGCGCCAACACCCTCCTGCGCCGCGTGACCAAGCCTCCCGAACAGACCGTCACTCCCGTCGAGGCGAACGCCGATCGTCTCGAGGCGGAAGCGGTGACCGATGACGTCTTCGCGGCAGGGACCTCATCCAACCCGGAATACATCCTGCGCCGTGTTCCGGAGCCGGGACTCCGCCGCCGCGCGACTCCGGCGACGCCGATTGGGGACGCCGAATTCTTATTGTTCGTCGGGTCGCTGCCAAGGCCGAGACCGTAGGGCCGCCTGGAGAAAGCTGATGCCCGTGCCCGCGTTCCCTCGCGTCAATCCCGGTAACCCTGCGTCACAGGAATCTCTCATCTGAATCCGCGTGCGTTATCCGCGGTATATCCGCGCAGAACAATCCGCGTCATCCGAATCTCCATCTATTTCCATCCAGAAATCGTCGGCCAATCTAGTCGAGAATCTGAGAGGATTCCCGGGAATGGATAGCTTTAGATTGAGAAACAGCGATGACGCGGAGTTTCTGCACGGATGCACCTCGGATCACGCAC
>WSZJ01000007.1 GCA_009773755.1 Planctomycetota bacterium | reverse complement strand
TTTCGGCGTGACGGGTGTGCCGTGCATGATCCTCATTTCGCCGGACGGGAAAGAGATCGGCCGGGGGAGCGGGAAGCCGCCTCCGGGCCAATTCGCGGCCTATTTCGTGAACAAGCGCTGGAACGACATGGTGGACGCGGAGAAGGCGAAGAACTGGAAGCAGGCGGCGGCGGACGCGTTTGTCCTGCTGACGTGGTTCCCCGGCACGGAGGCATCGGCACGGGCGAGTCAGATCCAGAAGTCACACGAGGGTGAAGCGGAGTTCAAGTCGGCGTATGAAGATCTGAAGGTGGGGCTCGAGCGGGCGTTGATGTTGAGCAAGGGGAACTGGCTGGTGACGAACAAGAAGAAAGCGGAGGCGATCGAGGCGTTCAAGGCGTTGCTCGAAGCGCATCCGGAGAGCAAGGAAGCGGTGACGGCGAAGGCGATGTTGAAGAAGTTGGGGGTGAAGCTTGAGGAGCCCGCGAAAAAGTAGGGTGGAACGCGTTCAAGGCCAAGGCGTTAGGTTTTGACACGGCGGTTCCGAACCCTATAATCGCGACCCTCAACATTGGAGGTTGCCGCATGTCCAGAGGCAGCAGGGGCATCAGCATCATCTGGGTGATCCTCACCGTGGCGCTTGCGCTCGGTGCGTCGGTCACCGCGTTCCTCCAGTATCTGGAGGTCCAGACGCACAAGGAGTGGAAGAAGCGCGCGGAGACGGACGCCGCGGCCTTCGAGAAGGAGCGTCGCGACACGCAGTTCCGCGAGATCCAGGAAGTCTGCATCCTGTGCGGATTCAAGTTCGAACAGGAATCGGACATCGAGAAGACCCTGGGTGCGCTGAAAGACCGCGTCGACGCGAAGAAGACGCAGTACGCGCTTCCCGGCAAGGCGATGGCGATGTGGGAGATCATCCACGCCGCCGAGATCAACTATGAGATCGCCGCGCACCGCAACGTCACGGCCAGGCAGTTCAAGGCCGAGTCGGAGTCGGCGATGAAGTCGAGCCAGGACGTGCTCGGCAACTACGCTCGCCTGAAGGACGAAGAAATCAACGAGCTCCAGGCGAATCTGACGAAGGTGACGGACCTGCAGACTGACGACGTCCGCCGCTACGAGCTGCGCAAGAGCACGCTCGAGGCGGAGGTCACGAAGCTGACGCAGGCCAAGACGGACCTCACGAAGGCCCAGAATGCCGAGACGCTCGATCTGAACAACCGGGTCAACTCGGTGGACACGGCGCTCCGCGAGCTGGTCAAGCAGGAAGCGATCTTCCACGACCTGACCGAAGTGCAGGGGCGGATCGTCGACCCGCACCAGGACGAGGAATTCGCGTTCATCAACCTCGGCGCGCGCGACCGGCTGGTGCGCGGGCTGAAGCTGGTGGTGTTCGTCCGCGAGCCGGGCGGCAACGTCCGCTGGAAGGGCGAAGTCGAGGTGAAGGACATCTACGCCGAGTCCGCCAAGGTCTCGATCACGGAGACCGTCGACCGCTTCGACCCGATCATCGAGGGCGACGTGGTTTTCAACCCGCTGTTCAGCCCGAGCCGTCCGCGGAAAGTCGCGCTCGTCGGCGAGTTTGCGAAGACGAAGTACGGCAAGGAGCAGGCGGCCGCGCGGATCCGGAATCTCGGATCGATCGTTCAGGACGCCGTCAACGACGAGACCGACTTCGTCATCGTCGGCGAGTCGTACCAGACGGACGCGAACTTCGAGAAGGCGCAGCTGCTGTCCGCGCCGTGGCGCCCGCACTTTGAAATCTTCCGGTTCCTGGGTGACTAAGGAGAAATAGCGATGCAGAGAGACACGAGCGGACTCGTCGCGATCATCCTCAGCGCCCTCGTCTTTGTCGGAACGGGCGTCTGGTGGTACTTCAGCTACGACGAGGTCATGAACGAGCAGACGGGCCTGAAGAAGCAGTTGAGGGAAGCCCGCGAGGCGCGGAAGCAGGCCGAAGAGAAGCTCGACAAGATGAGCAGGCAGGGAGACCAGCTTGCGGACCTGATCGGCATGAACGCGGCGATCGACGATCGCCCGAGCGTGAAGGCGATGATGGAGCACCTGAATCTCTGGGCAGTCCGCCTGGGCACGACGCCGTGCAAGACGAAGTACGGCAGCTGGATCCAGGATCCGGACACGCTCGAGATCAAGGTCGGCGGCGCAGCCGAGGCC
This sequence comes from Planctomycetota bacterium, assembly GCA_009773755.1. GTDB lineage: Bacteria > Planctomycetota > MHYJ01 > WSZJ01 > WSZJ01 > WSZJ01. The sequence goes on along the minus strand of WSZJ01000007.1, from coordinate 97,184 downwards.
GGTGGCCGCGATCTCTGCTTCATCAAGGACTCGCGCGCTTCCGCTGAAACCCGCATGGCCAACGAGACGGCCGACGTGCAGCAGTACCTGGTGGTCGAGCTCGAAAACATGAAGGCGGCGCTGGAAGCGGAGGCTCAGACCTGGGAGAACGAGGCCGCGCGTGCGATCACGACGCACAACGAGAATGTCGGGGACGGGAAGAGCCAGGGGAAGCTTGGGACGCTGATTGAGGAAAAGACGCGCCGGATCAAGGAGTTGCGTGAAGCGATCCGGGGCATCGAGGAGCAGATTGCCTCGAACGCCAAGGGCAGCGAGCAGGCGATTGCCGACCTGGAACGTGACGTCCGCACGAAGCTGGACGACCTGGACATGATGAAGGCGAAGCAGGAGAAGGTGGTCGCCGACCGGAAGGCCAGGATCCAGGAGCTCCAGGACCGCGTGTTCGCGATTTCGACGAAGCGGCAGCTGGCGCGGGAGAGCACGGAGGCGGACGGGATGGTGATCAATTCGATCCCGATGGAGCTCACGGCGTGGATCGACATCGGCCGCAAGGACGCGCTGCTCAAGGGGACGATCTTCGAAGTGTTCGCCATGAACAAGGGCGGGCGCAAGGAGAACAAGGGCAAGGCGGTCGTGATCTCGGTGAACGAGGACTACAGCGTGATCCAGCTGCTGCGGGACGGCATCGTGCAGCTGAATGACCAGACGGTTTACGAAGGAAAGGTCGTTGAGAAAGGGAACGTGATCGAGATCACGGAGCGCAACGGCAACAAGCTGATGATCGCGGCGGAGCGCGTCAAGCGTCTCGACTACTACCAGGATTACGGCCGGATCGAGAAGGGCGACTACGTTGCCAACGAGGTGTTCGACCGGAAGAAGTCGAAGACGTTCGTGTTCGGCGGCAAGCTGCGCGGCCGGTACACGAACGAGCAGATGACGCACTTGATCGAGGAATTCGGCGGCGAGGTCGACGCGGAAGTCCAGAGCGAGACGACGTATCTCGTGGTCGGCGCGGACTTCGAAAAGGACCCGAATTTCGACAAGGCGAAGAATCTTGCGGTCAAGATCATCCGTGAGGCGGACTTGTACGAGATGCTTGGGATATCAAGGTAGGTCTGATTTCGGACGACAAGCCCCCGGCGATGAGCCGGGGGCTTTTTTTTCGGGCGGCAGGGGGTAGTGGGTAGTCGGTAGCGGGTAGGAAAGGCCCAGCAGGCGCCGCCGTTCGCTATTCGCCCTAGGCAGCTGTTCCTACCCCCTACCAACTACCCCCTACCCACTGATCGGCGGTAGACTTCCGACATGGCGGTAGCCGAACACGAAGCCGGGCCCGACCTCGAAGCCCACCGCATGACTTTCGGGGAGCACCTCGAGGAGCTCCGGCAGCGGCTCATCTACTCCCTTGTCGGCGTCATGCTGGCGGTCGGCATCTGCCTCTTCTGGCAGCAGGAACTCATGTGGGCCGTTACGTGGCCCCACCGGATGGCACAGGAGTCGCTCGGCCACCCGCCCCAGCTCGAAGTGTTCGACTATGCCGACAGGTTCATGATCCCGATGAAAGTCGCGCTCATCTTCGGGCTGGCCCTGGCGGCGCCCGTGATTCTCTGGCAGCTGTGGAAGTTCATCGCTGCAGGGCTTCACCCGAACGAACGGAAATACGCGCTCATCTGCGGGCCGGCATCCCTGCTTCTGTTTTTCGCGGGCGCCACGTTCGGCTACGTGGTCCTCATTCCCGTCACGCTCAAGTTCCTCGGTTCGTTCGCGGCCGACTGGAACATATTCAAGGAGTCGATCGCGCTCGACAAGTACCTCGACATGTTCTTCGCGCTGACGATCGCGGCGGGTGCAGTGTTCGAAATCCCGCTCATCATGACCTTCCTCGCATTCGTGGGCATGGTCCCCCCGAAGACGTTTGCCTCGTGGAGGAAGGTCGAGGTCATGATCGCCGCGATCCTCGGGGCAATCCTGACCCCGGGCGGCGACCTGGTGTCGATGGCTTCACTGGCCATCCCGATCGTCGTGCTGTACGAGGTCGGGATTCTCGCCGGACGGCTGGTCTACCGGGAGCCTGCGGAAGCGGCCGCCTGATCGCTTCGCAGTTCTTCATTTCATATTTCCACCCCATCGCTATCATCCGCCCCCTTCTCCAACCCGGACCCCCTGCATGCCCCGCCTCGCGCTCGTCGGCACTCCCCAGACCGGCAAAACCACGCTGTTCTGCGCCCTCACAGGCTCCGACTACGCCGCGGTGCTCGCGCAGGCCGGCGCCGGCGGCGGCAAAGCCCGCATCGGCGTGGCGAAGATCCAGGACGCGCGGCTCGACAAGCTCACCGCGTGGCACAAACCCAAAAAACACACCCCGGCCGTCGTCGAGTTCGCCGACACCGCTTCACTGGTCCTGACGCCGGAAGGACGCGACAAGAACAACCAGCTCCTCGCAGCCTTCCGGAACGAAACAGATGGACTCGTGCTGGTGGTTGCGGCCTGGAAGGGCGACAACCCGTCGGCGCTGCGGACGGAGGCCGAGATCAAGGCCGAGGTCGACCAGCTTGCGACCGAGTTCGTGTTCGCGGACATGGCGATCGCAGAATCGCGCATCGAAAAGCTGAAAGTGCAGGTCACGAAGCCGACTCCGACGGTGGAGAAGGACAAGAAGGAACTGGAAGTGCTGAAGGTGCTGTACGCCGCCTTTGGCGATGGCAAGCCCGCTTCGGCGGTGGCGCTGAAGGGGGAGGATTCGAAGCTCGTTCGCGGATTCCGCTTCCTTTCCGAAAAGCCGGTCATCGTGGCCCTGAATGTTCCTGAGACGGCGCTGGGCAAAACATTTGCGGTGCCGGGGTACGCGGTCGCGCCGGTCTGCGCGAAGCTCGAGCTCGAGCTTCTCGGCATGGAGCCCGCCGAGCGCGACGCGTTCATGGGCGACTACGGGCTCAAGAAACTCGCGACTCCGGAACTTATCCAGGCCGCGTTCCGCTCACTCGGCCTGCAGTATTTTTTCACTTCCGGCGACGACGAATGCCGTGCCTGGATCATCCGCAAGGGCGACGACGCGGTCGAGTCGGCCTCCAAAATCCACAGCGACCTGGCCCGCGGCTTCGTCGCGGCGGAGGTTGTGTCGTTCGCGGACTGGGAAGCGGCGAATGGCGACATGAAGCTCGTGAAGTCACGGGCGCGGCTTCGGCAGGAGGGGAAGGGGTACATCGTCGCGGACGGGGACATCATCAACATCAAGTCCGGCGTTTGAGTTCGCGTCGATGAGTCGGCCTGCGGAGCGAGTCGCGCGGGCCGGCTCGCGCGCCCCTTGCCGGAGGTGGGACCCAGGTTTTCGCCGCGCGAGCCGGCCCGGCGACTCGCTCCTCCGGCCGACTCATCGACGCGAACTCAAGCGCCGCACAATGCCGAGACCGGAGCGTTATCATCGGGGGATGAGTGAAGCGCCCTCCGAAGTCTCTCCCCCGGCCCCCGACCATCGGCGTTCGGTGGAGGCTGACGCTACGCTGGCGCGCGCCCGGAAGCGGCGGCGGCTTGCGCTGATGGTCCCTCCGGCGGCGCTTCTCGCGATCCTTCTCATCGGCGAAATTGTCGCGCGCATTTCCGGCGTGCGGGCCGTCTCCGGATTCGTCGCGGCCGGCGAGCGAGGCTGGGCGCCGACGCCCGGGAGGCGCGAGTATGACGGCGTGCCCGCGACGATTACGGAGTTCGGCACCCGCGGGACGGCGGAAAAGGCCGGCGGAGTTCTAGTGGTCGGCGACGAGACCGTCTTCGGCGCCGGGCTGAACGACCAGGAGACGATCGGCGCAGCGCTGGCAGGGGAGATCAAGGCCCACGTGGTGCTCGCCGCATGCGAAGGGTACGGATTTCAGCAGAAGGTGCTCTGGATCCGCGAGGCGGCGACGCGCGTGGAGCCGACCGTCGTGGTCGCCGTTTACTCGTTCGACGACCCGCGCCCGTTCGCCGCGACGATCTTCACGTCGCTCCGCTTCCGCCTCCAGTCGTTCTCGGCGCTGGCCGCGACCGCGTTTCCCGGCTCGCGGCCGGCGACGCGCGCGGAGCTGCCCGGGCTGTATGACCCGCAGGAAGTGCCCTGGCGGCTGTTTCAGCAGACCATGCGCGAGCTCGGCGACTGGTCGAAAAAAACGAAGACGCCCGTGCTGCTCGCCATCTGGCCGTTTTCGGTCAAGGACGACGAAGGGCTCCTCGAGTATTACCAGCAGGTGCGGGGAGAAGCGAAGATGAACGGGATCGATGTGAAGAACGTGAGGGAGGATCTCGGAGCAGAGATCGAGGCGCTGCGGGGGGAGGGAGGGAAATGGAATGCGGAGGCGATGCGGAGGGCGGCGCGCGGAATTGCGGAGGCGCTGAAGGAAGGGCAGTGAGGAGTGTTGAGTATTGAGATTTGAGGAGCGGCCATTTCACGGTGGATCGGTCACTCAAATCTCAACACTCAATACTGGAGTGCCAGGGGCGCCCGCACTAGGATGTGGCCCTCATGAGCAAGGCAGTCCTCGCTTACACCGGCGCGCTCGACAATCTCATCTGCATTCATTGGCTGCGCACCGTCAGGAACATCAAGGTCGTCACGTTCTCCGGCAATTTCGGGCAGCCCGAATACCTCGAGGAAGTCGGCGAGCGCGCCCTCGAAACCGGCGCCATTTCCGCCCACATAGCCGACATGCGCGAGCGCTTCCTCCACGATTTCTGCTTCCAGGCTCTCCGCGCCGGCGCGAAGTACGAATCCGGCTACGTCCTGTCTTCCGCCCTTTCGCGGCCGCCGCTCGCGCAGGAACTGGTGCGGATCGCGCGGGAAGAAGGCTGCGAGTACGTCGCCCACGGCTGCCGCGGGATCGGCAACGACCAGGTACGCCTCGAGAGCTACCTCCAGACTCTTGCGCCCGACCTGAAAATCGTAGCGCCGCTCTTCGAACTCGGCCTCAAGACTCCCGAGGACGACGAGACGTACGCGAAGCGCTGGAACCTGCCGCGCGCGACGAACCGGAAGATGCGCTACAACGTCGACCAGAACCTGTGGGGAGTAGCGCTTCAACTGGGCCCCCGCGCCGATCTCTGGGTGGAGCCGCCGGACGACACGTACATCATGACGCGGAAGATCTCGGACGCGCCGGACAAGCCGTCGTACGTGGAGATCGGGTTCGAGGCGGGGCTGCCGGTGTCGATCGACGGCGAGCGGACGGGGACGATGGACATGGTCGAAACGATGAACCGGCTCGGCGCGCAGTACGCCGTCGGGCGGCTCGACGTGATCGAGGACCGGATCAGCGGGCTGAAGGCGCGCGAGATATACGAAGCGCCGGCCGCGCACCTGCTGCACCAGGCGCACACGGCGCTGGAGGAACTGACGCTCGACAAGGACGTCTTCCAGTTCCGCGACGTGACGGCGCGGCGGTATGCGGACCTGGTGTATCGCGGGAAGTGGTTCACGCCGTTCCGCGAGGCGCTCGACGCCTGGTTCGACGTGATCGAGAGGCACGTGACAGGAACGGTGAAGCTGAAGCTGATGGGCGGGACCTCACTTGTCGTGGGGCGCCAGTCGCCGCACTCGCTCTACCGCAGCGACATGCTCTCGTATGACGGCGACGTCGAGCGGGCCGCGCGGCGCCGCAGGCAGATCGACAGCGAGCACGGGTCGCGGCCGCCGACGACGCGCAAGGAGTAGACGCTGGCGCGCCCTCCCACGGTCCACATTCTTTGCAGCGGCGACGAACTCACCCTCGGCCGCGTCGCGAACACGAATGCCGCCTGGCTCTCCCGCCGCCTTTCGGATCTCGGTTTTGAAGTGGCCCGCCACGTTGCCATTCCCGACCTGTTCCAGCCCCTCGTCGACGAAATCCGTGCCGCCGCTCGTTCAGCCGACGTCGTCATCCTCTCCGGCGGTCTCGGCCCGACCGTCGACGACTTGACGCGCGAGGCGGCGGCGAAGGCGGCCGGGAAGCGGCTGGTGCGGTCCACCGCGGCGCTGCGGGGGATCCGCGCGTTTTTTGCAAAGCGCCGCCGTCCGATGGCCGCAAATAACGAGCGACAGGCCGACCTGCCCCAGGGCGCCGTCCTCGTCCGCAACCCCGTCGGTACGGCACCGGGTTTTTCGATGTCGGTCGCCCGCGCTCTCGTCATCGCGCTTCCGGGCGTCCCCGTCGAACTCCGCGCGATGTTTGACAACGGCGTCGCGCAGCTCCTGAAGCGTTGTTTCCCGCGCCGGCCCACCGTTGCCGCGCAGGAACTCGAGACGATCGGCCTCGCGGAAAGCGAAGTCGACCGGCGCCTCGTCGCGATCGCTTCCCCCGGAGGCAATCCGCGCCTTTCCCTCATGGTGCGCGACGGGATCGTCACGGCTCGTTTCCTGGCGCGCGGACGCACGGCGACTGAGGCGCGAAAGACGCTGGCGGCGGCCGTCAAGCGGGCCCGCGGCGCCCTCGGCAGGGCGCTCTTCGGCAGAGACGGCGTGGACATTTCAGATGCCGTTGCGGCGATGCTCAAGGACGCAGGGCTTACTCTGTCGGTGGCGGAGTCGTGCACGGGCGGATTGATCGGGCATCTGCTGACAAAAGTGGCAGGGATTTCCGCGGTTCTCCTCGAGGACGTCGTGACCTACTCGAACGAATCAAAAGTGAAAAGGCTTGGCGTAAGCCGCGCGTTGATCTCGAAGCACGGCGCCGTTTCCGCGGAAGTCTGCTCGGCCATGGCCGAGGGATCTGCGCGTTCCTCGGGCGCGGACGCGGCGCTGTCGGTGACGGGTATCGCCGGCCCTTCTGGAGGCACGGACGTGAAACCGGTCGGCCTCGTCTACACCGCGGTCCATCTGCGAGGCCGCACGACGGTTTCCGACCTGAGATTGTCCGGCGATCGCGGAGCGATCCAGGCCCGGGCTGCGAGGCTGGCCCTGGAACACCTGCGCCAGCGCCTCATCGCCGGCTCATAGTCACTCGCAACCCGCAACCCGCAACTCGCAACTCTCCGTCCAGCGTCTTGTGATCGCCAACGCACGAGGCTATCCTTCCTCGAAACAATGGCCACTCGAACCAATCGCATTCACCGACGCTGGCAGATTTCTCCTTCCCACCCCGAGCGCGCCGAGCGCCTCGCCCGCGCCCTGAGCATTTCGCCGCTGGTCGGCCAACTCCTCATCAACCGCGGCGTCGAAGACCCCGCCGCCGCTTCCATGTTCCTCCGCACACAGCTCGACCATCTCCACGACCCGTTCCTGCTGCGCGAAATGCACAAGGCCGTCGACCGGCTCCAGCGCGCGCTTCGAGACAACGAGCCGATCCTCGTGTTCGGCGACTACGACGTCGACGGCGTCACGGGCACGACGCTCATCGTTCAGTTCTTCCGGACCCTGGGAAGGGACATCAACTGGTATATCCCGCACCGCGTGCAGGAGGGGTATTCGCTGTCGCGCGCGGCAATCGAGAAATTCGCCAGAGACGGGATCAAGGTCCTGATTACGGTGGATTGCGGCACGACGAACATCGAGGAAGTGCGTCTGGCGCAGGAGCTGGGGATCGACGTGATCGTGACGGACCACCACGAGCCGATGTCGACGCTCCCGCCCGCGCTGGCCGTTCTGAATCCGAAGATGCAGGACAGCGGCTACCCGTTCCTCGGGCTTTGCGGCGCGGGAATGGCGTTCAAGCTCGTCTGGGCGCTGGCGAAAGGAATCCACGGGCATAATCGCATCACCGGGCCGCTCGCGCGGTTCTTCGTAGAGTCGATGGCGCTCGTCTCGCTCGGGACGATCGCGGACGTCGCGCCGCTCATCGGCGAGAACCGCGTCTTCGCCACTTTCGGACTCGCCGCCCTCGGCGCCTCGCAGACGCCTGGCATCCAGGCGCTCCTCCGCAGCGCAGGCCTCGAAGGCCTCCCCCTCAACGCCGGCCACGTCGGCTTCCGCATCGGCCCCCGGCTGAACGCGGGGGGACGCATGGGAAGCGCTTCCATCGGCGTCGAACTGCTGCTGACGGATTCCCCGCATCGCGCAGAGGACATCGTGACGGACCTGGAAGCCGCGAACTCGGACCGGCAGAGGGTGGAAGCGGACATCCTGGCGCAGGCGCTTCAGATGGTGGAGGAAGAGCACGACCTCGAGAATGATCCGGTGATCGTGCTGTCGGACGACAGGTGGCATTCGGGGGTGATCGGGATCGTGGCGTCCAAGCTCGCGGAAAAGTACTACCGTCCGACGATTCTGATCGCGATGAAAGGGGAGAAGGGGAAGGGGAGCGGGCGTTCGATTCCGGCGTTCCACCTGTACGAGTCGCTGACGACGTGCAGGGACCTGATGATCGCGTTCGGCGGGCACTCGCACGCGGCGGGACTGGAGATCAAGCGGGAAAATGTGGCGCTTCTGCGCCGCCAGTTGAACGAATACGCGCGGGGCGTGCTCAAGACGGAAGACCTTGTGCCGCGGCTCGGGATCGATGCCGAAGTGCACCTGGAGCAGTTGACGAGGGACGTGGTGAAGGAGATTCAGCTGCTGGAGCCGCACGGCTACGGAAATGCGGCGCCGGTGCTGTCGACTTCGAATCTCCGCCTGGCCGGGGATCCGAAGGTCATCGGGAAAACGGGGGACCACATTTCCTTCTACGTCGTGCAGGGAAAGCACTCGCTCAAGGTAATAGGGTTCGGGATGGCGGACCGCTACGAGGAGCTGCTGCTGAACCGCCGCCGTCCGCTGAGCCTGGCATTCGGGCCGATCATCAACGAGTGGCAGGGGAGGGAATCGGTGGAGTTGCAGGTGAAGGACATGAGGTTTGAGGCGGAGTAGCGCAAGATTCTCCTTCATTCGTTTTGGTTCGCGACCCATCCTTTGTTTTTGTGAAATCGTCCGGCGCGGGTAAGACGCCACTCGCATGGAAAACTGATTCGCATGGCTATGGCAACAAAGGACGGGTCGCGAATAAAAGAGAATGAAAGAGCATACTGAACCTCCTATTTCCTCTTCGACTTCCCTTGATTCTTGACCTTTACCTTTGCCTTGGGTTTTGGCTTCCGAGCCGCCTTGCGCATCGTCTTCGCCCGCGGCGCTTCTGTTTCCGCCCACAGCACCGGATGCTCCGGCAGGATCATCCCTGCGACGACTTCCTCCCAGCCCGCGGAGAGAATCAGCTCGAACGGCTTTCCGTAGAACAGCGGCGAGTGAAAAATCCCCGGCGAAAACAGATCTTCCGTCGCCCCGTCGTCGAACTGGAAGTTGTCGTACCAGAGCGGGTCTTCGTCGAAAATCCCCATCGCGTACGCGTTGATTTCCGGGACGCCTTCGTACGGGCGCCAGCTCAACTTCCAGCCGCGCTTCTCCGTGTGCGTGCGGAGGACCTCGTTCTGGTGATGAAGCGCTTCGGGGTCGCGGCCGCTGATGAACGGGCGGACATGGAGGGTGAAGCCGCGTCGGTCTTCGGCGATCGACCAGCGGACCGCGGCGACGGCTCGATCGGGGAGGAGCTCGATTTCCTGCGTGACGTGGGCGTCGCCTTCGACTTTGAAACGCCAGGTCGGCCGGGGTTTCGAGGTGAACGACTCGATGCGCGAGGCTTCGTCGGGGTTCGTGATCCCCGGCGCGTAACGCTGCGAAGCGAGGTGGGAACGGCCGGCCGGGTGGTCGACCCAGGCTTCGAATCCGTTCACGAGGACGAACGCGCGGTCGGATCCAGGACCGCGCGCGGCGAGGAGGGCCTGCGTGCGCGAGTGGCGGATGCCGGAGGCGGAACCGGATGAAGACGCGCCGGCGGAGTTGGTGAGGGACCAGGTGGGATCGTGGGTCATGGAAGGCAGGGAAAACGAAAAACGAAAAAAGAAAAACTAAAAACGAAAACTTACATCCACCGCTGCATCGCAAGGACGGCTGCGTTGTAGATCGCGTGGGTCAGCATGGGCGCCAGGAGACCTTTCGAGCGCTCGTGCACCAGCGCGGTCGCGAAGCCGAGGGCCAGCACCGGCGCGAACGACAGCGGCGGGTGGACGATCGCGAACAGCAGGGCGCTGAACGCGACGGCGGGAAAGAGCGAGAGCGATCTTCTCAGGGGCTGAAACACCATGCCGCGGAAGAGGACCTCTTCGAACAGCGGCGCTGCGCCGACGGCGAGCGCGGCGTACAGCCAATCGGCGGGGAGGCGCGGCTGCGCGATCCCCAGCTTCTCCACCAGGAACAGGTACCCCGCGGCGACGGCGGCGCTTCCAAGCCCCGCGATCACCGCGACGCCCAGCGAACCGAGCGGCCGTTCCGGCCACATCCTCGGCAGATTCCGCAGCGGGAGGCCGCTTCGCCAAAGCACGAGCACGGTCAATCCGACGGCGACCGCGCCGGCGGCGGTGTAGGCGGGGAAGGCGGCCAGGGAAGGCGACACGCCCAGCATGACGAGCACGACGAGCACGCCGCCCTGCACGTAGAGGAAGAGGATGGTCGCGATGAGGCCGTCGGCGGCGTCGAGACGGCGCGGCGGTGCGGCCGTCGGGTCGAGGAGTATGTCGAAGCGCGCGGTGGCTTTCTGCCAGAGGCTGACGGCGAGTCCGGCGAAGGCAATGAGGCAGGCCGCGCGGGCGTATGGGGTGGGGAGCCAGAGCCCTGCGGTGAGGAGGCCGCCGAGGAAGAAGATGAGGTAGATGAGATCGACGCGGAGTCGGCGCTGGATTTCTGTGATGGTCGGGTCGAAGCCGAGGACGCCGATCGACGACGCGATGAGCGCGTAGACCGGCAGGCCGAGCACGATCCAGACGATCGCCGTGACGTCCTCGATCGCGAACCCGCCGCGGCGCGTGATGACGAAGATCTCCGCCGCAAGCGACCACGCCACGGCGATCGCCGCCCACAGCATCGCCTTCCGGAGAATCACTCCGCTCACGCGCTGCGGAAACGTGTAGAGCAGCCAGAGCGCGTCTTTCTCGTGCAGCAGCACGCCCGGCGCGGCCGACAGAAGCGCGTAAGCGCCGATTCCGAACGCGACCGCCCCCGACATGAGCGGCGACCCGAGCGCGCGCTTGAGCATCCCGGGATTCAGGATGACCTGCGAAAGCCCCACCACCACCGGAAGCAGCGCCACCTGCACGAGCAGCACCTTGTCGCGGAACAGCAGCCGGACTTCTTTTCCAAGCAGCCCGTCGAACCGCGCCGTTTCCTGCCCGCCCGCCCGCCTGCCCGCCCGCCCGCTCGCCCTTCCCATCGCCGGCTGCACCGCCTCAAGTCCGCGCTTCGACGCCCAGGCGACCGCGCACGCCGCAAGCGCCGCCGACCCGGCGCCCCACGCGACCAGCCCCGCGATCGCGAAAGCGCCGCTTCCCGATCCGTGCATCACTCCGGCGAGCAACCCGCCGGGGAGCCAGCGCGCGATGCCGCTTCCCGCGCGCAGCAGTTCGTAGAGAAACGATTCCGAGGCGCCCGCGGCGGTCCCGTACGCCATGGAGCCGAGCATGAGGCCGACCTGCAGGACGACGGCGATCGCCTGCAGATTGCGTCGTCCGCCCGCGCGGAGCAGCCGGTGCGACGCCATTTCGATGACGATCTGCGCGCAGGCGACGATCGCGTTGACGAAGAGCGCGCCGCCGATGCCCCACGCGAGGGACCACCAGCCGGCGCCCCAGCAGAGCCCGGCGACGGTGAGAAGCGGCGCGACGCCGAACCAGCCGAGGAGGTTCATGGCGATGCGTTCGGCGGCTTTTGCCGCGAAGATTGCGGTTGTCGGGACCGGCATGCCGAGCAGCCATTCGACGTCTTCTTCGAGCCGCCCGAGGTCGCTCGTCGAGACGCCGAGCGCGTTCGTAAGCAGCATGAGCATCAGCATCGCCAGCACGAAGCCGACGCCGCCCAGCACCGCCGGCGCGCGCGACCGGTCGGCCGTGTCCCTGTATTTCGACGACTTCAGGTCCTTCTCGATGATCGCCTGACGCACCCTCGGGTCCAGCCCCCGCCAGTCTTCCGGCCTCCCCGTCCAGAACGCCGGCGGCGTGTCGACGTCGACCAGCGCCTCCCTCGGCGCCAGCACGTTCGTCATGTTCTGGATCGAACCCCAGGCGATCGTCGTCCCGAGCTGAATCCCGAAGAACATCAGCAGCCCCGCGCCCAGCACCGTCATCCCCTTCTTCGCCGGCCCGCCCTTCCGCACCGGCGCGTTCTTCCCGAACCGGATCCGCGAAAACGATCCCAGCCGGTTGAAAAAGCGGCGGAAACGCAGCCCGAGAATGAGCCGCACGGCGCCGGGAAAGGAGACGCGGGTCATGATTGCGGAGGCGCGGGTGGCAATGCCGTCGCAGGTCCGTTTTTCTCCGAACTCCCGTCTCCCGACTGCCTCCCCGATCCGTTAGGCCGCGTAACCGCAAGAAACACCTGTTCAAGCGACCCGCCGGGACACAGCTTCTCCTTCAACTCAGCAGGAGATCCGACCGCGGCCAGCCGCCCCTTGTCGATGATCCCCACCCGATGGCACAGCCGCTCCGCCATCTCCAGCAGATGCGTCGACAGCAGGATCGTCTTCCCCGCGCGAGCCGACTCCAGAATCCAGTCCTGCACGTCCCGCGCCGCCCCCGGGTCAAGCCCGTTCGTCGGCTCGTCCAGGATGAACGTCTCCGGCGAGTGAATCATCGCGCACGCCAGCCCCAGCTTGCGCTTCATCCCCGTCGAGTAGTTCACCGCATAGTCGTCCGCCGCTTCCATGAGGCCGAAGCGGGTGAGAAGGGCGTCGGAGCGAGACCGGGCCTCGGCGGAAGGCAGCCCGTGCATGTGCGCCACGAACCGCAGGATCTCCCGTCCGCGCAGGTAATCGTGAAACGTCGGATTGTCCGGCAGGTACCCCACATGCCGCTTCGCCTCAACCCGCTCCGCATGGCAGTCCATCCCGTGCAGCCGCGCCTTCCCGTACGAAGGCACCAGCATCCCCATCAGCAGCCGGATCGTCGTCGTCTTCCCCGCGCCGTTGGGCCCGAGCAGCCCGAAGATCTCGCCCGCGTGCACCTGCAGCGTGAGGGAGTCGAGCGCGCGGAAGGGGCCGTAGTCTTTTGTCAGGACTTCGGTTTCGATTTCGGGCGTGGCGGGCATGAATGCCGAATCGTAAGCTAAGTCAGTGCCCTTGCGGAGAGATGTCGGCCCGGGAGGGCGACTCCCCTCGAATCCTGGAGTAGAGCGCAATGGCGGGAAGTGAATCGGGACCCGGGATGGCGCTTCACATCTTCCACGGGCTGGTGGGGATCAGCGTGATGGTCGTGGGATTTTTCAAATCGCCATTGCTGACTTCCTGGGACTGGACGGTTTTTGCGGCAGTGGGAGGCTTCACCGCCTTCTTCTACTGGAAGGTGGTTCTCCCGCGCCTGATGAGACGAGACTAGACCAACCGATCGCCGTGCAAGACGCCTGAATCGACCTTGTGATTCAAGCATGATTCCCACATTCAGAAGGTCAGCATTCGCGATCTTCGCGCCCAGTTTTCCCGGCGTCATGCCTCTCATCGGGCGCGAGCGGGAGGTTGTCATCACCGACAGGGGAAAAGCCAACATGTTCCTCCGGCTCGTCAAACATGCCCGCATTGAGCCCCATGGCTCCGTTGATTACTTCACAAGGCTGAAGCGCCGGCACTCGAAGCGGATTGGCCGGGCGGGCCGGAAGGCCCTTGACGAAGTCAATCGTGCCGAGCGTTGACCGGACCTGCGTCAACCCGAGCGTTCGAGCGTAACCGGACGGCACGCCAAGGACTCGGCCTCGTTCAACCAGTCGAGGCGATTGACCCGAGGCCGATGCCTCGGTTACGTTACTTGCATGTCCAGCATTCCTCCCTCGCCTGCGCTCCTGCCTCCCGAGACGATCTTCGGGCGCCTCGACCCCGGAGGACCGGGTCTGACACGGGCCGAGGAATTCGAACACTGGGACCAGGACGACGCCAATCCGCTGGAGCTTATTGGAGGTTGGGTGCTGCCCCTGTCGCCTGGAAACGCAAAGTCCGGCACAGCCAGTGGAAACCTCTATGCCGCGCTGCTCCCCCTGGTCAGATCGAAAAAGTGGTTCATCACGCAAGACGCGCTTCACCGTCTTCCGCAACCGCTGGACACCGTGGTCTACCCTGACATTTCGATTCACACCATCGAGGACGTGCCGTACCTGCCCGGAACGGAATCCATCGGCCGCGTTCCTGAATTCATCGTGGAGTTCCTGAGCAAGAAGACCTACGAGCGCGACATGGCCCCCCGCGGCGCGAAATTCCTCGCCTTCCAGATGAGCGGCGTCCGCGAGTACTACTACTCGTGGCCCGACGGTCGCGACGCTTCGGGGTTCGCACTGCAGAACGGCGTGTTCGCGCCAATCGCAAAGGATGGGGAAGGGTTTTTCGCGAGTCCGTTCCTCGGGCGTTCAGTGCGGCTTGTCGAGGCGATGGTTCGATAGCGGCGGGTTTTTTACGCAGGAAAAGGAGGCTGTGCAAATGACCAGCGGGCCACCCGGGAATCAGCTTCCTTCTTCAAAGATGTCGACTCGACGCCGGGTCTTCCTGGCGACCTGCGCCATCATCGCGAATATCGCGTTTTTTCCGAGTCACTGGCAACCGGGATTTCAATTCACCAGGACAGGGTTGGTTGGGGTGTGCCTCCACGTTTTCGCAACCGTGGGCGTGCTGGCGGCGGTGGCATTTCCAAAACTGGTGGATTGGGGCCATCCACGATAGACCTTCGTTGAGCCGATTTTCGTTTTGCCGGCAACGAAGGCTGCTAACCTCTCGCTCCCGCGCGCCGCTCGGCGCGAACCTTTACCTGACTTCAACCGATCAAAGGCGAACCCATGTTCACCCTAAAACGCACGCATACCTGCGGCGCCCTCCGCGCCGCCGACGCCGGAGCCACCGTCAACCTGAACGGGTGGGTCGAAGCGCGCCGCGACCACGGCGGCGTGCTGTTCATTGATCTGCGGGACCGGTACGGGAAGACGCAGGTCGTCTTCAAGCCTGGGCAAACGTCCGGGCCGCTCATGGAGCAGGCGATGCTGCTGCGCGCCGAGTGGGTCGTCGCCATTCGCGGGTCGGTGCGGGCCCGGCCGGCGGAGGCCGTGAAGAAAGGCGTCGAAACCGGCGAGATCGAAGTCGAAGCGCTTCAGCTCGAAATCCTGAACGAATCAAAGGTCCCGCCGTTCGAAGTCACCGAGCACGTGGATGTTTCGGATGAAATCCGCCTCAAGTACCGCTACCTCGACATGCGCCGCAAGCCGATGCAGCGCAACATGATGACGCGCCACAGGATCATCGCGGCGTTCCGCGAATCGATGGACCAGCAGGGCTTCCTCGACCTCGACACGCCGATCCTCATCAAGAACACGCCCGGCGGCGCGCGCAACTTCCTCGTGCCGTCGCGCCTCCACGAAGGCCAGTTCTTCGCCCTCGCCGAATCGCCGCAGATCTTCAAGCAGCTCTTCCAGGTCGCCGGCATGGACCGCTATTTCCAGGTCTGCAAGTGCTTCCGCGACGAGGACCTGCGCGCCGACCGGCAGCCGGAATTCACGCAGTTCGACCTCGAGATGTCGTTCGTGGACGAGGGGGACGTGCAGGCGGCGGTCGAGCACGCGGTGTCGAACGTGTTCAAGAAGGTGCTCGGCGTCGAGCTGAAGCGGCCGTTTCCGAAAATGACGTATGCGGAAGCGATGGACAAGTACGGCTCCGACAAACCGGACATTCGATTTGGCATGCACCTCGTGGACGTTTCCGAACTCGCAAAGGCGAGCGCGTTTCGTGTTTTCAGCGAAGCGATTTCGACGGGCGGCGTGGTGAAGGGGATCTGCGTCGCGGGCGGCGGGACGATGAGCCGCAAGGAGATCGACGACTTGACGACGTACGTGAAGGGGAACGGCGCGAAGGGGCTGGTGTGGCTCAAGGCGGAGGCCGGGTCGCTCGGCGGGTCGAGCGCGAAGAACTTCAAGCCCGAGGAGCTGGCCGCGCTACGCGAGAAAATGGGCGCGAAGGACGGCGACATGCTCTTCTTCGTCGCCGACGAAAGAGGCCGCTGCAAAGTCGCGCTCGGCGGGTTGCGCACGCACCTCGGAGCGAAGCTGAAGCTGATCAAGGAGGGCACCTGGGAGCCCTTCTGGGTCGTCGAGTTCCCGATGTTCGAGGAAGGCCCGGAGGGAAAGCCGCAGGCGAAGCATCATGTGTTCACTTCGCCCAAGCCCGAGGACCTGCAGTTCCTCGAGACCGAGCCCCTCAAAGTCCGCGCGCGCGCCTACGACCTCGTCCTCAACGGCGTCGAGCTCGGCGGCGGCTCCATCCGGATCCACCGCAAGGACGTCCAGGGCCGCGTGCTCGCCGTGATCGGCCTCCAGGAGTCCGACATCCGCGAAAAATTCGGCTTCATGCTCGACGCCTTCGACTTCGGCGCCCCGCCGCACGGCGGCATCGCCCTCGGCGTGGACCGCTTCGTCATGCTCCTCCTCGGCCTCGACACGATCCGCGACGTCATTCCGTACCCGAAGACACAGAAGGGCCAGTGCCTCATGCAGAACGCCCCGAGCGGGATCATCCCCAGGCAACTCGACGAGCTTCACATCGCGCTGAAACTTCCTCCCCTGGAGAAGAAAACGTAGCGCACCCCGCCCGCCCTCTGTCTTCGGGGAAGGAAACCAGCGCCTTCCTTCCCCGAGGGCGGAGGGCGGGCTCTTACGTCTGCAGGCGGGCGGGCAGGCGGGCGAGCGGGCAGGCCAACCAGACAACCCGAATCGGAGGTGTTCCATGCGCCAAGTGTTCGCCTGTATCTGGAGAGCCCACGAGCCCGACGCGACCTTCAAGCAGGAGGAATTCGAGAAGCGCATCCCTCGCCTCATGGTCTGGCTGCGCGACCTCAAGTCGAAAGGCAAGCTCATCGCCTGCGGCGGCGGCGGCTTCCCGACCCACTCCGGCGGCCTCACGCTCATCGCGGCCGACAACCCCGAGGAGGCGAAGAAGCTCTCCGAAGGCACGCCGATGAACGAGATCGGGGCGACGGAGTTGTTCCTGTGGGACTGCTTCTACGCGGATCTCGTGCACAAAGATAACGAGGCGAAGTTGAAGTAGAATGTCGCTAGTGATCGAAACGCAACGCCAGCGCCGCGAGTGGATCGCGGAATTCGAAGCCGCCGCGCGCATACCCCTCCGCCAGCGACTGAAATACGCTTTCATCAAGACCTACAAACCAGTCATGGATGACGCACCGTTCAGATCTTTCAACACCATGGAAGAACATAGGCGTTGGTGCGAAACGAACGTTCCTGAGTGGCTTGGGTATGGGCGGCCGGGAAGGTCGAAAATCAAGTGACACAGTCATTTCCTGCGACGCGAATTCGCTCCGGTCACAGACTGCTCTCGGTGCTCGCCGCCGCTCTACTGAGCCTACATCAGCCTGCGTTGTCGCGCGAAGTCGCTTCCAGCAAGCCCCGCGAAGGCCAGAAGCCGGTCAACGAGGCTGTGAACGCGTTCATCACGAGGACGCGCGACGCGGCGATCGTGGAGTCGTGGAAGAAGTCGCCGGGGGACGTGGAGAAGGCGCTGGTGGCGGCGTGGAAGGTGTTTACGTTTCCGCTGAAGAACAAGTCGATCGCCGCGGTGGAGCTGCTCCTGGAAGCGGATCGCGGGATTGCGCCGGAGTTGAACTTCGGGGATCTGCCGGAGAAGGAGAGGGCGGCGCACTCGGTGTACGCGCCTTCATTCATCATCCGCAGGAAGGACCTCGACCTGTCGATCGGGACCGACAAGTTTGGGCATTTTTTCGAAGAGGGGTTTTTCGTCCGGCAGGTCGCCGACGAGGACCCGACCCGCGGCGACGCCCTTGCGGAGGGGATGTCGAAATGGCTGGAGGGGATGGACCCGGGCGCAGATTTCGTGAAGTGGCTGCGCAAGACGGGGAAGCTGAAATGCTGGTGGGCGGACGAGGACGGGCGGAAGTCGTACGACCTTGTCGGCGCGTTCGCGATCCATGCGGCGGGGAAGTTCACGGGGCTCGAAAAACGGTCGAGCCCGGCGGACGTCGCGGCAAACCTGGCGGGGCGCAAGTGGTTCGACGATCTCGAAGCCATCCTGAAGAAGGCTCCGAAGGATCTGCCCGGACTCGAAATGTTGCTGAAGGACAACCCCTTCAAGGTCGAAGACGTCGTGAGCGACGCGTGGGACGAGGCGCGGAACCCGAACGTGGAGACGCTCGAAAGGGCGCCGGAGTCGAAATGATGAAATCGAAAAAAAGCTGGCGGGAGAAGCTCGAGTCTCCGCGGCCCGCGGAGGTGCAGCCGATGCCGGCTTCGATGAAGTCGCGATGGGGCGTGGGGACGCTGCTGATTCCGCGGGCGCTGGACGTGGACATGCTGGTCCGCCGGATCAGGAAAGGGCGCCTCACCACACTCGGGGCGATTCGAGCCCGGCTGGCGAAGGACGCCGGGGCGACCATCGCGTGCCCTTTGGTCACGGGAATTCACTGGCGCATCGTGGCCGAGGCCTCGGAGGAGGACCGCAAGGCGCGACGCCGGGGGCCGGCGCCGTGGTGGCGCGTCGTGCGCGACGACGGGCGGCTGAACGAGAAGCTTGCGGCGCACGCGGCCAGACTGCGCTCCGAGGGACATGCTGTGACGAAGGGGCGGGTCGCGGGCTTCGCGCGCAGGCTCCAGGCTCTGTGAGATCCGAGCGGCTGTCCGACGTCCGGCGCCAGATCGCGCGGCTCGCATCACCCCACCGGCGGGCCGTCAACATGACATTCTTCAAGTCGGGTCCAGGCGAGTACGGCGAAGGCGACGAATTCATCGGGCTGTCGACACCGCAAGTGCGAGGTCTGGTGAAGCGGTTCCGCGGGCTCCCGGACACGGACGTCGCGGCGCTCGTTCGCTCGCGCATTCACGAAGAACGCGCCCTCGGCCTGATGTACCTGGTCGACCGCTACCGTTGCGGCGACGCGCCGGCGCGTGCGCGGATCTACCGCGCCTACCTCTCCGCGTTCCCTTTCATCAATAACTGGGACCTCGTCGACGGCACCGCCGAGCACATCGTCGGCGCGCACCTCGAGAAGCGCGGCAAGGCGCCGCTCTGGAAATGGGCGCGCTCGAAGCGCCTCTGGGACCGCCGGATCGCGATGCTCGCGACATTCGCCTACATCAAGAGAGGCCGCTTCACCGAATCTCTCCGCCTCCTCCGCATGTTCCTCGGCGACACCGAAGACCTGATGCACAAGGCCTGCGGGTGGATGCTGCGCGAAATCGGCAAGCGCGACGGGGCCGTGCTGAGGAGGTTTCTCGGAGCAAACGTGAAGCGGATGCCGCGCACGATGCTGCGCTACGCGATCGAGCGATTTCCCGGGCGCGAACGAAAAGCCTGGCTCGCGCGATAGCTCCCCGGCACCTGATACAATTCGCCGTCCATGCCGCGCTCGCACCTCATCGCTTACCTCGTGATCGCCGTCGCGGCGGGATTTCTCGGCGGCGTTCTGTTCGAGCACGGGCGGAAGCCGACGCCGGCGGGGCCGGAGGGGAAAGGCGGAGAAGCGACCGCCGCGCCGCTCGTGCAATCGGGGATGGTCCCGCCGCCGTCGGTCGGCCCGCAGGCCCGCGCCGAAAAGGCGATCGCCGAAAAACGGTGGAACGACGCGGCGATCGAAATCCGCGCGGTCATCGCTTCCGGAGAACCGAACTGGGACGAAGCCCTCAGCCTCATATTCCGCGTGCTCGCGGTCGAAGACATTGTTGAGTACACGCTGCGGGAGGACGCGCTCGAGCCGCTCGCCGCCGACATCGCGTTTCACAAGCACTCGGTGCCGACCGCCCGCGCGCTGCGGACATTCGAATCCGAGCTGTACCTCGAGCAGGCGTTTGCGTGGCTTGCGGAAGCGCACGAGGGGAAATTCCTGTTCGAGGCGCTTGAAGGGGCCGATGCGGATGAGTTGCCGCGAATCCTTCGGGCGATGGAAGGGAACATCACGAAGGAAATGCTGCCGGCGCTGACGAAAATGACGCGCGAGGCAAATGGACTGGCCCTTCAGATGCAGTATCTGAAGATGATCGTGTCGATGGGGCCGGAGTCCGAACAGGTGCTGAAGGAACTCGCGAAATCGCCTGAGCGGCTGCTGGCGGAAGCGGCGGCCGCGGCGCTTCAGATGGTGAAGCCTCCTGCGACAGGATTCCTGGTGCAGCAAGTCCCGGGTCGCGAGGAAAGGCCGAACGGGATGGGAAAGCGGCAGGTGCAGAATCCGGTCCATCGAGGTGACATCATCGTGCAGGTTGGCGACGTGAAAATCGACAGCGAAGCGGCGTGGGGGAAGGCGACGGCGAAGATTGCGGGGAGGGCGACGGTGGAGGTGAAGGTGGTGCGGAAGGGGGAGGCGATGACGTTGCAGTATCCGACGCCGCTGGGGGCGCCTAAGGGGAAGTTTGTGGTGGCGGTGAAGTAGGCAGTTCCCTTTCCCGTTCCTCTTTCCCTTTCCCGACCACGATTCATGAATCGTGGTCGGGAAAGGGAAAGGGAAAGGGAAAGGGAAAGGAGAAACGACCACGACTTCCGCAAACCTCATCCCGCCCCCGAGCGTTGACACTGTCACGAAACCCTGCTTCATTCACCCGCAACCATGGCCAAAGTAACCCTCCCTGACGGAAAGACCCGCGAATACGCGGACGGAACCACCGTCCTCCAGGTCGCCGAATCGATCGGCAAGCGGCTGGCGAAAGACTCGGTGATCGGGATCGTGGACGAGAAACCCGTGGACCTGGGCTTCAAGATCACGGGCGAGGTGAAGCTGAAGCTCGTGACGAAGCAGCAGCCCGAATCGCTCGACCACCTGCGCCACACCTGCGCGCACATCATGGCTCAGGCCGTGCTGCGCCTCTTTCCGAAAACAAAGCTCGCCATCGGGCCGCCGATCGAGGACGGGTTCTATTACGACATGGACCCGGAAAAACCATTCACGCCCGACGACATCGAGAAAATCGACGCCGAGATGCAGAAAGTCCTCGCATCGAATTTTCCGTGCGAGCGGTTCGAGATGCCGCGCACCGAGGCGATTGAGCGGTGCAAGAAAGAAAAACAGGACTACAAGGTTGAGATGCTCGGAGAGTGGACCGACGACAAGGTGTCGTTCTATACCCAGGGGGACTTTACCGACCTCTGTCGCGGGCCGCACCTCGCCTCGACCGGCGTCGTCCCTGCGGTGAAGGTCACCAGGGCGACCGGCGCGTACTGGCGCGGCGACGAAAAAAACAAGATGCTCCAGCGGCTCTACGGGACCGCGTGGTGGTCGAAGGAGGACATGGAGAAACACCTGTTCCTCATCGAAGAAGCGAAAAAGCGCGACCACCGCAAGCTCGGACAGGAACTGGACCTCTTCTCCGTCCACAACGAAATCGGCGGCGGGCTGGTCCACTGGCACCCGCGCGGATCGATGATCCGGCATGTGATGGAGCAGGAGTGGTATGCGGACCACATCAAGCGCGGGTATCTGCTGGTGAACACCCCGCACATCGCAAGCGAAGAGATCTACAAGATTTCGGGGCACCTCGAGGCGTACAAGGATCTCATGTTCGGCGCGATGATGATCGACGACCGGCCGTTCCGTGTGAAGCCGATGAACTGCCCCGGGCACATCATGATTTACAAGACGAAGCTGCACTCGTACCGCGAGCTGCCGATGCGTCTCGCCGAGTTCGGGACCGTCTACCGCTTCGAGAAATCGGGCGTGCTGCACGGGATGCTGCGCGTCCGCGGGTTCACCATCGACGACGCGCATATTTTCGTCACGCCGAAGAGCGTGGAGAAGGAGATCATCGACGTCTTCAACTTCGCCGTCGAATGGCTCGGGAAGTTCGGGTTCAAGGACCTCGCGATCTATCTCTCCACCCGTCCGGAGAAGTCCGTCGGGGCCGCCGCCGACTGGGAAAAGACCGAGGCCGCGCTTCGCAACGCGCTCAACAACGCGGGCGTGAAATTCCAGCTCGACGAAGGAGGCGGCGCGTTCTACGGGCCCAAGATCGACATCAAGGTGCGCGACTCGCTCGGCCGCGAGTGGCAGTGCTCGACTGTGCAGTTCGACTTCAATCTTCCCAGCGAGCAGCGCTTCAATCTCTCCTTCGTCGGCGAGGACGGCAACCGCCAGCAGCCCTACATGGTTCACCGCGCGCTCATGGGCTCGGTGGAGCGCTTCTTCGGCGTCCTCACCGAGCACTACGGCGGCGCGTTTCCCGTCTGGCTTTCGCCGGCGCAGGCGACCGTCATTCCGATCGCCGATGCGCACATTCCGTACGCCGAGGCCGTTGCTGCGCAGCTTCGCAACGCCGGCTTCCGCGTCGACGTCGACGCGCGAAACGAGCGCACCGGGCACAAGATCCGCGACGCCGCCATTCTCAAGACTCCGTACATGCTCGTCGTCGGCGAGAAGGAAGTCGCCGCCAAACAAGTCGCCGTCCGCGAACGGGCAGGGAAGGATCTCGGAGTGATGGACGTCACCCGCTTCGAATCGCTGCTGCGCGAAGACGTCGCTTCAAAACGATGAGCCCTTTCGGCACGGTCTGGGCCGCCGGCCGCTGTCCGCCGGCAACTTCCCCTATTGATCCCCCATCCCTCTCCCGGTTAACCTCCCACTTCCCCTAAAGCAAAGGAGCCCAGACTACGAGCGTCAAACAGCAGGAATATCGAATCAACGACCGGATCCGCGCGAAGAGGGTCCGCCTTGTGGAAGACGACGGGCAGGCCAATATTGTCGCCATCGAGGACGCGAAGAAGCTTTCTGAGGAGAAGGGTCTCGACCTTGTCGAGGTCGCGCCGGACGCGGATCCGCCCGTCTGCCGGCTGATGGACTACGGCAAATTCAAATACGAGCAGCGGAAGAAAGAGCACGACGCGCACAAGAAGCACCACGTCCAGAAGACCAAGGAAATCCGCCTCACGCCGAAGACCGAGGAACACGACGTCCAGACCAAGATCCGCCACTCGCGCCAGTTCATCGAGCAGGGCGACAAGGTCATGGTGAACATGTTCTTCAAGGGCCGCGAAATCGTGCACCAGGAATTCGGCCGCGCCACCATGGAACAGTTCATCAAGGCGCTCGAGGACATCACCAAGGTCGAGAAGCCGCCGAAGCTCGAGGGCCACAGGTTGTCCTTGACCCTCATGCCGAAATAACGCATCTTCTTCGGCCCTTCCGACCATCTCAAACGATCAAGAGACTCTCATGCCCAAGCTCAAGTCCAATAAGTCCGCCCGCTGGCGCTTCAAGGTGACCGGCACCGGCAAGCTCATGCGCCGCAAGTGCGGCAAGAGCCATCTCATGTCTAACAAGACGAAGAAGCAGAAGCGGAACCGCTGCCACGACCACGAGTACATCGGGACGAGGCGGTTCTACCTGAAGCGGCTGCTGCTTGCGGAAGGGAAGAAGTAGACCATGCGCGTCAAAACGAACGTCGCGCGTCATGCGCGGAACAAGAAGACGCTGAAGCGTGCCCGCGGGTTCATCGGCGGGCGCGGCCGGATGCTGCGGCTGGCGAAGCAGAGCGTGCTGCGCGCGGGGATGCACTCGTATTTCGGGCGGCAGGAGCGGGCGCGCCGGTTCCGGGCACTCTGGATTCAGAGGATCGGCGCTGCGTGCGTCGCACTGGGGATGAGCTATTCGAAGTTCATCCACGCGATCAAGAAAAAGGGCGTGGAGCTGGACCGGAAGAGCCTCTCGATGATCGCGATGGACGAGCCCAAGGCATTTGCGGGCCTCGTGGCGATGGCCAAGGGGTAGCGCGAAAGTTGGCGATCGACACGAGGGCCGGCGAAAACCGGCTCTTTTTTTTTGTGTGTGATGCTGAACAAGCGAGAAGCCGGACGTAAAAATGCCGTATCTGTCGACGTTTCTGCGAAATCTGACTTCATCTGCGTGCGCCTTTTTGTTTCAAAAAAAAGGGCGGTACGCAGATAAAGGAGGATCAGGCAGAAACGTCGGCAGATACGACCACTTACAGGAAGAGCCTGACCTCCACCCATGTCCGACCCCGACCTCACCGCCCTGCAGTCCGAATTCACCGCGGCCCTCGCCGCGGCGAAGGACGGCGCGTCGGCCGATCGGGTGAAGTCGGACTGGCTCGGACGCACCGGAAGGCTCCGGAAGCTGACCGAGGAGCTCGGCAAACTTTCTCCTGACCAGAAGAAGATCCGCGGCAAGGCGATCAACGACCTCAAGCTCGCGTGCGAGGCCGCCGCCGAGGATCGCCTCAAGGCGCTCGCTTCGAACGGAGCCAAAGCCGCTCCCGCAGACGCGATCGACGTCACGCTTCCCGGCACGAGCACGAAACTCGGCCGCCGCCATCCGATCTACCAGACGATGGACGAGATCCGGGAGATCTTCGCCAAACTGGGATTCGAGGCCGCCTACGGGCCCGAAATCGAGACTTCGTACTACAACTTCGAAGCGCTCAATATTCCGCTCGACCACCCGGCCGCCGAGCCGTTCGATACCTGGTACCTCGACGACCCCGAGGTCGCCTCGCGCCCGTACCGCTTTCTCCTGCGGTCGCACACGAGCCCGGCTCAAATGCACATCATGGAGGCGCGCAAGCCGCCGATCCGGGTCGTCGTCCCGGGGAAGGTCTTCCGGACCGACCCGGCGGACGCGAGCCATCTCCCCGTGTTCCACCAGCTCGAAGGGCTGATGGTCGACGAGGGCGTGTCGTTCGCCGATCTGAAAGGCGTGCTCGCCATCGCAATGAAGGAGCTCTTCGGCGCGAAAACCGAGACGCGCTTCCGCCCCAGCTATTTCCCGTTCACGGAACCGTCGGCGGAAGTTGACGTTTCGTGCGTGCTCTGCGCGGGTGCCGGCTGCTCCGCGTGCAAGGGAAGCGGGTGGATCGAGGTGCTGGGAAGCGGGATGGTGCATCCGAAAGTTCTGGAGTACGCAAAGATCGACCCTGAAAAGTACAGCGGGTTCGCGTTCGGGATGGGCGTGGAGCGGATTGCGATGCTGAAGCTGGGAGTGCCGGACATCCGGCATTTCATTCGGAGCCATCCGTTGTTCCTGAGGCAGTGGTAGTCCGGGAAGCCTGGTGTCATGAAGAAACTGAGAAAATGAAATTCACAACAGACTGGCTTGCCGACTATTGTCGCACGGGGCTCCCCGCGACGACCGTGGCGGAGCTGCTGACCAAGGCCGGCGTCAAGGTCGAGGGAATTGAAGAGCGCGGCGGCGAGACCGTCATCGAGCTCGAGATCACCGCGAACCGCCCCGACTGCCTCAGCCTCCTCGGCGTCGCGCGCGAGGTCTCCGTCGTCACGGGCAAGCCGATGCTCGAGCCCGGTTTCAAGCTCGAAACGACCCGCTCCTTCCGCTCCCCCGACTGGATGCTCGACGTGCGGGAACCCGAGCTCTGCCCGCGGTACGTCGGGCGGATCGTCAAGGGCTTGAATGTGGGGCCATCCCCCTCCGCGCTACGCCAGCGGCTCGAGGCGATCGGCCTGCGCAGCGTCAACAACGTGGTCGACATCACCAACTTCGTCCTCTACGAATGCGGGCAGCCGCTTCATGCCTTCGACCTGAACAAGCTCTCCGGCAAGAGCATCCTGGTGCGCAAAGGGAAGCCCGGTGAAAAACTGAAGGCGATCGACGGACGCGACTACGACGTCGCGGGGGCGCTCGTGATTGCGGACGCGGAGAAGCCCGTCGCCATCGCGGGCGTCATGGGCGGCCGCGAAACGGAAGTCACCGCGGCGACCACCGAGATTCTCCTCGAGTCAGCGATCTTCGATCCGGTCATCGTGCGCCGCACGTCACAGAAGCTCGGCCTCGCCAGCGACTCGTCATATCGCTTCCAGCGGGGCGTCGATCCCGCGCGCGTCGACTGGGCGAGCCGCCGCGCCGTCTTTCTCCTGCGGGAACACGCCGGCGCGCATCCGGAAACGGTTCACCTGGACACGAAGCCGGAAGCGACGGTCAAGAGGCAGGTGCAATTCAAGGTCGCGTCGATCGCGCGCGTGCTGGGGCGCGAGGTCGAGGCGCCTCAGGCGCGCAAGATCCTCGAGGGGCTGGGGTTCGAGATCCGCGAGGACCTCGACGGAGTCTGGCGGATCGCGATCCCGACCTGGCGCGCCGACGTCTCGCGCGATGTCGACCTGGTCGAGGAAATCGCGCGCGTGTACGGCTACGACCGCATCCCGGCGTCGCCGCGCGTGAATATCGCGCTGGCGCCGCCGAATCCCGCCGACCTCGCCGCCGCTGCCGCGAAGGACGCACTTCGCGCCGCGGGCCTCGACGAAGTCCTGACCCTCTCGTTCACCGGAAAGTCCGCCCCCGAGGTGCCCTTCCTCGCCGGCGAGCCCGTGGGCGTTCTCGGGAAAACGGGGAAGCGCGAAGAGCAGATGCGGCAGGGGCTTGTTCCGTCGCTGCTGGATGCGGTGCGGATGCATGAGGCGTACGGCGAGAAGGCGGCCGAGGTCTTCGAAATCGCAAAGGTTTACGCGAAGGATGCGCGTGGTTTCCACGAGCGGTCCGTCCTGGGGGCGTCGTCGTCCCGGGGGTTCGCGGCTCTGAAGGGCGCGATCGAGAACGTGCTCGATAGGCTGGGGTTGCGCGTGCAGTCAACATTCCGGCCGGCAGAACGCGCGCACCTGGCCCCGGGCCGTGCCGCCGCCGTGTCGATATCCGGAAAGGAAATCGGTTCCATCGGTGAAATTACCGCGGCGCTGGCCGCCGCGCATGATCTTCGGTCCAGGCCGGCCGTCGCTGAGCTGGACTGGGACGCGCTCGTCGCCGCGGCGAAACTGACGCGCCGCTTCGGCGATTTCCCGACGCTCCCCGCCGTGCAGCGAGATATCGCGGTCGTTCTCGACCGCGCCGTGGCCTGGTCCGACGTCGAGGCGGCCGTGCGGGCCTCCGTAACAAGCGGTCTCCTGGAGAGCGTAGAGTTCTTCGATCTCTATGAAGGCAAAGGGATTCCGGCCGGAAAGAAAAGCATCGCCTTCTCGGTCACGCTCCGCGCCTCCGACCGGACCCTGACTTCCGAGGAGGCTGACGTGGCTGTCAAGGCCGTCGTGAGCGCCCTTGTCCATAAATTCCAGGCGATCCTTCGCCAGTAGCCGCAATTTCACGCGCCACCTCGCCAACCACCTGAGTCACCATTTCGAAGCCCGATTTGCCTCGGAAGGGGTGGGGTGTGTGGGGACGGGGGTCGGGGGCGGCGCGTCCATCACTTCCGCAGGCCCCGCTCCAGCTGCGGCCGCGCCGCCCTCGACCCCCGTCCCCACACCCCCCACCCCTTCCGAGGCAAATCGTTGACACTCGATAACCCCTTCCCTAGACTCCTCGCAAGTATTCGGCCTGATCTTGACCCAACCGGAGGGGAGGACGCGCCTTATGAAGGAAGACACCAGCCTCGATCTGGGGGGCACGAAGCTGGGTCGTCTCCTCGTGGAAGCCAAGCTCGTTACGGAAGAGCAGCTTCGCAAGGCGACCGACTTCCAGAAGGCCGTCGGCGGCAAGTTGCCTGCCGTCATCGTCAAACTGGGGTTCATCACCGACGACCAGGTGACCCAGTTCATCGCGCGACGCCAGAACCTGCGCATCGCCGAACTCGACAAGGTCGTCCTGCCTGAAAACCTGATCAAGCGCGTTCCGCGGGAGCTCATCGAGAAGCACACCTGCATCCCTATTGCGTTCCGCGACGGCATGCTCACCCTCGCCGTCGCCGACCCGACCGACATCGAGGCGCTTGAGGAAATCCAGCTCGCCACCGACTACAAGATCGAGGTCGCCCTCGCTTCTCGCGGCGCCCTCACGAAGGCCATCAACCAGTTCTTTTACGCCGAAAAACCGCCGGAAGAAACGAAGACCAAAGAGCAGCTTCTCAAAGAACTCGAGGATTCGCCGCTTCCCAGGGAAATCGACGAACGGGCGTCACGCGAAGGCGTGAGCCGGGTCCAGCTTCAGCGCGCCCTCGTCCGCCTTCTCATCGAGAAACGGATCATTTCCGAGGACGAATTGATCAAGAAAGCCAAGGAGATCGCGTAGATGCCGACCGCCACCATCGACGATCTGAGCCGGGCCGTTGCCCCCGTCCTGAAGGTCGACGAAGACCGCGCCAAGGCCGTCTGCAGCGCGGTATTCGGGGCCTGCGGCGACGCGATCAAGTCGGGGAAGGGCGTCGAATTCCGCGATTTCATCCGAGTCGGTTTCGGCGAGGGCTCGGGATACGCGACGGAAGCGGAGATCCAGTCGCAGGTCGCCGCTCGCGTCGGCGTTCCGCCGGACAACGCGGGCGCGATGCTCCACGGCGTACTTCAGGCCGTTCAGAAGCTGGTCCTCGCCGAAAAGGACGTCGTCGCCGATTCCTTTGGAACGTTCCGCGTCCGCAAGGAACGCGCGAAAATCACGAAAGACCCGAAGCACGGTCACAAGATGCTGGCGGGGGCGAAGCGGTTCTTTGCCTTCGACCCCGGACCTGTCTTCGCGGGGCGCACGCCGACGGTGATGGTGGCGGAAGGTTGGGCCAAAGCGGTCCAGACGCAGCGCATCGCGACGGTCCTCGCCGTCGTTCCGGAGAAGGACTTCTTTGTCGACTGCATCATCTACTACTTCAACAAGGCCGGCTGGAAAACGAACGTCGCCACGAACGTGGACGACGCCGAGAAGCTGATGAACGAAGGCGGCGTGTACCTGACGATCATCGACAGCGGCGTGAAGGACTTCCAGCGGCTCGCCGAAAACGCGAAGACGAACCGGGCGACGGCGCACGTGCCGCTCGTCATCGCCTTTCCCGCGAATTCCAACCTCGACTCGCCGAAGCAGTTCATGATCTGCGGCGACGCGCACGTTGTGCAGCCGTTCGAGGTCAAGAAACTCTTCAATATCTGCGACGACGAGCTCATCCGTTCGTCGGAAGAAGAAGTCATCTTCGAGCAGCAGGTGCTCTTCCAGTTCCCCACCGAGGACGGCGCGATCGAGAAGGCCAACGAGTTCGGCCGCGTGCTCTTCGAAGTGAGCGGGCTTGCGGAAGAGGATCAGGTGGCGGTCGCGGCGGCGTTCCGCGAAGGGATCGGCAACGCGGCGCAGCACGGAAACAAGTACCGCCGCGACAAGAAGGTCGAAATCCTCTACCTGCTGGACAAGGAAAAAATCACCTGCATGGTCAAGGACCAGGGGCAGGGGTTCGACCACGAGAAGTACGTCAAGAAGGGCAAGGCCGGCGACGCGCTGAACGCGGCGCGCGAGCGGCACAAGGAAGGAAAGCTGGGCGGCCTGGGAATCATGCTGATGCTGAAGTGCTGCGACCGGCTCGAGTACAACGACGTCGGGAACGCGGTGACGCTGACGAAGTTCCTGAAGAAGGCCGGAGAGAACTAGACCGAAGGCGAGCGTTACCCAGGCAACAAAGGGCGCGCGCGAGCGCGCCTTTTTTTTCGGCGAGCCAAGGGTTCAAGCAGGCGGCATCGCGATGACGACTCCAACGGATCCCCCGGCTGTCACGGTCGAGCGCTCGTTCGAGACGCCCGCGGATGTGGTTTGGGCGGCCCTGACACGCCCTGAGATTCTCGCCGAATGGTTCCGCGACGGGGCGGAAGCCGAAGCGCGCCCGGGCGGCGTCTTTCGCGACAAGGCGGGCGACGCGGGCGAGTTTCTCGAGGTCGAGGAGCCGCGACGGCTGGTGCTCTCCTGGAAGCGAGTCGAAGGGGACCCGGCCCGCCTCGTGTTCGAGATCGGAGACGAGGGCGGACGGACGACGCTCAGGGTCCAGCTTTCAGCGCTTCCCGACGAAAAAGAGCGCATCCGCCAGGCGGAATTCTGGCATTGGGCGGTCGACTCGCTCGAGTCGTTCCTGAAGAGCGGATTTGGCATTCCCTACGAGCCGTGGCGTGAGATGCAGGCCGAGCTTCACAAGCGTGCGGCCGTGAAGTCGGCTGCGGAAGCTGAAGCGGAGAGGAAGGCGGCGGGGGTCGTGCTGGCGCCGCTGGCGGACGCGCCGATGGTGACGTCGAAGGCGAAGCCGGTCGCGCCGGCGCCGGGATCTGCGGCGAAGAAACAGCCGGCTCCCGCGAAAAAAAAGCCTGCGAAGGCCGCGCGCAAGTCCCCCACAAACAAGAAATCGGTGAAGCCGGCATTCACCAGGAAGTCGAAGTCCCCCGGGAAGCGTGTGCGCCGGTCGAAGCGCTGAGTCGGCGCGGATCATGTGGCCATTCCGGCGAAAGGCGCGTTCCGTCGATCCGGCGGCATTTTCCATTCTGTTCGAGGAGCGGCTCCGCAAGGCGGGGGAGCAGCGCCCGGTCGTTCGCGACATGCAGGAGTTCGCGCTCGTGGTCGGCGACGGGGCGCTGCGCATTTTTCTGCGGAACCATTTCGACGAATACAACGCCGCCGCAGAGTCGGACCGCGATCGTCTCCTGACGCGCGCCGTCCGCGCCGCCGTGACCCCGCTCGAAATCCCGCCGACGTTCGCGGCCGCGCTCCCGGCACTTCTGCCCCGCCTTCGCGTTCGCGTCTTCCACGAGTTCCTCCGTCTGCGCTCAGAGTCCGGCGGGCCCGCGATCCCGGAGATCCCATACCGGGCGGTCGCCGGACATTTTGCGGCGAGCCTGGCGTACGACGGGCCTGACTCGGTCGCAGCGGTGTCCGCAACGAGGCTGGACGAGTGGAAGACGGGATTCGACGAGGCGATGGCGGCCGCGCTCGCGAATCTCGAGCGACGGAGCGGTGAGAAATGGGAAAGGCCGCATCGCGGAGTCCTGGCTTCCCCGTGGCGCGACGACCACGACGCGTCGCGCATTCTCCTCGTCGACCTCGTGCGGGGGCTGGGGCTTAAGGGAGATCCGGTGGCGATGATCCCGAGCCAGAACCAGGTGCTCCTGGCCGGGTCCGGCGACCACGAGGGTCTGGCGTCCATGGCCAATCTCGCCGGGCAGTCCCTGCGAAAGCCGCGCGCGATGAGCGGAGTTGCCATCCGTCTCGCGGGGCGCGAGTGGAAGCCGTTCGATCCGGGAGACGGATCGCCCCTTGCCTGGGCCCTGCGCGCGTTTCGCCTGCACTCAATCTCGCAGGAGTACGCCGAGCAGAAGGATCTGCTCCAGGCGCACTTCGCCGCCAGGAAGGAAGAGATCTACGTCGCGGCGCTGATGTTGATTCGCTCCAGGGACTCGGATCGCGTCTCGAGCCTGACGACGTGGACGGAGGGCGTCGAGACGCTGCTTCCGGAAGCGGAAGCGATCGGGTTCATGCAGGTCGTGGGTGGGGAAAAGTCTGAGATGCGTGGAATGGTGTCCTGGGAGCGCGCAGCGGCGGTACTCGGAAGTGGGTTGAATCCGGAGGGGATGTACCCGGCGAGGTATCGCGTGAACGGGTTTCCGACGGAGGAGCAATTCGCGGAAATGGGAGTCTGAGGCGTGAGCGTCGGGCGGGCAGTGGCTGAAGGACAAATCTGTGATTGGGTAGACAATTCCTGCATCTTGGTTCGTGGTATGGGTGAGAACACCGGAACGATGGACCAACTCCTGATCCGCCGCTGGTACAACGAACACGGCCCCGCGCTTCTGATGTTCGCGCGGACCGTGGCGGGAGACGCGGCTGCGGGCGAGGACGCGGTGCACCAGGTGTTCCTGCGGCTGCTCGAAGGCCGGGTTTCAAAACCTGACGATCCCCGGCCCTACCTGTTCCGCGCGGTGCGAAACGCAGTCCTCGATGCCACGAGGCGCGAGCGAAACCGGACCGATTTGGAATGCGAGCCGTGGTTCGAGCCTGCCGGGCCGGACGAGGACCGCGAGAGGCTGGAGGCGGCGCTTGAGGAATTGCCCGGCGAGCAACGGGAGGTCGTGGTCATGAAGACGTGGGGCGAATTGACGTTCGAGGAAATCGCGAGCCTGCTCTCGATTTCCGCGAACACGGCCGCCTCGCGGTGGCGGTACGGAGTCGAAAAACTGCGGGCGCTCATGGCCCGCTCGGAGGCTGAGTGATGGACGACCGGGAGCTGGCGGAGTTCGAAAGAGACCTGCGCGCATTCCGGCCCCGCTCGCCGCGGCCCCTCCCGCTTCGCCGTGGAAAAGTCGTCCTCACCCGGTTGCTGACGATGCTCTCCGCCGCCGCCGTGGCCCTGCTCGGGATGCAGATCGTGAAGCGGCTCGAACGTCCGAACCGGCCCTCGACGGACCGGCCTCCGAGCGTTCTGTACACCTTGCCTGACGCCCACGGGGCTCCGGACGTCTCGCTGGCAACACTTCGGCGCGCCGCGGTGGACGACAACTCCCTGACCGAATTCCTCGACGCTGCGGCCCCGCGGTTGTTGCGGGCAGTGGGCGGCGAAGAAATGCGCATTCGCTGACATTCAACGAGACCTTCAAACCTGCTTCTCTTTGGAGTCCGCCATGAAAACGATCGCCGTTCTCGTGATCCTCGGAACAACGTCCGTCGTGTCGGCGGAAACCCCCGCTTCCGCCAACGCAGCCCTCGGATACTGGCGCGCGTTCTCGATGATCCAGGCTCCGGAAGCGGACGACGCTATCTGGATGAAATGCGACGACGTCGCCGAAGGGAGGGCGGCATGGGACGACGCCGCGTTGGGCGGACTGGTCGACAAGAACGCCGGCGCCTGCCTGGAACTCCACAAGGCCTCGCTCAAGTCTTCATGCGATTTCGGGCTCGCATTTGAAGACGGATACGAAATGACGCTTCCACATCTCGCGAAGGCACGACAGCTCGCCCGATTGAATCTGCTTCGGGCGACGCGGCTGGATTCGGTGGGGAACGGTGGGGAAGCAGTGGAGGCGTGGCTGGACGGTTTGCGGATGGCGCGGCACATCGCGGCGGACCCGGTCCTGATTTCGAGCCTGGTTGGGAAGGTGATCTTCAAGGGCCATGTCGAAGCGATGGTCCGCTTCGTCGGTCGAGGCGCAGCAGGCAAGGTAGAGCGGGCACGAATCGCGCAGGCCGTCCGCGAGGTGCCGGCCTACGGGTGGGATTGGGGGGCGGGAATTGCGGAGGAGAAGCGAACTGCCGGGCAGCTCGTGAAGCGGTACCTGGAGATGGACAACCCGGAGACTGCGATTCGGGAACTCCTCGCCTGTGTCGGAGGGATAGAGGCGGCGGGCAAGAAGAGCGACAAGGCGCTAGCTGAGGTATTAGAAGAGTTCGGGGTGGCGGTGGAGATGGCAAAGGACCTCGAGAAGTTCCGGGCGTACATGAAGCAAGCGCTGAAAGAATACGAAGCGCTGATGGACGAAATCGCGGCGGCGCTTCGCAAGCCGGCGCACGAGGGGCGGGCGGAGCTCGAGAGGATCGGCGCCATTCCGAAAGGAACGAACCTGGTTATCAACCTGTTGGCGCCAGGAATGGCCGCAATCGGAAGGAGTCGGGCGGAGCTCGAGGTTTTGCGTGCGGGGCTGATAGCGCTGGTGGCTGTGGCGAGCCATCGGGTGGAAAAGGGCGAGGATCCGGCGAGCATGGCGGGGCTCCTCGCGCCCGACGATCCGTTTACGGGCAAGCCGCTCGCTTTAGCGGCTGCAACAGAGGGCCTCGTGATTCGAAGCGAGGGGAAAGACCTGGAGGGTAAGCACTACGAATTCCTGCTGAAAAAATAACCCCGATCCATGGGGGGGGTACGCGGGATCTGCCGCGGAATTCCGACTGTGGTAGGGAGTGGGGGTGGACTCTGTTCGCGACACGGGTCAAGCGATGAATCTTGTGTCCTGTCAGTGAAACTTGAAATATTTTCACGGATTCTCATTTCAAAACTTGACAGCTCGCGCAAACCATTGTCGCTAATAGGTTTAAACGTACATTCATCATTCTGAAAATCCATTTCGGCCGATTCTGTACAGTCGCCTGCCATCTTTTGCCCCCTAACGTTTCCATTCGGAAACACAAGCTGTAGTGGGCATTTCAAATTGACGACCCCGCTCGTTGTGCCGCGCCCCCGCTCGTGTGAATCTTCGTAAGCTCTTCATAATTTTCAAGTTGTGGGCTTGACTCGTCGAAGAGGACAGCGTAAAAGTGCTTCAACTGGGGAGAAGTGGTGTCTAATCCCACTCACCCCCATCAAGTGGCAGGCGGGAGCGGCGGGTACCACGGGGCGCGGCAATGGCAGAATCCAGGAACAGGCTCAGCGGCAACCACTCCCAGGTTGTCGACCAGAAGCACCGCGTCGTCATTCCAGCCCGCTTTCGCGAAGTCCTCGGTGACCACGTCAAGGTCGGCGTCTACCCCCTGGACAACTTCTTCATTCTCACCGTGTGCTCGCCGGCAATCTACGCAGAGCGCATGGAAGCGTTGGAAAAGCGCGCCGACAGCGACCCGAAGCTGGACGCCATCATCACGCTACTCGACGCCACAACCCAGGAACTCGACCTCGACGACCAGGGGCGCATCACGCTCACGGCCGACCTCAAGGGGCAGGCCGGCATCGAGAGGGACGTCGTCGTCATAGGTCGCGGCAATCACTTGCAGATCTGGACGCAGGGCCGTTGGGAAGACTTCCAGAAGAAAGCGTTTGAAACGCCCGGAGGCATGCGGGAGAGCATCTTCCGGCGTTCTCAATAGACGTTCAACGGGGCGAGGGCGGCAGCGAGAAGGGGTGAACTTATGTCCGAGAAGCGGGATTCTTTCGATGTGGTGAAGGACCTCCTGGAATCGAGGCACCAGGGGCTGCTCGACATGAACGTGCTGCGCGATGCGCGGCCGCACGTCGAGGAAGTCGTGCGCCGTCTCGAGCGCCTGCGGGCAATGAGCCCGGCGTTCGCCGGCGTCGGCTTTGGCGAGAGTCTCTACGAACTCGTCAAGGAGCTCGGCATCGGGAAGAAGCAGTATCGCTTCCCGCTCCTGACGCGCGTCGCCGCCCTGCTGTAGTGGGGGACCACGCGCCTGTCCTGGTCGCGGAATTCCTGGCGCTGGCCGATCCGAAACCCGGCGAAAGCTGGGTGGACGGGACGGCCGGCGCCGGGGGGCACGCCCGGGAGATCCTGGGAAGGATCGGTCCTGGCGGGCGCCTGATCGGGCTGGACCGCGACCCGGTGGCCGTGGAACTTGCGGGTTCGAGACTCGGGAGAGGCGCGAACGCGCAAATCGAGTTGGGCTCGTACGAACGCGTCGAGGAAGTCGCGCAACGCCTCTGGGGAGGCGCGAAGTGCGACGGCATTCTGCTCGACCTGGGCGTTTCGAGCCTCCAGCTCGACGACCCGGCGCGCGGGTTCTCCTTCTCGCGCCCCGGGCCGCTCGACATGCGGATGGGGCCGGATTCGGAGCGCTCGGCGGCGGAGCTGGTGAACGGGGCGTCCGCGGAAGAACTGGAACGGATCTTCCGCGAGCTGGGCGAAGAACGGCAGTCGAGGCGGGCGGCGGACGCGATCGTGCCCGAACGGAAGGGGAAGCCGTTCTCGGACACGGCGCGTCTGGCGGAAGTGGTGGCAGGGGCGGTCGGGGGGCGGCGCGGGCGTACGCACCCGGCGACGCGCGCCTTCCAGGCGATCCGGATCGCGGTCAACCGCGAGCTGGAGCGCCTGAAAGTCGCGCTCGACCGGTTGCCGGCGCTGTTGAATCCCGGCGGCCGCTTCGCCGTCATTTCCTTCCACTCGCTCGAGGACCGGATGGTGAAGGAGCGATTCAAGGCGCTGGCGCGTGAAGGCGGGTGGCAGTTGTTGACGAAACATGTTGTGAAGCCGTCGCGGGGGGAGGAGTTGAGCAACGCGCGGAGCCGGAGTGCGAAGTTGAGGGTGATTCGACGGCAGGGGGTAGTTGGTAGTGGGTAGGGGGTAGGAACGGCCCGACCATGCAACATGGGAGATGACTTGAAGACTTCACGGCCCATCCTTCTCGTCGCGTTGTTCCTGCTTGTCGGGCTGCTCACCGTTTGGCAGCAGGCGGAGACGCTTCGCCTCGGGTACTGGATCCGCGATCGCGAGCAACGGCTCGCGGAGCTGGAACGCGAGCGGCGGCGGCTGGAAGCCGAGGTCGGACGGTGCAAGGCGCCGGCGGCGCTCATGGAGCGCGCGACGGCGCTGGGCGTGGTTCTCGCGGTGCCGCAGGACTGGCGTGTCCTGAAGCCCGGCCAGGCGGCCCCGCAGTTCGGTGAACGAGTCGTAGACGCAAGGAATCCCGGAAGACCCTGACGGATCGCCGACAAGAACTACCCCCTACCTCCTACCCACTACTCACTGCCTTTCCACCGACGACGCCGCACCCCGGAGCACTACGGTGTTCACCCACAGCCAGTCCTCCTCGACCGCCGCGCCTTCTTCGCGCCCGGCCGGCTGGAAATTCGACGCCGGCTTCGCTTTCTTTGCCTGCCTCTTCTGCGCCCTCGGCGTCCGGCTCTGGGCGATCCAGGTGCGCGGCCATGACTCCGCCGTCGCCG
This sequence comes from Planctomycetota bacterium, assembly GCA_009773755.1. Taxonomy (GTDB): domain Bacteria; phylum Planctomycetota; class MHYJ01; order WSZJ01; family WSZJ01; genus WSZJ01. Next base: position 60,925 of record WSZJ01000007.1, on the reverse strand, counting down.
ATCAGGAAGCCCAGGCGTGGGCCCTCGAGGAAATCGAGCCCGCGCGCGGCGATATCGTCGACCGGCGCGGGCAGATGCTGGCGATTTCGAAGCGCGTGCCCAGCTGCTTCGCGGACCCGAAGTTCCTGGGGGGCCCGGAGGAAGTGGAGGAAGCGGCGTCAAAGCTCGCTGCGGCCCTGGGGCTCGACCGGGAGGCGCTTCTCAAAAAGCTCAAGAGCGGGCGACGGTTCACGTGGGTGAAGCGGCGCTGCTCGCCTGAGGAAGAGGCGGCAGTCAAGGCGCTGAAGCTTCGCGGCGTCGGGTTCGAAAGCGACACGCGCCGGGCTTACGTGCTCGGGAACTCGATGGGGCAGGTGCTCGGGTACGTCGACATCGACGGATTCGGGCTGGAGGGGCTGGAGCGCGAGTACCAGCAGGTGCTCGCGGGCCGGGCGGGCGAGCAGTGGGTGCTGCGGGACGCGCGGCGCGACATGATCAGCAGCTTCACGCGGCCGGTGAAGGACGCGCGGCCCGGGGCGACGCTTCAGCTCACGATCGACGCGCGGATCCAGAACGTGGCGGAGCAGGCGCTGGCGAAGGTGATGGAGAAACACTCGCCGGAAAGCGCGGTGGCGGTGGTGACCGACCCGCGGACGGGGGAGATTCTGGCCATCGCGGGGTACCCGAACTACGACCCGAACAATCCGGCGGCGGGGAAGCCCGAGGCTCGCCGGTGCCGGGCGGCGACGGATTTCGTGGAGCCGGGGTCGACGTTCAAAGGGATCGTGATGGCCGGGCTTCTGGAAAAGGGGCTGGTGAAGCCCGGCGAGATCATCGACTGCGCGGGCGGGTCGTGGAACTACCGCGGGCGGACGATTTCGGATGTGCACGGGCACGGGGCGATTTCGGTCGCGGACGTGCTGATTGTGAGCTCGAACGTCGGCATGGCGAAGATGGCGACGCGCATGAAGCCGACGGATCTCGAGACCTGGCTCCGCGGGTTCGGGTGCGGAAAAGCGACCGGCGCGGGGATCCCGGGCGAATCGCCGGGGGTCCTGCCGCGCGAGCATCCGTGGGCGCCCCAGACCGTCGTGAGCGCCTCCTTCGGCTACGCGGTCGGCGTCACGCCGCTTCAGCTCGCCCAGGCTTACGGGGCGATCGCCAATGGCGGAACGCTGATTCCACCGCGTCTGGTCGGAGCGGTCCTCGACGACCGCGGCGAGGAAATCGAAATGTCTGCGTTTCCTGAGGGAAAACGCTACGTGAGCGCCAAAGTCAGCCGCGACATCGTGTCGATGATGATTCAGGTTGTGGAGCGCGGGACGGCGAAGGCCGCGAAGCTCGACGGCTGGCTGGTGGCGGGGAAGACGGGGACGACGAAGCTCCTCGGAAAGGACGGGAAGTACGCGGCGGGGAAGTACGCCTCGAGTTTCGTCGGGTTCGCGCCGGCGGACGACCCGAAGCTGCTGGTGGTGGTAGTCGTGAAGGAGCCGCAAGGGGCGTACTACGGCGGGACGGTGGCGGCCCCGGCGGTCGGTGAAATCCTGAGAGAAGGCCTGACGCTGCTGGAAGTCAGGCCGGACGCGGCGAAGGTCAAGGCAAAGCGCGAGGAATGGGTGAGGAAAACGGCTACGGAGGGACGGCGATGAGAGTGCTTGTGGCGATCTGGGAAACGCTGGCGGAAGCGGCGATGTTGCTGGGCGAGTAGAGCAGTCGGGAGTTCTGAGACGGGAGACGGGAGAGGACGACGGACGCCGGCCTCGGAACCGGCTAAGGAGAGGGGTTGTGAAACTCTTGAAATTGCGCGCGGCGCTTTCGGGCGCTTCGTGGTCGCTCTTCAAGGACGCCGAGGTTCTCGGCGTCACGGCCGACTCGCGCAAAGTGCGCCCGGGGTGGGTTTTCGTCGCGATCCCGGGGGTGAAAGACGACGGCGCGAAGTACGCGATTTCGGCGCTCGAGAATGGCGCGGTCGCGGTGGTCGCTTCGAAAAAACTCGAGCTGCCGTTCGGGCGGCCGCAGGCGGTCGTGGCCGATGCGCGCGACGCGGCGTCGCGGCTCGCGGCGGAATTCCACGGGAACCCTTCGCGCAGGCTTCAGGTCGTGGGCGTCACGGGGACCAACGGCAAGACCACCACGACGCACCTCATCCGCGCGATGCTGAACGCGGCGGGAGCGAAGTGCGGGCTGCTGGGGACGATCAGCTACCAGTTCGGGCGGCGGGACATTCCGGCCGACAACACGACGCCCGGGCCGGTCGAGCTGCAGGAGATGTTCGCGGAGATGGTGCGGATCGGGTTGACGCACTGCGTCATGGAAGTCTCGTCCCACGCGCTTCACCAGGGCCGCATCGCCGGGATCGAGTTCGGCGGCGCGATCTTCACGAACCTCACGCGCGACCACCTGGACTACCACAGGACGATGGAGCACTACCGCGACGCCAAGGCGCTGCTTTTCCGCGGGCTCAAGCCCGGGGCCGCAGCCGCGGTCAACGTCGACGACCCTTACGGCGCATACATGGCGGAAGCCTCCGCGGTCCCCGCCGCGACCTTCGGCCTCTCGCCCGCCGCGAAAGTCCGCGCCGAAGTCCATTCGACGACGCTCGACGGCACCCGCTTCTTCCTCCGCGCCGCCGGCTTCGAAGGCCCCGTCTTCTCGCCGCTCGTCGGCCGCCACAACGTCCAGAACGTCCTCGGCGCGATCGCCTGCCTCGAAGGCATGGGCCTCGACCCCGACGCCCTCCGCGACGGCGCCGCCGCATGCTCCTTCGTCCGCGGCCGCCTCGAGCCCGTCCGCTGCGGCCAGCCCTTCGCCGTCCTCGTCGACTACGCCCACACCGACGACGCCCTCGTCAACGTCCTCACCGCGCTCCGGCCCCTCACGCCGGGGCGCCTCATCTGCGTCTTCGGCTGCGGCGGCGACCGCGACAAGGGGAAGCGCCCCATGATGGCGAAGGCCTGCGCGCAATACGCGGACCTCGCCGTCGTCACGAGCGACAACCCGCGCACTGAGGACCCTCTCCGGATCCTCGACGACGTCCTCGCGGGACTTCCCAGGGAAGCGCCGCGCATGGTCGAGCCGGACCGGCGGGAAGCGATCCGCAAGGCGCTTCGGGAAGCGCGTTCCGGCGACACCGTGCTGATCGCCGGCAAGGGGCACGAGACCTACCAGATCTTCAAGGACGGGGTGAAGCCGTTCGACGACCGTGCGGTGGCGGCGGAGTTCCTGGGCCGGCGGCTGCCGGCGTTGGCTTGAAATAAAAACATCGGGGAGGTTCGCAACATGCTGCCGATCGAACTGTCCGAACTCAAGTCCGTCCTGAACGGAGAGTTCGTCCACGGAACCGGCGGCGGCGAAGCGACGGGCGCCCAGACCGATTCGCGCGCCGTCAGGAAGGGCGACCTCTTCTTCGCCATCCGCGGCCGCAACCAGGACGGGCACGACTTCGTGCAGGAGGCGCTCTCAAAGGGCGCTTCGGCCGTCATCGTCGACCGCGAGATCGAAAAGGTCCGCCGCGGCAACGTGATGCGCGTCCGGGATTCCGTTGCGGCGCTCGGCGACCTGGCTAAGCGGATCCGGTCGAAGTCGGGCGTCCCCGTCGTCGCCGTGACCGGCTCGAACGGAAAAACCACCGCCAAGGACATGATCGCGCACGTCCTCGGCGCGGATCGAACCGTCCTCGCTTCCCAGAAGTCCTACAACAATCACCTCGGCCTCCCGATCACCCTTCTCGGCATCGACAAGGAAACCGACGTCGTCGTAGTCGAGTGCGGCACTTCGGCCCCCGGCGAAATCGCCTATCTCGCGGGGATTGCGCAGCCGAACGTCAGCGTCGTCACGACGGTCAGCGAAACGCACCTCGAAGGGTTCGGCACGATCGACGCCATCGCCCGCGAGAAGGCCGCGCTGGTCGAGAAGCTTGCGAACAACGGCACGGCCGTGCTGAACATGGACAACGAGCACACGAAGCGGATGTCGCGCGCGACGACCGCGCGCTGGACCGCGTCCCGTTCGTCCTCCCGATCTGCGGCCGCTGGATGGCGTACAACGCCCTCGCCGCCGCTTCCGTCGGCCTGACGATGGGGTTGGACATGATGCAGATCGCCGAGCGGCTGATGTCGTTCCGGCTTCCGCCGATGCGGATGGAGCGGATCGAGCTTGCCGGCGTGCAGTTCGTGAACGACGCGTACAACGCCAACCCGCGCGCCGTGACGCTCGCGCTCGACGAGATCGAGTTGTGGGACGCGCGGCGCCGCGTGTTCATCTTCGGCGACATGCTGGAGCTGGGAAGCGAGTCGGCGAAGCTGCACGAGAAGATCGGGGACCGCGTCGCGCGCACGCCGAATCTGGGCGTGTTCGTGGGGATCGGGCCGGAAGCGACGCGCGCGGTGCACAAGGCGAAGACGCTGAGACGGACGCTGGAGGCGCATGCGTTTGCGAATGCCGATGAAGCGGCGCGGGCGCTGCCGGACATCCTGAGGGAAGGGGACCTGGCGTTGCTGAAGGGGAGCCGGGGGATGAGGTTGGAGCGGGTGCTGGCGGCGTTCCGGCCGGTGCAGACGGTGGTGCCGGTCTAGCGGCGAGTTGCGAGTTACGAGTTACGAGTTGCGAGGAAGGGCGAGATGAACCGGATTGAGATGACGGACGACGAGGCTGTGGCCCGGCTGCTGAGAGTGATCGCCACACGGCATGCGAAGCGTGCGGCGGCAAATCCGCCGGACTTGAATGATCCGGCGGCGGTGGTTCGGTGGCTTGAGGCGGCGGCGAAGTCGGCGGAAGAAGAGTTCGACCAGTTGATGGGGCTGATGCCTCCCGCTTCGGAGACGCGGAGGGTGATGCTCCAGAAAATGATGTCGTGAGCCGGGGTCGCGTGGGAGCGGGCAGGGGCAGGGACAAGGTTGCTTACAACGTGAGAGGGGGCGGGTCATGGAACGGATCAACGATCGTGAAGCGGTGGCGCGGCTGGCTCGGGCGATCCTGGGGAAGGGGGAGAGGACGTCGAGCGAGGATGCGGTGGTCGAGCTGCTGTTCGCGATGAGCGAGAAGGACGAAGTGGCGAAGCGTCTGCAGCGGGGCGCGTTGAAGAGCGCGTCGCGTCCGGCGAGGACGGCGTAGCTTTTTTCGCTTCGCAGGACTTTACAATTTATAAGTTGTAATCCATCCCGGAACCCGGGGCGCCCGGATTGCGCCCAAGGTCCGGCTCCACGGCCAAACCTCGGAGAGGGCCCCGTGACCGAGATCGCCACGCTTCGCGCCGGCGCCGCAGCCACCGCTGCGTTCGCCGCCTGCCTTGTTGCGGGCCCCCGGATCATCCGCTGGCTCAAGGCGAGCAAAGTCCGCGAGGACATCACGAAGAAGGATTCGAAGCGGCTCACGGAAATTCACTCGACGAAGAAGGACACGCCCACGATGGGCGGACTTTTTTTGATCGGCTCCGCGCTCGCCGCGGCGCTCGCGCTTGCGGACCTGCGCACGCCCGCTGTTCCCGCGACGATCGTCGCCGTCGCGATCCTCTGGGGAATCGGCTACGCGGACGACTGGGTCAAGCTGCGCACGAAGAAGCACGGCCTCGCCGCGAAACCGCGGCTTCTCATGCAGGCGGGCGTCGGCTTCGCGCTCGGCTTCGTGCTATGGAAAACCGGCCACTCCACGCAGCTCGCGATCCCGTTCGCGCACACTTCGTTCGACCTCGGCGCCGCCTACCCCGCGCTCGCAGCGCTCGTCATGGCCGCGACCACCAACGCCGTCAATCTCACCGACGGCCTCGACGGCCTCGCCGGCGGCTGCTTCCTCGCCGCGGGCCTGGCCTACACCGGCATCCTCTACGTCACCGGCCGCCCCGACCTCGCCGCATCCCTCGGCCTCCCGCACGTCGCCGGCGCCTCCGAACTCGCCGTCTTCGGCTCGGCCCTCCTCGGCGCCACGCTCGGCTTCATGTGGTTCAACTGTTTCCCGGCCCAGGTCTTCATGGGAAACACCGGCTCGCTCCCCCTCGGCGGCGCGCTCGCGGCCATGGCCCTCGTCGCCAAACAGGAACTGCTCCTCATCGTCATCGGCGGCGTCTTCGTCGTCGAAGCCCTCTCCGTCATCCTCCAGGTCGCCTCGTTCAAGTCGACGGGGAAGCGCCTCTTCAAGATCGCCCCGATCCACCACCATTTCCAGTTCGACGGCGTCCCGGAAGCGAAGATCACCGCGCGTTTCTGGATCGCCTCCGCGATCAGCGCGCTCGCCGGCCTCGCGGCGCTGAGGGCGGGGTAGGTGAGCGCTTCCCGCGGCGCCGTGGTCTTCTCCGTCCTTGCGCTCTGCGCGCTGGGGACGGTGATGATCTACAGCGCGAGCGCGCCGGCGGCGGACCGGCTGACGGGGGACGTGGTGAAGCACCTCTTCTGGCTCGGCCTCGGCCTCTGCGCCTTCGCGGCGGCGTCGGTCGTGGAAGTGCGCAAGTTCGAGCAGGCGGCGCCCTGGATTTTCGGCGGCGCGCTGGCGCTTCTGGTCGCCGTGCTCATCCCCGGCATCGGCTCCGAGGTCAACGGCGCGCGCCGCTGGTTTCGCGCGGGCGACCTGTCGTTCCAGCCGAGCGAACTCATGAAAATCGGCCTCCCGGTTTTCCTCGCGTGGTATCTCGGCCGCGACCCGGAGCGCGCGCGCTCGTTCAAGCGCGGCTTCCTCCCCGCCGCAGGCGCGATCGCGCTCGCCGTCGGCCTCACCGCAATCGAGCCCGACCTCGGCACCGCCGCGCTCCTCGCCATCGCCGGCAGCTGCGTCGCCATCCTCGGCGGCGTCCGACTCCTCCACGCCATCCCGTGCGCGCTCGCCGTCCTCCCCGTCGCCGCCGTCGGCGCGTACTTCAAGTTCCAGCACGCCCAGGAGCGCATCTTCGTCTTCCTCAACCCCGACGCCGACCCTCTGGGCCGCGGCTACCAGATCAAGCAGGCGCTCATCGCCCTGGGAAGCGGCGGCACCTGCGGCGCCGGCCTCGGCATGTCCCGCCAGAAGCTCTTCTTCCTCCCCGAGAAGCACACCGACTTCATTTTCTCCATCGTCGGCGAAGAACTCGGCCTCGTCGGCACCCTCGGCGTCATCGGCTTGTTCCTCTTCCTCCTCTGGCACGGCCGCGCCATCGCCCGCCGCTGCCCGTCCGCCTTCGGCGCCCTCGCGGCGGCCGGAATGCTCGCGAGCGTCGGATTTCAGGCCGCGATGAACATCGCGGTTGTGACAGCCTCGATGCCGACCAAAGGCATCTCCCTCCCGTTCCTCTCCTTCGGAGGCTCCGGGTTGTTCTTCACGCTCGCGGCGATGGGATTTGTGATCAGCGCCGGCCGCGAACCGGCTGAAGCCCAGCCTTCGCCAGCCTCCGCCAGCCCGGCCCTGAGCGAGCGGAGCGAGTCGAAGGGCCTTCGCCAGCCTCCGCCAGCCCCCGCCGGCCTCGCGCCCGCCTACCACTCCCCGGAGCCCCCCCAGTGATCCTTCAACTCTTCCACGCTCACATCGAAAAGAAAATCCGCCGCGCTCCTGCCGTGGCGTTCGCTGGCGGCGGCACGGGCGGCCACCTGTACCCGGCCATCGCGCTCGCAGACGAAATCCGCCGCCGCACGCCCGACGCGCGCGTCACGTTTCTCTGCACCAAGCGCCCCATCGACGAAGTCATCCTCTCGCGCACCAGCTTCGACCACCACGCCATGGCCGCCCCCCGCTGGGTCGGCTTCACCGGCCTCGTCGGCGGCTTCGTCCCCGAATCGTGGAGCGCGTTCCGCAATGCCTACTCCGAGCTGAAATCCTTCAACCCGGACATCGTCGTCGGCGTCGGCGGCTACGGAAGCGTCCCCACGGTTCTAGCGGCGCGCGCCCTCGGCGTCCCGGTAGTCCTGCTTGAACAGAACGCCATCGTCGGCCGCGCCAACCAGTTCCTCGCCCGCTTCTCGAAACTCGTCTGCTGCCAGTGGAAGGAAGCGGTCAAGTTGATACCGGGCGGAGTTTTCACCGGCAACCCGATCCGCCAGCTCGACCGCGACCCCGAAGCCCGCAAGTCCCTCGGCTTCGACCCGAAGAAGCCCACCATCGGCATCCTCGGCGGCTCCCAGGGCGCCCACGCCATCAACGAGTTCTTCCGCCTCCGCGCCCACCGCCTCAAGGACTGGAACGTCGTCCACGCCACCGGCCAGGCCGACTGGGCCCAGGTCGACGGCGCCTACCGCTTCAACAACGTCTCCGCCTGGGTCACCCCCTTCTGCGACCGCATGGACCTCTTCTACGGCGCCGCCGACCTGGTCGTCTGCCGCGCGGGCGGCACGACGATCGCGGAAGCGACGGCGCTAGGCATTCCGCTCGCGCTCATTCCGCTCCCCACCAGCGCCAACGGCCACCAGCGAGCGAATGCGGAGGCCGCCGAGAAAGCCGGAGCTGCGTGGCATTTGCCTGAAGCGGCCCTCGACGACATCGCCTTCGACCGCTTCGAGAGGATGATGCGGGACCGTTCGACGCTCGCCCGCATGAGCGCGGCCGGGTGGGAACTTGGGAACGCCGTGGCGGCGCAAGTCGTGCTTCGCAAGATCGAAGCCGTACTCCAGGAGTAGTTTTGAGAGTTGAGTGACGGCCGCGCACCAGTGTCGAATTGCACTCCCGACTCACAACTGCTCAACGCTCAAATCTCAACACTCCGCGCTGCAGTTTTCCCCGCGCGAGGCAATTTCCCCCTTAGTTTCCGCCGCGCTTCGCGCCGATAGATCAGATTGCGATGAAGCGCCGAAAATGCGGGCGTATCCGCGTCGAATGGGGCCGGTGTTCCTTGTTGCCGCGGATCCCGGGGCCCACGGTGCAGTCGCTTAGAGGGGACACCATGGCGTCGTTCCATTTTGTGGGGATCGGCGGGATCGGGATGTCGGGTGCGGCGCGGATTCTGATGGCGCGCGGGATTCCGGTGAGCGGGAGCGACATCGGGAAGAGCGAGGTGACGGAAGAGCTGTCGATGAAGGGGGCGCGGATCGCGATCGGGCACGCGGCGGAGAACGTGCCGGCGGAGACTTCGCGGGTGGTGGTGACGGCGGCGGTGGACGAGAAGAATCCGGAGATTGCTGAGGCGCGGCGGCGGTCGCTGCCGATCGTGAAGTACGCGACGCTGCTGGGGGAACTGATGCGCGACCGGTTCGGGATTGCGGTCGCGGGGTGTCACGGGAAGTCGACGACGAGCGCGATGACAGCGTTCGTGCTGGATCGCGGGGGGTACGACCCGTCGTTCGTGGTGGGCGGCGTGATTCCGGACCTGGGCGGGTCGTCGCGCGGCGGCAAGGGCGAGCCGTTCGTCGCCGAGGCGTGCGAGCACTTCCGCAGCTTTCACAACCTCTACCCGCACATCGCTGTGGTGACGAACATCGAGGAGGACCACCTCGACTACTACCGCGACATCGACGAGATTATCGGGTCGTTCGGCGTGTTCCTGTCGCACGTGCCGCCCGAGGGGCTCGTGGTCATCAACGGCGAGGACGGGAACTGCGCCCGCGCGATGAAGTCGGCGCGCTGCCGCGTGGAGACGTTCGGGTTCGGGCCGGGGATGGACTGGCGCGCGATCAACCTGCGGGTGGAGGACGGACGCTGGAAATTTGACGCACTGCGTCATGAAGCGCTCTTCGGCTCCTTCGAGCTCGCGATCCCCGGCGAGCACAACGTGAAGAACGCGCTCGCGGCGATCGCCGTCGCGCACGCGCTCGAGATGCCCGGGGACAGGATCGCCGGCGCGCTCGCGACCTTCCGCGGCGTGCAACGCCGGATGCAGTGGCTCGTGCGCGGCCCCGTCTCCGTTATGGACGACTACGCTCACCACCCGACCGAGGTCCGCGCTTCGCTGGCCGCGCTCCGCTCGATCTGCCCGGACCGCCGCATCGTCGCGATCTTCCAGCCGCACCAGTACTCGCGGACGCGCATCTTCCGCGACGGCTTCGCCCACGCCTTCGCCGACGCCGACGAGGTCCTCATCCCTGGAATATATGCCGCGCGCGACTCCGACGAGGACCGCCGCGCAGTCTGCGCGCAGGACCTCGCCGACGACATCCGCGCCGCCGGCACCGCCGCGCGCGCCTTCGCTTCCTTCGACGACTGCGTCCAGGCCCTTCGCGACATACCCGCCCCCGCCGTCCTCCTCACCATGGGCGCGGGAGACGTCTTCAAGATCGCCGGCGCCATGTCCCTCCTCGTCCCCCAAACCGATTCCGGAAGGGTGGCCGTATGATCCTCAAGCGCGACGAGCCTCTCGCCCCCCGCACTTCGTACCGCATCGGCGGCACCGCCGAGTACTTCTTCATCCCCGAGCGGATGGAAGAAGTCTCGCAGGCGATGTCGTACTGCCGTGCGAAGGGGCTCGAGCTGCGCGTCCTCGGCGGCGGCACAAACGTCCTCGTCGGCGACCGCGGCTGGCCCGCGGTCCTCTCGCTCGAGCGGTTCAAGCACACCGACGCCTTCGGCCCGTACGCGAAAGCCGAAGCCGGCGCTTCGTTCCCCGCCTTCGTGAAGAAACTCGCGGACAACTCCAGCAAGGGCGCGGAAGCGCTCTGCGGGATCCCGGGCACGGTCGGCGGCGCGCTCCTCATGAATGCCGGCGGCCACTACGGCGAGATCGGCGAGTTCGTGAAGCGCGTGAAAGTCGCCGAGCCCGACGGCCGGCTTGTCACGCTCGAGCGCGACCAGTGCGGCTTCCGCTACCGCGACTCCGACCTCAAGAACCGGATCATACTCTCGGCGGACTTTGAATTCCCCGAGGGCGACCGCGACGAGATCCGTTCCCGGATGCGCGACATCTTCCAGCAGAAGAAGGCCTCCCAGCCGCTTCACAGCCACTCCGCCGGCTGCGTCTTCAAGAATCCTCCCGGTCTCGCCGCAGGCCGCATGATCGATGAGTGCGGATTCAAGGGCGCGCGAATCGGCGGAGCGGCCGTTTCCGCCCTCCACGCAAATTTCCTCACAAACGACGACCACGCCTCAGCCGCGGACATGCTGGAGTTGATCTCGAAAATCCGCGGCCAGGTGAAAGAGCGCCACGGCGTAGAGCTCGAACTGGAGATCAAAGTCTGGTCGTAACTACCCCCTGCCCACTACCGACTCCCCACTCCCACAACCAAGGCTCATCCCCATGCGCAAAACCAGGTCTCTCTTTCGTGCCCTTTCCGACCGCACGCTCAAGGTCGCCGTCCTCGCCGGCGGCCCCGGCTCCGAACGCGAAGTCTCGCTTCGAAGCGGTCGCGCCGCGCAGAAGGCGCTCGCGGACGCGGGCTTTCCCGCGGAACTCGTGATCATCGACGCCGCGCTCCCGGAACCGTTCGAGTACGACGCCGCATTCCTCGCGCTGCACGGACGCTTCGGCGAGGACGGCACGCTCCAGAAGATCCTCGAAGACCGCGGCATCCCGTACACCGGCTCGCCCGCCGACGCGTCCTTCAATGCGTTCGACAAGATTCTCAGCAAGAGCCTCTTCATCGCCCACGCCGTCCCGACCGCCGGATTCACCACGGTCGGCAAAGGCGACGACACGTTCGCCCGCGCCTCCGCCGCCGCCGAAGTCGGATTCCCACTCGTCATCAAGCCCGCGCGCGAAGGCTCCAGCGTCGGCGTTTCGATCGTCCGCGACCGCTCCGGGCTCGACGCCGCGTTCGACGCCGCGTTCCACTTCGACTCGCGCGTCCTCGTGGAAGAATTCATCCAGGGACGCGAGCTGACCGTCGGCATTCTCGAGAGCCGCGCGCTGCCGCTGATCGAGCTGCGCCCGAAGCGCGAGTTCTTCGACTTTGAAGCGAAGTACGTCGACACGGGCACGGAGTACCTCGTCAAGCCGCACCTGCCCGAAATCGTCGAGCGCGCCGTCGCGCAAGCCGCCGTCGCCGCGCATCGAGCCCTTCGCTGCGAGCACTTCTCGCGCGTCGACGTGATCTTCCACGAGAAGCGTGGGCCGATGGTGCTTGAGGTCAACACCCTCCCCGGACTGACGGAGCGGTCGCTCCTTCCGAAGGCGGCGCTGGCGAGCGGTCTCGGTTACGCGGACCTGTGCGAGACGATGCTGCGGCTGGCGTTGAAGCGCGGGAGCGCGGCGAAGGGCAAGAAGGCGGCGCGCGGATAGGCCGATCGATGGTCCTCGTGAAGAGTAAAATCAGAAGACCATGCGCATCCTCTTCGTCTGCACCGGAAATCTCTGCCGTTCGCCGATGGCGGAGCACCTGATGAAGCGCGGCATTGCGGCGCGGCTGAAGCTGCCGGTGGAGTCGCTGGCGGCGAAGGGATGGGCGATTGAGTCAGCGGGGACGAATGCGTACGACGGCATGGACATGCCGGCGGATGCGAGGATTGCGTTGGCGGAGCTAGGGATCACGGGCGCGCAGCATTCGTCGCGCATCCTTCGTGTCGCCCACCTGATGTCAACCGACGTCGCATTCGCGGCGGCGCACGAGCACTTCCAGGCGATGCTGCGGATCCACCCGGAGTCTGCCGGGAAGATTCGGCTGCTCGACCCGTCGGGGGACGTGCCTGACCCGATGGGTGAGGGGATAGACGCCTACCGGTACGCGGCGGCGCAGATTGCGGTTCGTGTGGAGTCGCTCGTGAAGGAGTTGATACCGCCGCCCGGAAAGGCGCCGGCGAAGCGATAGGAGTCACCCGCGCGTCAAGTGAACCCTTGAGGATTTGGGGAGACTGCGCGGCGAAAAAGCAACCCGCATCCGCATGAATTCCTAAGTCAATTGGCGGCAATGGGTTGCAATTTGAGATTTTGGCGATCCACGTTGACAGCATTACAGCAATACTCTATTATTACTGCAAGTATGACCCCACCCACCGACGACCTCACCCTCGACGAGCTCTGCCAGGACGCGACACGCCTCCTGCAGAAACACGGACTCCTCGACGCCCAGACGGATGGCCGCGTCTCCGACGCCCCCGACGCGCGCACCGTCCGCTACTACACCACCATGGGCCTCGTCGACCGCCCGCGCATCGTCGACAGGGAGGCCCGCTACGGTTGGCGCCAGGTTCTCCAGGTCCTCACCATCAAGGCGCTTCAGCATCAGGGCCGTCCGCTCCTGCAGATTCAGAAACTTCTCTACGGCCGCTCCGAGGCCGAACTCGAATCCGTTCTCCGCGGCGTGACCGAACGCCCCCAGCAGCGCCGCCCCGCCGTGAAAACTGTCACCGTCCGCGAAGTCGTCCTCGAGCCCGGCCTCCGCCTTCTCGTCGAAGACGGATTTGCCGCTTCCGACGCCGACTCGCTCGTCGCCCGTTTCCGCGCGGCCGTCGCCGCGCTCTCCGCTTCCAATGGAGGGAGCCCGTCATGAAGCCCGCCGAGTCCGTTGTGATGGTCGACAGGCCGGGACATTTCCGCGGCGTGGGCCGCGTGGAGTGCGTCCGGGGTGAAGAGAAAGTCATGCTGCCGCTCGCCGCAGTCGGCATGAAGGCGCGCGTGTCCGATCGCGTCGCCCGCGTCACCGTCACGCAGACGTTCCAGAACCCGTTCACGGACGCCCTCGAGGCCGTCTACATCTTCCCGCTTTCGGGCGGAAGCGCCGTGAGCGATTTCGAGATGCGCGTCGGCAAGCGCGTGATCAAGGGAGCGGTGAAGGAGCGGCAGGAGGCGCGCGCGACGTACGCGAAGGCGACGCAGGAAGGGAAGCGCGCGGCGCTGATGGAGCAGGAGCGCGACGACGTATTCACGGTGAGCTGCGGCAACATTCCGCCCGGCGAAACCGTCACGGTCGTGATCGAGACCGCGGAGCGCCTCCCGTTCTTCGACGACGGCATGACCGAACTCCGCCTACCGGTCGTCGTCGCCCCGCGCTACATCGCCGGCACGCCGGTGGATGGCGAACCGACGGGCGACGGCGTCGAGTCCGACACCGACACCGTCCCCGACGCTTCGCGCATCACGCCGCCGCGTCTTGTCGAAGGGTTCGACCCGAAGGTCTCGCTGCACATCGAGGTCGAGCTGCTGACCGCCGGGGAGGAACTCCGCGACGTCGCGTGCACGCAGCACGCCGTGCGTACTTCGCTCGGCATGGAAAAAGTCGCCATCCGCCTTTCCTCGGAACAGGAACCCCTCGACCGCGACTTTGTCCTCCGCTGGCGAATCGCCTCCGCGTCCCTTCGCACCACTTGCCTCGGCTGGAAGGACGACAAGGGCCGCCGCTTCGCCATGCTCTCCGTTGTCCCGCCGAAGCGCGACGGGTTCCTCGGGCTGGCGCGTGACGTCGTGTTCGTGCTGGACCACTCGGGTTCGATGGAAGGAATCAAGATGGCGAGCGCGGCGCGTTCGTGCTCGATGCTCCTCCAGACCCTCGGGCCGCGGGACCGCTTCGCCATCGCGGCCTTTGACGACTCGACGTCATGGATGGACCGCCAGTTCACATGGGCCGACGACGCCGGCCTCGCGCGCGGCGACGCTTTCCTCCGGACGGTTTCTGCAGACGGCGGCACCGAACTGGCGCCGGCTCTGGGCGAGGCGCTCGATGCGGTGCTGAAGCGCCGCGAGACGTCCGGGCGTTCACCGGTTGTCGTGATCCTCACCGATGGAGAAGTCGGGGACGAGTCCGGCATCCTGCGGATTCTGCAGAAAAAGCTCGGCGACGCCCGCGCGTTCACCGTCGGCATCGACACGGCCGTGAACAGCGGGTTCCTGAAGCGGCTCGCCGCGCTCGGCGGGGGCACCTCGTCGTTCGTCACTCCGGGCGGCGATCTCGAGGACGCGCTCCGGTCGGTCGGCCGCGAGATCGGCCAGCCGCTCGTGACCGACCTTTCCATCGCAGGCAACGGGCTCGACGCCGCGTCCCTCGCGCCGTCGCGCATTCCGGACCTCTTCGCAGGGCGCGCCTCGGCCGCGCATTTCCTTCCCACGTCGGCAACAACCGTCCGCGTCTCCGGCCGCTTCAGCGACGGCCGAGCCTTCGACCAGACCGTCCCGATCCACGAGATCGACCAGCCCGCGCTCGCCAGCCTCTGGGCCCGCGCTCGAGTTGCCGATCTCGAAGACCAGTTCCGGCTGCATCCCGAGCTCCAGGCTGATCTCAAGACCCAGATCGTCCGCATCGCGTGCGAGCACACCTTACTCACCCGCTTCACCGCCTTCGTCGCGGTCGATCACGCGGAGATCGTGAATGCCGCAGGCTCGTCGAGGCATGTCGTCCAGCCGGTGGAAATGCCGGCGAAGTGGGAGATGGATAAGGGCATGAGGGTCTTCTGCAGTGCGGCCCCCGTCCAGGATGCGGAGTGCGCGTCGATCACGACCGAGCCTCTGCAGTTCGAAGCCTGCTGCGAAGAAGCGCCCGCCCCTTCTCCGAAGAATCGAAAGTCGGCATCGCCGAAGAAGCCGGCTTCCCGGTCCGGACTGGTCGGCGCCAGCCTGTCCTTCCGCGATTCGGGCCGCAACCAGGAGGCTCCGACGCTGTCCGACAAGCACCGCGACGACTTCACGCACGCGCTCGAGGCGTTCGCCAAGGCGCTCGCCGCCGCACGGACCGAATCGAGGGCCGGCCGCATCCCGCAGACCGATGTCCTCGAGGAAGCGCGCGTCGCGCTCGTCCAGACGCTCGCCGCCTCGCCGCTCGCCCCCGACGTTCCGCTCCTGCAGCGCTTCCTCAGGCAGTCCGCCCTCGAGCTCGTCGCGGCCTGCCGCACCGACGGCGCGACTGCCGCAGGGCTGCACGAGATGTTCGAGCATCACGCCAGACTGTTCGAGTCCGCCCTCAAGGAAGCCGACGCCGCCGTGGCGGGCCAGCGTGGCCGCCGCTGGTGGGCTTTCTGGGAGAAAACCGTGTAACCGTGACCCGGGAGCGACGACTCCTGCCGCGAACCCCGCGGCCGGACCAGTCGCTCCCGGTGAACTGGAAATCGTGAGCCCGGGAGCGCCATGTCCTGCTTCGTCACCGTGGGCCGGTGGGCGAAGCGGGGTCGCTCCCGGGATTCACTTCGCAGGAAGTTTGGGATCAATCCTCACGAATTCCGCAAGCCCTTGTCGGTAGAATTCTGGAACGAAGTGTGTCGGGAGGATTGACCTTTGCCAAGCCGCTGGTCCTTGCGCGCCGCTCTGTTTGCGGTCCTCGTCGCGGGAGTCATTTCCGCCGAGGAATCCGCGGCACCTGCCCCATGGGTTGGCATGGACACCATGGTCGCGCGGTTCTCTTCCGGAAACACGCGGCTGGCCGATGGCGCCGTTAAGCGAATCGCCCACCTGGCCCTCCGATGGACGGAAGCAGACCTGAAGTTGCTTCGTTCCGCAATCGAGTCGCCGATTCCAGAAGTCGCCGCGCGCGCTCGCCAGGCCCTTGACAGGATTTCGGAAGCGAGAACTTTTGTGGACAGTTTCGACGGGACCGCGCGAGGGATTGCAATTCAATTCCGGGACATCGATGGTGATCCCCGCGGGGCGATGAGCGTTGCTCAGGTCCTGGCAGATTCGGGGGCCGTGGATCCGGAAGCTCTGGTGCGGTTGCATGCCTGGTTCCAGCAGCACTGTGAAATGGATGTCGAGACTGCGAAGGCGCCCCACGAGATTCCCGGATACCTGGACGGGGAATTCTGGCACCTCACGAAGAAGCGCCCCGATGGCTACGTCGAAGCCGCATTCAGAGCTCTGAGAGGCCTGGCGCGGAATCCGCCTGACGGAGCTGTTCCCCCTCTTCAGCGGATCCTGTTCTCGGGCGACGAGGTGTTCCAGTTGGAATCCACCCTTCTCCTGCTCCGGCTTGGGGCTGTGCCTGAGGTTCCAGGCGTGACCGAATTGAGGAAGGACGGGTTCGGAAGTTCCTGGAGAGTGGATGTGCTTGAGGGCAGCGCCGATCCTGAGCTCTCAAGCCTCTTCGGGCGCGAGTTTCGGTCCGCAGACCTCACCACCCGCGAGTGCCTTGTTGCGCCGCTGGCGCGTTCGCGCGTCGCCTCCCATCGCAACCTGATTCTTGAGGCGCTTCGTGATACCCAGTGCGTCATTTGCTTTGCTGCCCGCGAGCCTGCCGCCGGACTGCCGCCTGAGGAATCCACGAGCCGGCTCATCGAGATGCTCTCGGACGCGCGGCCGAGGGCACAGGAAAACGCGGCGTGGGTGCTCGGAGAAATTCGCGCCACGAAAGCCGCTCCCGCCCTGGCGAAGCTGGCGAGCGAGTCGCCCTGGATCCGTGTTCGTGTCGAGGCCGTGCGGGCGCTCGGCAAGTGCGGTGGTCCGGCGCAGCGCGAAGAGGTCGAGTCGTTTCTCGAATCCAACGAGCCGGAAATCGTCTCGGCCGCGTGCGAAGCCCTGACTCGCTTCGGCGGCAGAGCCTCCAGGCCGGCCCTGAGACGCGTGGCCCGCCGATGGGAACCTCCGCTTCGGCGCGCCGCGGCGCGGGCGCTCGTGACCCTGGGAGATGATGACGATCGCGAGAGTATCCGGGAGTCTGCCTCGTGCGCGGGCGGCGTCCTGCCCGCCGCGCTCCTGGGCCTCCTCGGTGCGCCCGCCGACCTCGCGGCTCTTCAGTCGAGACTCCATCGAGAGGCTGGATCGGAATTCGTCGGGGATTGGAGCGACGCCATCGCATTCTCGGGCGACCTCCACGCAGCGCGCTCCTGGCCGGCCACCGTCAACGGAGTCCACGGCTACGAGCCCATCATGAACCTCGCGCTTTTAGGCGCCAAAGAGGCACAACTCGCAATCGGCTGGTCACCCGTTCTGGCCGACCCCGCGTGTCTCATTGCAGTGGCTTCCACCTTCGGTCCTAAGCGCGTCGAAGCACTGGCCGAGATCGTTCGCCGAAAGCTGAGACGACTCGACCTTCCCGCTTCGGATCCGGCCATGCTCCTGGCCACCCTGGCGCTCCTGCGCCTGTCGGCCGATCCTGTGGATCCCCGCGTTTTCCGGCATCTGATTCCCTTCTGTGAGAGCAGCCGGTTCTCCCAGTGGCCCGATCCGGAAGGGGAGCCGGAGCGCCCGCCGTCGATCCTGCTCATGACGCCCTTCCTGCTTGAAACGCTCGCGGTCCATTTCGAACCGAGGACGGCGGAACTGTGGATGAAACCATTTACGCTCTCACGGGAAGTGAGCAACCCGGATGATCTGGCGGTCGCGTTTGGAGAAGCGGGGCTCAAGCTGGAGGGCGGCGATCGCGCATTCGTGGAGGGCAGGATCCGCAAAGGCATTCCGGTGACGCCGCGCTGGCTGGCGTGGCGGTCCGGGCTGGAGACTTGTGTGCTGGAGGGCGGGACAGTTCGAGCCATGCCGAAATCGCGCGCCGTGGCCTGGTGGTGCGAACGCCTGGAATCAAAATCGAAGTAGTCGACGTCCGCTGCAGTCTTCAGCGCTCGATAGGCACCACAAACTCATCCGTCTCTTCATGCCAGTTCGGCCGGAACTCGCTGCCGGGGTCGACGGGCACGAACGTCCCGCGGATCTCCGCCTTGCCGATTTCGAGCATGACGAAGTGGTGAAGCCCCGCGATGAACCTTCGCGATCCGGGCTCGGCGCGGTCGGGCTCGAACGCTGTGAACGCTCCGCCCGCTCCGCCCGTGACGACGCATGTCATCGTGCGACCGTTCGCGGCGACGTCGATCCGCTCGTAGACGTGCGTGTGCCCCGACAACAGAAGAGGCACGCGATGGGGCAGCAGATTCCTTTCCGCGACTTCGTGGCGCATTGCGGGCATCGGCGGTTCGAGCGAAGCGGAGGAATACGGCGGAAAGTGCGCGCAGACGATCGTCGTGAGCTTGCGCGCGTCCGCGTCCTTGAGCGTCGCCTCGAGCCACTTCATTTGCTCGCCATCGTGCTCGAGCGGTTCGAAGTCGCCTCGCACGTCGTTGCCGGAGTCGAGGACGACGAACCGGATGTTCCCGGCGTCGAGGAACCGCCAGAGCCGATGCGGCTCCTCCGATCCGCAGAACGCCGCGACGTCCTTGCGGTCGGCCGCGTGGTAGAGGTCGTGATTCCCCGGGACGAACAGAAATGGGACGCGGTCGACGCCGCGGAGAGGCCAGGATTCCTCGAGGAAGCGGTTAAACCCCTCCGGGTCGGAGGGCGGACCGAGGGGGCGAAGCACGGTTTCGTGCCAGAGGGCGGGGAAGGGGAGGAGGCTGAGGAGTCCGAAGGCCGGTTTGCCGCGCTGGTATTGGGGCCAGAACGGGACGGCGTACGTGAGCGTCCCCCAGTCCGGCATGTGCCCGGCGGGGAGGCAGTCGCACGCGTCGCCGACGAAGACGACGAGGTCCGGCTTCCGTCTGCGGATTTCTTCGACGACGGCGCGCTGGGCTTCGCGGCTCCCCTGCGCGTCGCCGAAGACGGCGACGCGGAACGGGCGGCCTTCGGGAAGCCCCGCCGGGGATGGGACGCTGAGGCTCTTGCCGTCGATCAGCCATCGGGCGTCGGCGCGCGGGTGTCCAGCGACGGAAGCGCAGCCGCAGAGGGCGGCGAAGAGGAAGGGCTGATAGCGGCGCATGGCCGGAAGTCTAGCCCAGTCCTCCGCCAGCCGCCAGCGGACGGTCGCCACAATTGTTTGGTCGCATGACCAATAAAAGTGCGCGATGGGTTTGACAGCGGCCTGTTTGCGACGTATCAATAAGTTGGTCGTACAACCAGGAAACAAAATGGGCCGCCCCCCGAACACCGAAGAGCGCCGGAACCAGATCGTCAAGGCGATGATGAACGTCATCGCCCACCAGGGGTATGCGGGCGCCACGATCGCCGACGTTGCCCTGTTCGCGAACCTGACGCAGGGGCTGGTCCACTACCACTTCGAGAACAAGCTCGAAATCCTGCTCTGCGTGGTCGACGAGATCGTCTCCTCCCATGCCTTTTCCCTCGATCTCCGGCTTGCGAGCTGCAGGAACAACCCGCCGCGGGAATTGCGCCACTTCATAGACGCCCACCTCGGCCTCCCCGGCAAGCGGATCACCAACGAGCCGGGATACCGGATCAAGGTCAAAGAGACACCGGTCGAAGTGCTGCGCGCGCTCATGAGCCGCTGGGTGCCGGGCGGGTGGGTGGCCGTGAAGTGCTGGGTCGCGATCGGCGCGGAGTCGGTGCGGGAGCCGGAAGTGCGGCGCCGATACGGCGCGGCGATTCGAGGATTGACCGTGAAGCTGGAGGACATTATCCGCCGCGGCGTCCGGGACGGGGACTTCACCTGCAAGGACCCTGCGGCCGCGGCCGCGGCGATCATGGGGGCCATCCTTGGCGCGTTCTCGCTCGATGCGGCCGTTCCGGGAGTGATGCCTCGGGGAGGCGCGGCGCGGGCGGTGCTGGAGATGGCGGAAGGGGTCCTGGGAGTGGAGGGGAACAAATGAAAACCGGCGTCTACCCGGGGAGTTTCGATCCGCCGACGGCGGGACACCTGTCCGTGATTCAACGGGCGGCGAGGCTGTTCGACCGGCTGGTCGTACTCGTCGCCGTGAACGACTCCAAGCGGGCGCTCTTCTCGCTCGAGGAGCGTGCCGAGATGCTCCGGGAAGCCACCGCGAAGATGCCGGGCGTCGAGATCGGCTCCACGCGCGGGATGGTGATTGAAGCCGCGAAGGCCTCGGGTGCGGAGTTCATTGTCCGCGGCGTTCGGTCCTTGACCGACTTCGACGCCGAGGCTGCGATGGCAGCCGCGCACCATGCTCTCGCCCCCGAGTTGATTACGGTCTTCGTTCCCGCGAGACCCGACCTGTCGTTCGTGAGCTCGAGCGCCCTACGCGAACTCGCACGCTGCGGCGGCCAGCTCGACCTGTTCTGCCCGCCCGGAGTCGCGCGACGTCTCCGCGAGAAGATGGAGGCCGCGCGTGTCGCCATTTGAAGTCGTCACTCTCGGGAACGGCGATGCCTTCACTGAGCGCCGCTTCAACACCTCGTTCCTGCTTCGGTGCGACGGCGCGCTGCTCGCCATCGACTGCCCCGACAGGTACCGGGCGGTGCTGAAATCTGCCTCCGAGAAATCCGGGCTCGCGCTTCGCATCGAAGAGATCGACGACCTAATCCTCACGCACCTGCACGGCGACCACGTGAACGGGCTGGAGGCCGTGGGGTTTCTGAAGGCGCTGGTGCTCAAGAAGCGGCTGCGGCTGTGGACGACGCCGGAAGTCGCGGAGGAAATCTGGGAACGGCGGCTCGTCGCGTCCATGGGCAGGCTGTGGGACGGGACGGCGTTCCAGTCGCGGCGGTTGGAGGACTACTTCGACTTGCGCGTCCTGGAATGGGACCGTCCGAATTCGATCGGGCCGTTCGAAGCGAGCCTGCGGCGGACGATTCACCACATCCCGACCTGCGCGCTTTGTGTCCGGGCCGGCGGGCGGACATGGGGATACTCATGCGATACTGCCTGGGATCCTTCGCTTATCGAGTGGCTTTCCTCCGCCGATCTCATCGACCACGAGACGAATCACGGTCCCGCTCACACGGCGTACAAGCATCTGGCGGCATTGCCGCAGGACCTCCGGTCGAGAATGAGGCTCGTTCACGTGCCCGACGGATTCGACGAAGACGCCGCGAACATCTCCGTCGCCGCCGAAGGAACCGCTCGCCCCGTCTGACGCTCGCGACTACCTCTTCAAAAGCTCCAGCGCTACCGCTGCCAGCTTCGCCCTGTCCCTGATCCGCACAAGCCAGCGCTCCGGAATCGCTTCCATGCCGTCGCGAGCGCCGAGCAACGCTCCGGCGACCGCGCCGTTGGTGTCGGCATCGCCCGCGGCGTTGACGACGGCGAGCAGGGTCTGCTCGAGCGGGGCCTTCTGGGCGACGGCCCAGAATGCGGCCGACGTGCAGGTGACCGTGTAGCCGATGCCGTTGCCCGCGCGGATCGGGATGTCGTCGAGGGCGCGGCGGGGGGAAGCGGCAATCGCCTGGACGACCTCGGGCTCCGGCTGCGGCAGCGCGCGGACCGCGGCGAGCGCCGCTTCCAGCGCCGGGCCGCCGTTCAGGAGTGAAGCGACGGCGGCGGCGACCGCCAGCGCGCCCTGTGTGCAACGCGGGTCGTAGTGGGTGATGGCCGTGGCGTCGCGCGCGGCCTTCGCGAGCGCTTCCGGATTGTCATGAAACGCGAGCCCGACCGGCGCGACGCGCATGATGCCGCCATTTCCTGCGGCTTGTCCGACGGACTGTTCCCAGACCATCCTGCCGGCGTCGAGAGGCGCGAACCCTTTCTCGAAAAGCCGGATCGCCTTTCGTGTCTGGCTGCCCATGCCGCGGCCGTTCTTGCGCGACCACCGCACGAACCGGTCGGCGAGGTCGCGCGGGTCGGCGCGGCGGTGGCGGGCGAGGGATTCGGCGAGTTCGAAGGCCTGCGCGAGGTCGTCGTCCCAGGGGCGGCCGAGTTCGGCCTCGGGGATGTCAGTGATGGGGGGGACGTGAGGCACCAGCTCGAATTCGGCTTCGAGGCCGAGCATGTTGCCTGCCGCCAGACCAGGAAACCGCAACTCGAACGATTCACAATCCTCCCGCTCTTGCCAACCGGCCGCTACAATCCCTCCCCCGCGAAAACTCCAGAGAGACACGAACACCATGTTCCGCGACCGAGAAACCGACACCCGTTCCTTTACCAAAGGCACAGGCCTCTTCCCCGGCGACAGCGCGATCTCCGTCCGCGAGGCGTACGACGTGATCATGTCGCACCTGCCGGCGCCGGCGGTCGAGAAGGTGCCGCTGGCGCGCTCGCTCGGCCTCGTGCTGGCGGAGGACATCGTCGCCGACATGGACATGCCACCCTGGGACCGCTCGGCGATGGACGGATATGCGGTCAGATCCGCTGACGTGCAGTCGCCCGTCGATCTCAGGGTCGTCGACGTCATCCCGGCGGGAAAAATGAGCAAGCGCGCGCTCAAGCCGGGCGAAGCGATCAAGATCATGACCGGGGCGCCGGTTCCCGAGGGCGCCGACGCCGTCGTGCCCGTCGAGCGGACGAAGGCGTTCGGGGACATGGTGCAGATCCGTGAAGCGGTAGCCGCCGGGGCGCACGTATCGAAGCGCGCGCAGGACATCAAGGTGGGCGAGATTCTCGTAAAGAAGGGGAGCGTCGTGCGCTCCCAGGAAATCGGCCTGATGGCCAGCGTCGGCTACCACGCGCCGAAAGTTTTCCGCAGGCCGACCGTCGCGGTGCTGACGACCGGCGACGAGCTGGTCGAGGTCGACAAGAAACCCGCCGAAGGCCAGATCCGCAACTCGAACGCGCATTCGCTCGCCGCGCAGATCGCGTCGATCGGCGTTCCCTACGCCTACCTCGGGATCGTCCCCGACGTGCGCGAAGCTCTCACCGCGAAAATCGAGCAGGCGATGGCCGCCGCGAACGTCGTGATCCTCACCGGCGGCGTGAGCGCCGGCGAGTACGACCTCGTCGAAGACGTGATGAAATCGAAAGGCATCGAGATCATCTTCGAGCGCGTCGCCATCAAGCCCGGCCGCCCGATGGTCTTCGCGAAATCCCCCGACAAGCTGCTCTTCGGCCTCCCCGGCAACCCGGTCTCCACCTTCGTCACCTTCGAGATCTTCCTCCGCCCCGCGCTCGGCCGCCTCATGGGAAACATGCTGCTCGACCGGCCCGTTGTGGAAGCGGAGATTTCCGTGAATTTCGGCAAGCCGCAGCCGCGCGACCAGTACTGCCCGGCGCGCCTGACGTGGGTGCGCGATCACTATGTGGTGGCGCCGATCGAGTCGCACGGAAGCGCGGACCTGAGGGCGCTGTCGCAGTCGAATTCGCTGCTGATGATTCCGACGGGAGAAGGACCTTACCTGGCGGGGAGGAAAGTGAAGGTGGTGGCGCTGGATGAAGATCAGGAGAAGAGCTGAGATTCGCTTCGAGAAGCGACAATTAATAATTTATAATTATAAATTATAAATTATAAATTTAGCCTTGACCAGGGCGGTGATTCCACCTCTTCACAGGAAACCCTTGAATCGCCCTTCTCCTGATAACGCCGACCCTCCTGCGCCCGCGGCCTTGCCGCGCTGGCTGCCGGCGCTTCCGCTCGCCACGCCGATCCTCCTATGGCTCGCGTACCACCCGGCGGACCAGGGATGGCTCGCCTACGTGGCGCTCGCTCCGTGGTTTTTCTACCTGATCGTCGAAACGCGCGTCCGCCGCGCCTGCGTCATGACATTTCTCGTCTGGACCGCGTTCTTCTCCATCGGCATGAACTGGCTGAGGTACACCTCGGGGCTCGGCGGCGTCGTCATCGCCGCGATCCTCGGACTCGAGTTCTTCGTCTTCGCCTGGCTCGCGCGCCGCTGGCTCTCGCGCAGGAACGACGCCGTCGGCTGGGCCGGGCTCGGCGCGATGTTCATCGGCTGGGAGTTCCTCCGCACCTATCTGATGGGCGGATTCCCGTGGTTCCTCCTCGGCCACTCCCAGCACGCCTATGCGCCCCTCGTCCAGTGCGCCGACCTCGGCGGCGTCCCGCTCGTCGCCCTGCCCGCGGCGCTCACCAACGCCTTCCTCGCAGGCCTCGCCGCGCGCCGCCTCGCCGGCCGCCCGGCGGGAAAAGACCTCGCCATCGCGTTCGGCGCCGTCGCAGCCCTCCTCGCCGCCATGACGGGCTACGGAATCTGGCGGCTCAAGTCGCTTCCCAACGCCCCCGCCCTCCAGGTCGGCCTCGTCCAGGGAAACATCCCGCAGGATCTCAAGGACGCGCTGCGCTTCGAAAACTACGACCCGATGGTCCCGCTGCGCGAGCACCAGCGACTCTCCGAACAGGTCGCGCCCCAGGCGCGCCTCATCTGCTGGGCCGAGACCATGTTCCCCTTCTCCGTCCAGCCGAAGTACCCCGACAACGAAGCCGCGCTTCGCAAAATGGCCGCGCGATATCACCGCGCCATGCTCGTCGGCGTCATCATCCATGAGGCCGACGGCCGCGAGTACAACTCCGTCCTGCTGACCGACGCCGACGGAAAGCCCGCGGGCCGCTACGACAAGCGCCACCTCGTCCTCGTCGCCGAATTCATGCCCTTCAAGAAAATCGCTCCCTGGCTCATCAACATCATCGAAAAAATCGTCTCCCTCAAGGGATTCGGCAACATCGAGGCAGGCGAGCGCCTCGAAGTCATGGAAGTCGACGGGAAACGCTTCGGCCCTCTCATCTGTTTCGACAGCATGTGGGCGGACGAGGCGCGGGCGTACGCGAACCAGGAAGCGGACTTCCTGGTGTGCCTGTCGAACGACGGGTGGTTCAAGGAATCGGAGCAACTCGACCAGATCCTGTGCGCGACGGCCTTCCGGTGCGTGGAGAATCGAATGGGGATGGCGCGCTGCACGAACACCGGGATCAGCGCGTTCATCGGCGCGGACGGGAGCATCACGGAGTTTGCGGTGAACGGGAAGACGAAGAGCGTCAAAGGGGCGACGGTGGCGATGGTTCAGGGGCGGGCGGCGCACACGCTGTTCACGGCGTGGGGAGACTGGGTCGGAAAGCTGTGTCTGTTGCTGGCCGGGGGGCTGGGGATCCTGGGGCCGCGAAAGAAACAGCAGCGAAAGGACAAGGAGAAGTCCGCTTCCCCAGCGGAAGGAATTCCACCAAACGCTGATATTTGAAGCGGTGCGCCCGGGGCATGCCCCGGGCGCACTTCCCCAAATCAGCCCCCCTCGAACCCCTTCCCCCACAATCCCTTCTCTACGCTCCCTTTTCCCTTGACTCGCTTTCTGCCCCTTCTACAATTCCCGGGTCTACCCAAATCCGGCGCCTTCTGGCGGGGGGCCGTGGGCCGAATTTCATAGAGAGGAGCCTCGATGAGCACGTTGACCAAGGTCTTTGTGGTGCTGGTCCTCATCATCTCGCTCGTGTATCTCGGCGTGAGCGCGACCTTGTTCGCGCACCGCGTCGACTACAAGGACAAGATGGAGAAGAAGACGGGCGAGCTCGAAGTCGAGAAGAAGGCTCACAAGGACCATGCGGAGAAGCTGGAAGCGGACCTGAGGATCAAGGCGACCGAGATCCAGTCGCGCGACCAGCAGGTGCAGACGGCCAGGGGAAACGAGGAGACGGCGAAGCGGGAGCTGCAGAGCGTGAACGAAAAGTTCAACAAGCTCAGCACCGACTACACTTCGCTCGTCGCCGAGCAGCAGAAGCTGCAGTCGAACAACAACGACCTGTCGAACCGGAACGAGAACCTGAACAAGCAGCTTGCGGAAGAGAAGAAGCTCCGCGAGGACGCTCAGCGGGTTCGCGACACGGTGCAGGCGGAGTTGCTCGCCGCGAACGACCGGCTTGAGAAGGCGTACAAGGACATCGCGGAGATGGAGAAGCAGCTCGTCGACGTGAGCCGCGCCAAGAACGACATCGAGCAGCAGCTGGCGTACCTTCGCGAGCGGGTGCCGAACATCGGCGACCTCGCGGTGGAGCCGAAGATCGACGGCGTGGTGCTGGGCGTGTCGGACAAGGTCAACCTGATCCTGATCTCGGTCGGCGGCAAGGACAAGGTCCAGGTCGGCTGCCGCGAGCTCACCGACTTCCGCAAGGATGCGATCCAGCAGGGCGACAATGTCTCGACCCGGGTGTTTGACTAAACGTCGGCCCCCTTTAAAAACAACGAAGAGGAAAACCGACCATGGCAACACCTGACGATGTGAAACCCGCCAACAACGTGTACACGTTCCTGCTCATCGTGGCGACGTGCTTCATGATCGGCGGCGTCGTGTTCAACATGATGGAGCTCAACCAGAACTACGGCCTCACGTTCGGCGGGCTCATGAGCCCCCCGGCGAAGTCAGCGGCCGCGGCTCCGGAAGCTGCGAAGTAAAAAGACCTCTCTCTTACGCCAGAGCCCCCGCCGATGAGGCGGGGGCTTCTTTTTGGACAAATGCAGTTGCGAGTTGCGGGTTGCGGGTTGCGAGTGACAAGCGGCCAGCGGCGAGCGACCAGGAACGACCGTGCGTGAATCCAGGGTCGGACGCACCAGCATTCGGGTAGGATTCCCAACAGGGGGCGACTTCGGAAGCCTGCGATGCGCGTCTATCTGATCCTCGCACTTGTCGTGGCCGCCTGTTTCTGCGTGCTGGCCGCGGGCGAAGCCGTTCGCAGGGCCGACGCGCGGCAGTCTGCGGAGCGCGAAGCGGCGATCAAGGCCCGCGAGGCCGCGGACGCAGATCGGGAGCGGCTGGAAGGGGCCCTTGCCGTGACGCGCGCCCGTGAGGAAGACCTGCGCGCCACGCTGCAGCGCGCCGCGGACGCGCAGCGTGTTCGCGATACCGTCCAGGCCGAGTTGCTGGTTTCGAACGACCGCCTTGAGAAGGCCTACATGGACCTGGCGCAAATGGAAAAGCAGTTGGTCGACGTCAGCCGCGCTAAGAACGACCTGGAGCAACAGCTTGCCGAGTTGCGCGATCGAGGGCGCATCCCGCCGCTGTTTCCCGAGGAACCCAAAATCGACGGAGTCGTGCTGGGAGTGTCCGACAAGGTCAACCTGGTGCTGATTTCCGTCGGGACCAAAGACAAGGTCCAGGTCGGATGGAAATTCACGGTTTACCGTGGAGATACTTACGTCTCCAAGCTCGTCGTCGAGAAGGTCGAGGACGGCTGGGCGGCTTGTCGCGAACTGACTGACTTCAGGAAGGACGCCATTCAGCAGGGCGATAAGGTGTCCACCAGGGTGTTCGACTAAGGGAGGACTCATGGGCCGGAGCTGGGCTGTTCCGTTCGGAGCGATGGTCCTCCTCGTCGCCGGGTGCAGCGCTCCCCCGGAAGAAGCTTCGGTACGTGCAAATATCTTTTGCGCGGACCCAAAACTTGGCGGGGTCGTGGTTGGTACTGCAGCCAAGGTCAACCTGGTCTTGATTACGGTCTCAGACACGGAAGTGTTGAAGCTCGGACAGGAGCTCACCGTCTATCGCGGCAGCCAGTTCATTTCCAAACTCGCAGTCAATAGAGTTGAAGATGGCTGGGCGGCCTGTCGCGAACTCACGGAATTTCGTCAGGAGGTAATCCAGGAGGGGGACTGGACCTCATCGAAAGCAACCGACCAGAAGGGAAAGCTCAAATGAGGCACCTGGTCCCCGTGTACTCCACTTAGTCACCTCTTCCCCGCCGCGAATCGTCAGCGCTTTCTCCTTTTTCGAAAATCCCCCCTGAACTTCCGCTCTCGGCCGTCGTCTTATCTCCGGACACTTCATTCCTACTACGGAGATAACCCATGACTCCCTCCTTCCGCCGCACCGGAATTCTCGCAGGACTCGCCCTGTCCGCGCTTTGCGCCCTCGGGTTCGCTCAGCGGTCGAGCAACGAATGGGCGATGAGATGGCAGGCGGAATCGGAGGCGCGCGAGGGGCGGGAGGCGGAGCTGGAGACGGCGCAGCGCGAGCGCGGCGCGGAGATGGAAGCGATGCAGCGGCGCGTGGCGCTGCTGGAAAGCGACCTGGCGCGCGAGCGGGAGCAGCGCGCGGGCGCGGAGGCGCTGGCGACGGCGGCGGCGAAACCGGGGACGGAGCTGGAAGCGGCGAAGGCGGAGCTGGAGCGGGCGTACGGGCGCATCGGGGAGCTCGAGCGGACAGACGCGGCTATCGCGAAACCCGGCAAGAGGCTGTGGGTGAATGGTCTTGCGAACCGGGAAGTGCCGGACGCTGTGGTTGCGCTGACGGCCGAAACGGTGCAGTTTGGCCGGTGCATTTCCCTGGCGGATGCAGAGGGAAAGATGATCGATCTTCAGGTGCAGGTGGGCGAGTCTCTCGAGCTGATCAAGAACGTCGAGTTCCTCGAGACGCGGAATTACGGCGAGGTTCTCGGGAAACTCATCGAAGTCGTGGAAACGCCCGAGCCGCTTCCCCAGAAGTTCGAGGGCGGGCTCAATCAGGGTCTGGATTATGTGGAGCCGCCGGCGCCCGTGAAGGAAGAAGATCTGCAGGAGAAGCGGATCGGGTGCAAGCGTGACGCGATACAAAAACTCATCGGTGAGCTGAAGGAAGTTCAGCAGGAACAGCAGACGATGACTGTTGAGCGTCGTTGAGCCGGATCGAGAAGATGGCCGTTTCGAGCGCGTAACAGTCGCCGGGCCGGTAACAACCGACCCGGCGTTTCCGCTTCAGCCCAGGGGGCACGCCGCTTGCATCCGTCTTGCCCCTGCCCGGGAGTCTCTCTAGACTGGCGCATCGCAAACGTCCTTCGACTCGCCCTTCGGGCTCGCTCAGGATCAGCCGGGCTGAGCAGGTCGCCGTAATGCATAGGGAATCGTCAGCCCGGCTGAGGAGAATCGAATGATTCGCTTCGTCGCTTTTTCCGCCGTGCTACTTACCGCTGGGATGCTATTGACGTGGTCACCCGCCACCGCGGCGCCTCCTGCGGCGTATTCGTTCCAGGAGCTGGAGAAGATGGAAACGGAATCGGTCGCTTCGGCGCTGGCGTGGCTTGCTCGGCACCAGGAGGCGGACGGGAGCTGGAAGGCGAGCGGCGGGGCGGGGCACGGGTTTGAAGCGCTGTATGAGGCGGACGCGGCGAAGTCTTGCGACGTGATGGCGACGGCGTCGGCGCTGTTCGCGTTCATGGGC
Organism: Planctomycetota bacterium; assembly: GCA_009773755.1. Taxonomy (GTDB): domain Bacteria; phylum Planctomycetota; class MHYJ01; order WSZJ01; family WSZJ01; genus WSZJ01. The sequence goes on along the minus strand of WSZJ01000007.1, from coordinate 31,532 downwards.
GACGGAAACTCGCTGTGGATGGGGCGGTACCAGGAGGCTGTAAAGCGCGGGTGGAACTGGCTCGTGCAGCAGCAGAAGGCGACGAAGACGGGGTGCATGGTTCCGCTGGCGGAGGAGGCTGCGGGCGGGTCGCTGTCGGAGCGGGAGAAGGCGGCGAAGAGGGCGCACATGGCGCGGATGAATCATCTGTGGGGCACGGTGGCGCTTCTGGAGGCCGTGCGTTCGGCGGAATTCGACGAGCGGCTGGTGCCGGTGCGGGACGAGGCGAAGCTCAAGCGGCACAACGAGGTGCTGAAGCCGGCGGAGCTGGCGGTGAAGTGGATTACGGACGACCCCGCGACGAAGCCGGACAAATTCGACTTCCTGAATCCGAAGACGGTGAACATGGACGAGCTCGCGCTTCTGGCTGCGGTGCGTTACGTCTTCGGGAAGCAGGGGGTGACGGGGGACAAGGAATTTTTCGCAGGGGTCACGGAATCGATCACGAAGATCCAGGAAGGAATGACGGAGGCGCTGGTGCCTTACCGGTATTCCGAGGACGGCGAGTACTGGTTCGGCGGTTCGATCTCGACGCCGCAGTGCATGATCGCGTTCGTGTACACGTACAACGGCGGGAGCGCGAAGCAGATGGCGGCGGCGTCGCCGGCGCTACTGGCTCATCCGCCGGCGTGGAATCCCTACTACGAAATCGGCCGGCCGTCGCGTCATCCGGAGGCGGGGGCGGGAGGAGGGATGAAGGCGGCGCCGGCGAGCCTGCCGGACGGGCTGAAGGACGTCGCCGGATCGTGGCGCGACGACATCGCGAACGAGGCGTCGTGGTTCTGGCAGGGGATGGCGTTCCGCTCGTATGCGGCGATCGGCAGCGGCGAGTGGGACAAATGGCGCGCTTCGTTTACGCCCTTGGCGCGCGAGCATCAGCGCCGGAGCGGGCCCGAGGCGGGGTCCTGGGATCCCGTGGGGCCGCACGCGAGGGTGTTCGGCCGTGAGATCGCGACGGCGTGGATGGCGGTGACGATGCAGTCCAGGTGCAGGCTGCAGATTTCGCAGTCGGACTGGAAATACCTGAAGGAGGATCCGAGGTGGCGGGCGCGGAAAGAGAACCTCGAAGGGGCGCCGGTGCTGGCGGTGAAGTGCCTTGTCTGCGACATGGGAATCCTGTCGAACACGCCCTTCAGCAAGGGCGAAGGCGACAAGATCTACTATTTCTGCTCGCAGGAGCACCAGGATCAGTTTGAGATGAATCCGTCGGCGTGGAAGGACGGGAAGAAGCCGGATCCGAATGGGGAGGGGAGCGAGGGGAGCCATAAGTAGGGAGTATTGAGTCGTGAGCAGGGAGTAGCAGGCAGGAGGCAGTGGGGAGTGAACAGCTTCTCTGACGCGGGGCGATTGCCTCGCGTTTTTTATTTCGCGCCGCAACAGCGCGCGCTGTGGACGGCATGAGTTATGCAATGCGGGAGACCGGTTCCTTTGCGGAGATCCCGTCATGCGTCTGCTCGCGCTGGTCCCGATTCTTGTGTTCATCGCCGTTCCGGTCGCGGCGCAGACGCCGCTTGACCTCGACCGCATGGAACGCTCCTCGGTCGACGCGGCGCTCTCCTGGCTCGCGCGGCACCAGGAAATCGACGGGTCCTGGAAGTCCTCGGGCTCGCGCGATCACGGGTTCCTGGAGCTCTATGAGCCTGACGCGGCCGCGGCGTCCGAGGTGCAGGTCACGGCGCTCGCGTTGCTCGCTTTCCTCGGCGACGGGAATTCGCCGTGGACCGGGCGCTACCATGAGGCAACGCGGCGCGCGTGGAGGTGGCTGATCGCGCGGCAGGGAAAATCGGGCGCGCTCGTCGAAGCTCCTGCAGGAGAGGAAAGCGGGACGCTGGAAAAGCGGCGCAGGGCGGAACGCCTCGCGCACCTGGCACGCATGAACCACCTCTGGGGAACCCTCGCGCTCCTCGAAATCGCCGCTTCCGCCGAGTTCGCCGGGGAGGGCTCGGCTTCGTCGCGCGTCGAAGCGGCCGCGCGGGTGGAGGCGGCGATTTCGCCGGCGATCGCCGCGGTGAACTTCGTCACGGCGGATGCGGCGGCGAAAGCGGGCGCGTTCGCTTTTCTGGATGAGCGCACGGTCACGATGGACGAGCTGGCGCTGCTGGCCGCCGTTGCCTTCGACTGCGTGAAGCTGCGAGCCGCCGTCGACCTGGACTGGTTCAAGGACGTCGTGGCGCGCATCAAGGACGTCCAGCGCGGGATGACCGGCGCAGTCGTCCCTTACCGCGCTTCGGAGGACGGCACCTACTGGCTCCGCGGTTCGGTGTCGACGCCGCAGAGCATGATCGCATTCGTCTACATGCACGAGCACGGGAGCGCGATGCAGATGAAGGCGGCGGGGCCGGAGCTCCAGGCCCACCCGCCGCGATGGAATACGCAGTACTCGATCGGCTCGCCGTCGCGCCACCCCGACGCGGGCCCCGCGGCCGCGAAGTCCGCGGTCCCCGAGGCGCTTCGCTCCGTCGCCGAGCCCTGTTGCGACGAAATCGCCAACGAGTACGGCTGGTTCTGGGAAGGAATGGCATTCCGCTCCTACGCCGCGCTCAATCCCGACGGCTGGCGCCGCTGGCGCTCTTCGTTCGTCCCGGTCGCGTTTGAGAACCAGCGGAAGTCGGGGCCGGAAGCGGGGTCGTGGGATGCGGCGGGGCCGCATGCGCGGGTGTTCGGGCGGGAATCGGGGACGGCGTGGATGGCGATCACGATGGAATCGGCGTGCCGGCTGCGGATGGCGCGGACGAACTGGGAGGACATCAAGCCGGACATGCGGTGGCTTTCGCTGCTGGAGAATCTGGGGAAGGGGAAGCCGACGGCGGAGAAGTGTCTGGTGTGCGGCATGAAGGTGATGTCGAACGGGATGTTCAGCAAGGGGGCGGGGAAAACGACCTGGTACTTCTGCGGGCCGGATCACCTCGACGAGTACGAGAGGCATCCGGAGGCGTACGCGCCCGGCGAGACCGGGGAGGGGAGTCACAAGTAGGAAGCGGGTCAGGCAAAAAAGGAACGCCGCCGAGAGATCGGCGGCGTTCGTTTCGTTCGCGGTGTGTCGTCGAGCCTACATGCACTCGCTTCCCATCGTGACGTCGTCCTGGCTGGAGGCGCCGTCCGAGGCGTCGCTTCCGCCTTCGACCGCGTCCCCGCCCGAATGATCGTCCGTGCCGGGGAGTGGGCCGTCGCCGGAAGCGCCACCGTCGTAACCGGGAGCGGGCGGGGGCGGGCAGGCGAACGTCAGGACCGGGCTGGACAGCACGGCGAGGGTCACGAGGGCGATGATGAAGAGTTTCATGGCTATCTCCTTGACTTCGTTGTTTGAGTGCTTGTTACTCGTTTAGTACGACGGAAGTGTGTATTGCAATGCTGATGCCAGATTGTGCGAATCGACAATGAATTTGTAAGTTGTTAATTAGTATTGACTTGCAGTGCGCTGTAGGAAGTGTGCAGTATTTCGACGCAGCAAAAGTGACACTTATTCAGACGAATTCCGCTTGGCCGCGTCTCTATTCCATGCGACGAAACCAGACCCAGGGGCGTATCGAATCCGGCTGCAAATCCGCTCAATTTCGAGAGATTGTCATAACTTGTTTAGCAGTATGTAGTTGTGTCACCAATCAACTCGTCCCTTAATTTGACATTATATACTTTATAAAGTATAAAAATAGCGACGGCCGCATGGCGGACGTCCGCTTCTGCTCGACCATCCTGATCGGGCAAGGCGAGCGCTGGACACAAGGCAATCTCGGAGAGGGGATAGCCATGATCAGTCTGATCGACCGCGTCATCGGTGTCTTCAGCACCGATATGGGCATCGACCTCGGCACCTGCAATACGCTGGTCTGCGTGCGGGGGGCCGGCATCGTCCTCAACGAGCCCAGCGTTGTAGCGGTGAAGAAGGGCACGAACCAGATCCTCATGAACGGCCAGGCCGTCGGCTCGGCCGCCAAGGAAATGCTCGGGAAATGTCCCGGGAACATCGAGGCGATCCGCCCGATGAAGGACGGCGTCATCGCGGACTTCGACATCACCGAGGCGATGATCAAGTACTTCATCCAGAAGATCCACAAGCGCAAGGGCTGGTTCCGTCCGCGCGTCATCGTGGCTCACCCGAGCGGAATCACCGGCGTTGAAAAGCGCGCGGTGCTCGCCAGCGCCGAGCGCGCCGGCGCGCGCCAGGTCTTCCTCGTCCCCGAACCGATCGCGTCGGGCATCGGCGTCGGCCTGCCGATCCAGGAGCCTCGCGGCTCGATGATCGTCGACATCGGCGGCGGGACTTCGGAAATCGCCGTTCTCTCGCTCGGCGCAGTCGTCGCGTGCAAGTCGATCCGCGTCGCGGGGGACGAGCTCAACGACGCGATCATGAAGCACTGCAAGGAGAACTACAACCTGTACATCGGCGAAAACACGGCCGAGAAGATCAAGCTCACGATCGGTTCCGTGGCTCCGCTCGAGAAAGAACTGACGATGGAGGTCCGCGGCCGAGACGTCGTCACCGCGATGCCGCGCTGCATCATCGTGTCGTCGGCCGAGGTCCGCTCGGCGCTCTCCGACCCGATCATGAGGATCGTCAAGGCGATCAAGGAAACGCTCGAGCTCATCCCGCCGGAAATCAGCGCGGACCTCGTCGAGAGCGGCATCACGCTCGCAGGCGGAGGAGCGCTTCTGCGCGGCATCAAGACCGCGATCACGAGGGAGATCGACATTCCCGTCGTCATCGCCGATGACCCGCTCACCGCGGTTGCCCGCGGCACGGGCGTCATCCTCGACAACCTCGACAGGCTGCGCGACAGCATCGAATCGTCCGCTGATATCGACTAAACGCACGAAAGAACCTGGACTACGAACCGGCCGGGACATTTCGACCCGCCGCGCGGCGCGGATCTCGCTCGAACGAGGCGTGCTTGCGCGGCGAGTCGAAGCGTCCCGGCCGGTTCTCCGTCCAGGTTCTTTCGCGCGTTCATGAAAAATGACAACACTTGACGAAGGCCTCGGAGCGCCGTATTAGATGCGCCGACTGAAACTGACCTGGACCTTGCCGATCGCCCTCGCCCTGGCGTCGGGAGTGCTCATTCTCGCGCAGTCGCGGATCCCCGCCGGGCCCCGCTATGCACCCTTCGCGCTCCTCCGTCCTCTTGCCGAATGGCGCGGCGGCGGAGACGAGAACAAGCGCCTGCGGGCAGAAAACGGCGAACTGCTCGCGGAGTTGCTGCGGCAGCAGCGCAAGGCCGGGGAGCTCGAAGCGCAACTCCGGAAGGTGAGCGCGTACCGCGAAGCCTCGATCGGGGATTCTCCGCGCGTCCTGCCGGCGTCGGTCCTCCTTTCTGACGATCCCTCGACGTGGCACGGCACCGTCATGATCGACAAGGGGACGCGGGACGGCGTGAAGCAGGGAATGATCGTCACGGAGGGCCCCAACGTCGTCGGTCGCGTCCTGGAGTCCGGCGAAACGACCTCCCGCGTCCGCCTGGTCGGCGACCCAGCCTTCCGGATGAAAGTCGCGGCCGTGAAAAAGGGCGCGGGCGCCGGAGTCACGGGGATCCTCGCGGGAAGCGGCGACGGAACCTGCCGACTCGAATACGTGCTGGACCGGGAGCCCGTCGGCGAAGGCTGGATCATCGTCAGCGTCGCGGACCCGGATCGCGGCTGGCCCGCGGGGATGCTCATCGGTGAAGTCGCGAAGAGCGGCAACGGCGCCGGCGTCTACGGAGACATCGTCGTCCGTCCCCGCGTCGACCCTTCGTCCCTCAGGCATGTGCTGGTACTCCTGGGAAAGTGACCAGCGGCCAAGGACACGGACGTGAACTGGATCGTCTTCATCTTCCTGGCCTTGCTCGCGACGATCGCACAGATCGCGCTCGCCCCGCTGTTCGCCATCGGCCGCGCCGTCCCTGACGTCGCCATCGTCGTCCTCGCGGCCATCGCACTTCGCACCGGTCGCAACACCTCGTGCATCGCCGCCTGGTCCCTCGGGCTCCTTCGCGACCTGACGGGCGGAAGCGGTCCCGGGCCGTTCGCGCTGATGTTCCTTCTCGCGGCGCTCGTCGCGAACACCATGCGGGGCATGCTCTTCCCGTCGCGCCCGCTCGGGATGGCGATCGGTTGCTTCGTCGCTGCGCTGGTAGCGCACGCGCCCTACGGGATGGTGCTGGCGGCGCGCTACGGGGTCGGGTTCTGGAACGGCATCGGGCACTCGCTCGCCGTCGCGGCTCTCACCGCCGGACTCGGGGCGCTCGCCGCGAGACCTTTCGCGAAAATCCGCGGCATCGCCGGCTGGGCTCCTGAGCGGGAGCTCCTGGCATGACAAAGCTGCGCGTCGTGGTGTTCAGCGTTCTCCTCCTGATGCCGTTTGCGGCGCTGGAAGCGCGGCTGTTCTGGATGCAGATCGTCGACGCGGAAGAGTTCCGGTCGCGAGGCGCCTGGACGAGGGAGTGGGTGGAAGTGGTGCCGACGCCTCGCGGGAACATCTTCGCCCGGAGCGGGGAGGTGCTGGCATCAGAGGAGAGGTGTTTCGACGTGGACGTGGTGCTGGCGGATTTTGAGTTGCCGCGGGTGAAGGGTCGCGATCCGGAGCTGGACTACGCGCGGCTGGCGCGGGTGATGCGCGACACGCTGGGGCTTGCCGGGGCGGGGGCGGGATTCGACGAACGGCAGTGCGCCACAATGCTGCGTGAACGGGCGTACCCGGTGAAGACGCTTCTGGGCGCGGACGGAGGGACGCTGGTCGTGCCGGACACGGAGGCGATCGGTGCCATGCTTCGATCGGGCGGCGTCCTTCCGCGGCCGGAGCCGGCGCAGATGTACGTGAAAGCGGTACGGGAACTCAAGGCCGTTGACCGCGCGGCGCACGCGCGCTGCAACGTGCCCGGGAAGCCTCCGGTCAGCGCGCGCGACCGACGCTGGATCCTCCAGCAGGAATGGCGTCAACCCTTCCGCCTCTGGCAGGGGCTGACCTACGACCAGATGAGCGATATCGCGATCGACGAAAGCTCCTTCCCGGGTATCGAGATCCGCGCCCGGACAAAGCGGGTGTACTCGGCCGGACGCGCGGCCTGTCAGGCCGTCGGGTCCGTTGGGCTGATGGGAGAAGAGGAGTACCAGGATTTCGAGAGGGCGGGGGTGTTCCGGGTCGAAGTCGGGCTTTCTCTCTCCGATGACAACCTCGCATTCCGGAAAGAAAAGGCGGAAGAGAAAGATCCGGCGAAGCGTCGGCAGACATGGCCGCACCGGGTGAACCGCGCTCTCGCAGGCAAGATCAGCGATGCCGAGTACGAACGCCTGGAGTTCCGCGGGGCATTCTACGGCGACTGGGTCGGCAGGACCGGTATCGAGCGCTGGTACGAGGACGTCCTTGGCGGCGAGCGCGGGTTCGAGCGTCGGGCAAAGAATCTCCTGACGAAGCGCGAGTGGATTGTCGACAGGGTCGCGCCCGTGCCGGGGAAAGACGTCACCCTGACCCTCGACATGCCCCTTCAGCGAAAAGCCGAATCGCTTCTCGACTCGCTTCCGCTCGCCCTCCGCGGCTCGATCGTGGTCATGGATGTCGCGACCGGCGACGTGCTGGTGCTGGCCAGCGCGCCGGGATACGACGCGAACTGGCTCATTCCCCCGATGGGCAAAGAGGAGATGGACCTGCTCTACGATCCAGCCATGGCGCCGCTTCTCAATCGCGCCATCTCCGGCCGCTATCCGCTCGGGTCAATCTTCAAGGTGGTCACGGGCGCGGCCGGGCTGGAGTCCGGAAAGGTCACGGCCGCCGATCTGTTCATCTGCCGCGGCCGGTATGACCCGGTCCGGTGGCCGAACAAGTTCGCCTGCTGGATCAATTCGCACGGCGGCGCGCACGGAAATCTCGATTTGCGCCAGGGAATGGCGCGCTCCTGCAACTGCTTCTTTTTCGAGACCGGGAATCGCGCCGGAATCGACGCCATCGCCGAAATGGCCAACCGTTTCGGGCTCGGGCGGAAATCCGGGATCGACCTTCCCAGCGAAGCAGCAGGACAGATTCCCACTCCCGCCTGGCGCCGCGCCACGGGCCGCGGAAGGTGGGGATTCGCCGACACGCTGAACGTTTCGATCGGCCAGGGCGAAATGCTCGTGACGCCGCTTCAGGCCGCGAGGCTCATGGCGGGACTTGCGGCGGGCAAACTTCCCCTGCCGCGGATGAGGCTCGACGCGGAAGTGCGGTTCGAGGACTTGAAGCTCAAACCGGAGACGCTCGCCGCACTGCGCAAGGGCCTGGAAGCCGTCACCATGGAGGACTTCGGCACCGCCCGTTCGAGCGGCCTCCTTCTGTTCAAGGCCGCGGGAAAGACCTCGACCGCCCAGTCCAGCTCCCGCCGCGTGTCCGAGGGCGGCCGCGAAAACCACGGATGGTTCGCCGGATACGCTCCCTTCGATAATCCGAAATACGCGTTCTGCGTCATGATCGAGGAAGGCGGCGCCGGAAGCGGCCTCCCTGCGAAGACGGCGGCGCGATTGCTGCACTCGATCTGGCCGGCCGTCGAGTTGCCCGGCGACGTGCTTGAGCCGGCCGGTCCGACGTCGAATTACGACAACACGCCGTCCCCCGCGCCGCGCGACGAAACCCGGGACGAAGTCGAACCGGGCGGGGAAGCACCTGACGGCCCCGCGCCCGGCCAGGAGCCTCCGCGATGATGCTCCCCGGCCGGCTCTTCTCGCCTGCCATCCCGATCGTACTTCCGGTGTTGCTGCTCATCGCGGTCGGACTCGCGTCCATCTACGAAGCCGCGCCGCTCGTTCTGCCGATCGAAGGCGGCTTTCACGCGACCGCGAGGGTTGCGCTGAAGTCGTACTTCGGGAAGCAGTGCGTTGCTGCGCTTGTCGGCGCGGTGCTGGCGTTCGTCGTGTCGCGCGTCCGGCCGAATCGGATCCGGTCCGTCGGCTACTCGCTGTACGGGTCGTGCCTCGGCGTGCTCGCGGTCCTCTTCGTCATCGCCCGCGCCCGCAATGGCGCGAAGTCGTGGCTCGTGCTCGGCCCGGTGTCGATTCAGCCGAGCGAGTTCATGAAGCTGTTCTTCGTGCTGACGCTCGCGAGGTACCTGATGTGGCGAAAAACGCCCGACCGGATGGCCCGGCTCGTGGTGCCCGCGCTCCTCGCGCTCGTTCCATTCGGAATTATCCTGATGCAGCCCGACCTGGGCACGGCCCTGATTTTTCCCGCGATGTTCGTCGCGATGATGTGGGTCGCGGGGTGCGGGAAGCGGTACATGGCGTTCGGAGTCATTGCGGTGCTGATCGGGACGCCGGTCGCGTACAAGTTCGGGTTCAAGGAGTACCAGAAGAAGCGCTTCGAAGCGTTCCTGAATCCGCAGGCGATGAGCCAGGATGCCGGATTTCAGCTGTTGCAATCACAGCGGGCGATCGGGTCTGGGCGGTGGATGGGGAAGGGGTTTGCGGAGTCGGACCAGGAGGGATCGGAGTCGTTTGTGCCGGAAAAGCACAACGACTTCATTTTCTCGGTGATCGGGGAAGAATGGGGATTCCTGGGAGCGTCGGCGGTGCTCCTGCTCTACCTGATCTTGTTGATGGCGATGGTGCACGGAGCGTATCGAGCGCGAGAGCCGTTCAGTCGATTGGTGCTGACGGGCTTGTCGGCGGGATTTGGGACGCAGATATTCGTCAACGTCGGGATGACGATCGGGCTGGCGCCGATCACCGGAATTACTTTGCCATTCTTGAGTTACGGAGGATCGTCTCTGGTTGCATCGCTGCTTTCGGCAGGCCTTGCGTGGAACGTCGTTTCCCGGAACATGGTCACGCTTGCGGGAAAGGACTTCCAGGAGGGCGCATCCGAAGTTCTGGACTCCGTGGCGCCGGTCGTCGTAACTCGTGGAATTCAAAGGGTTATCAACGCTTTTCAACGGGTTCTCCCCACTCCCATATTCCTTGACATACGATTTTGATAGCGTATAATTGCGCTTCTCAAAACGCTCTAACTCGGGAGTTTGTAAAGGTTTATGGCAACGAAAGTCGCAAGGGACGCGGCTTCGGCCCGAAAGGCCACCCGTAACCTCCTCAAACAGCTCGTCCGCCGCCATAAGCCCAACCCGGTCAAGCACGGCAAGTCTTCGATCGAACATCTCATCTACGTCATTCTCGCCCAGCGCAACCCCGAACGCCGCGCTGCAGGCTCCATCCGCGACCTCCGCTCCCAGTTCGCAGGATGGAACGAAGTCCGCGTCTCCTCCGTCCTCGAAATCGGCGAAGTCCTCCGCGCACACAACATCCTGAATCCGCTTCAGAAAGCCGAGCAGATCATCCGCGCCCTCGGCCGCACTTTCTCCGACGTCCATAAGTTCAAACTCGAAGACCTCACCCGCGACGACGCCGAAGAAACCCGTGTCTACATGGCCCGCAAACTCGGCCTCCCAGGCTACGTCGTCGCAGATTACCTCTTCAGCGCATTCGGCTACGGTCGCATCCCCATCGACGATTCCGTCGGCCGCTTGCTCCATCGCCTCGGTTTCGTCGCTGCCAAACACGAATTCCCCAAGTTCGAAAAAACCATCAGCGAAGGCCTCACCTCACGCGAGTGCGCCGATGCCTACCGCATCCTCGATGCCTTCGCGACCGAAACCTGCACCGAGAAAGAACCGCACTGCCCCCGCTGCCCGCTCTTCAGCCAGTGTCCCGAAGGCAAGGCTCGCAAGGCAGCGGCGGAAGCGGCGAAGCTCGCCCCGCCCGTCGATGAAAAGGTGAAGGCGGCCGCCCTGGCCGCCGCGCTGAAGGCGGATGAAGCGGCCGCGAAGATTGCGGCGAATCCGCAGCCGCCCCCCGGGAAGGGGCCCAGCGGGTTGCACTCCGGGAAGTTTTCGCACCCGGGCGCCAGGCCCGCGTTCGCCGGGCCCGGCCGGCCCCTGGCGAAGCCCTTTGTGAAGCCTGTCGCAACGCCGGTCGCGAAGCCTGCCCCGAATCCCGCACCCCAGCCCGCCGCCAGGAGGCCCGACCCCAAACCCGATCGACCGCGGGTGAGACCTGAGCGAGCGAAGCGAGTCGCAGTGCGCGCCCGCCCCGGGGGAGGCGCGAAGAAAAAGAAGAAGTCGAAGCGGTAGATCCGCTTCCGGCGCGCGGATTCCATTCCGCGCCTCGACAAGGGGTATAATCATCTCAGCCGTCCCGCCGATTCTTGCAGCCCTTCGACTCGCTCCGCTCGTCCACGCTGAGCGAGCGAAGCGAGCCGAAGGGCTCAGGGCAAGGACATGCCGCCGTAAGGTTGATCAGATGAAGATCTGCGCACGACACGAAAAACGTGAAGGTTGAGCCACAGAGGAGGACTTTATGTCCGGCCATAGCCACTGGGCGACGATCAAGCACAAGAAGGCCGCCGCCGACGCGAAGAAGGGCAAGGCGTTTTCGAAGGTCGTGAAGCTGATCATGGCGGCCGCGAAACGAGGCGGCGGTGACCCCAAGACGAACCTGAAGCTGGCGTACGCGCTGGAGGAAGGGCGCGCCTGCAACCTGCCGAAGGATACGGTTGAGAAAGCGATCAAGAAGGGGACGGGGGAGCTGGAAGGCGTGAGCTACGAAGAGGTGACCTACGAGGGGTACGGCCCCGGCGGGATCGCCGTCATGGCCGACGCGCTGACGGACAACCTGAACCGCACGGTTTCGGAGATCCGCAAGATCTTCGAGTCCAAGGGCGGAAAAATGGGCGACCGGAACTGCGTCTCGTTCATGTTCGAGAAGAAGGGGATCCTGCTGATTCCCAAGGGGACGCTGGACGACGACAAGGCGATGGAGCTCGGGCTCGAAATCGGCGCGGAGGACGTGCAGCCTATCGACGACGGCTACGAAGTGACCTGCGCCGCCGGCGATTTCGGTTCGGTGGTCAACGCGCTGAAAGCGAGGAAGATCGAGCCGACCTCCGCAGCCGTGCCGCGCATCGCCAAGGACCGCATTCCGCTGGATGCCGAAAAAGCGCGCAAGGCGTTGAATCTCATGGAAGCGCTCGAGGAGCACGACGACGTCAACGAGGTCGCTTCCAATTTTGACCTGCCCGCGGGATTTACGGAGTAACGGATGCCCCGGATCATGCTGAAGGGACTTTCCGGCATCGTGAAGGATGAATCCTTCCCGATCGAGGCGGGGCAGGACGTCGTGCTCGGGCGGAGCCGCTCCTGCGAGATATCGCTGAAGTCGTGCCGGGCGTATTCGCTGATGGAGCCCGAGCAGCGGGACAAGGACGAAGGGCTGCTGACGGTTTCGCGCAAGCACGTGCGGATCCGGTTTATCAAGACGGACGGGATTGAAATTGAGGATCTGAGCTCGAACGGGACGTTTCTCGACGGGAAGAAGGTCGAGAAGATGACGATCACGGATCTGCCGGGGAAGCCGTGCGAGTTGAGGCTGGGTCGCCGGGAGACGTTCAGGATGGAATTTGTCGCCTAGGGCAGAAAGGCAACGAAACGAAAAACGAAAAACGAAAAACAAAAAACGAAAACGCAGGCGTGGACCGGGCCAGTCACTTTTCGTTTTTTGTTTTTCGTTTTTCGTTTTTCTTTTCGTTGTTGCCCTTTTTCCCATGCCCAAAGCCCCCCGCCTCCTGATTACCCTCGGCGATCCCCTCGGCATCGGCCCGGAGATCGCCGCCGCCGCGAAAACGGCGTTTCCCCACGCGAAGACGATCGGGCCGGGTGCCCTGGGCGCCGACATCGAGACAGCCTGCGAGGCGTTGCCGAAGCGCCGAGGGCCATGCGCGGAGGGCGGGGCGGCGGCAATGGCGGCGTTGCGCAAGGCGGCGGAACTCTGCCTGGGCGGCGAAGCGGACGCCGTCGTGACGGCGCCGATCTCGAAAGAGGCGCTCAAACTTGCCGGCGAGCCCTTCCCCGGGCACACGGAGTTCTTTGCAAAGGTCTGCGCGGTCCGGCGGCCGGTGATGGCCTTCTCGGCGGGCGATCTCTTCGTCAGCCTGGCGACGATTCATGTGGCGCTTAAGCGCGTCCCGCTGGCGGTGACGCGCGAAGCGGTGCTGACGGCGATCGAGAGAACCGAGGCCGCGCTTCGCGAGTGGTTCGGGAAAGCGCGGCCGCACATTGCCGTCTGCGGGCTCAATCCGCATGCGGGCGAGAACGGCCTGTTCGGCAAGGAGGAAATCAAGGTGATCGGCCCGGCGATCGAAGACGCGCGCAAAAAAAACATCGACGCAACCGGGCCGCATCCCGCCGATTCGCTCTTCGCAAAACGCGACTTCGACGGCGCCGTCGCGATGTATCACGACCAGGGGCTGGTCGCGGTGAAAGCGCTGGCGTGGAAAACGGCCGTGAATCTGACGCTCGGGTTGCCGTTCGTGCGCACCAGTCCGGATCACGGAACAGCCTTCGACATCGCGGGCAGGGGGAAGGCGGATGCCACTTCAATGATTGAGGCGGTCAGGCTGGCGGACCGCATCGTGCGCCGAAAGGCGGCGTCCAGCCTCTTCTAAGCCGGGCCGAGAAACTGCCTGCTGATACATTTGCTTTTCACGGCCCGGCTTACCCTGAGCGAGCCCGTCCTGGCCTGAGCGAGCGAAGCGAGTCGAAGGCAGAGCGAGTCGAAGGGTGCGCGGATTCGGCGGAGACCAGGCCGGAAGGAACTTGCCTGTGTTCGCTCAGTGCGCTTGCACCTACGGCACGTCCATGGAAATGTCCTGCTTCTTTGCACCGCGCACGACCGTCAGCTTGATTTTCTGGCCGGGCAGGAATTTCTGGCGTATCCAGGCGAGGAAATCGGTTTCCTTGTCCGGCACGGGCTGGCCGTTGAGCGCGACGATCACGTCGCCGGCCTGGAAGCCGGCCATGCCGGCGGGACCCTTCGGCCACGCGTTCTTGACCTTGATTCCGCCCGCGCGCAAGCCGGCGGCCTTGCGCTCGCCGTCGTTCAGGGACTCCATCTGCATGCCGAGGCGGAGGTCGCCGCAGGACGTTCGCCAGGTGAAGTCGGCGGCCTTGCGCCAGTCGCCCGAGATCGCGATCGAGAGAACCTTCGTTTCCGTTCCCCGCTGGACTTCCACCTTGAGCGTGGCCTGGTCAGGTGAGTTCTGAAGCACGAACTGGAAATCCGCGATCGAGAACATCGGTGCGCCGTTGATGGAAAGCACGACGTCGCCGGCCTGCGCGCCGGCCTTCGCCGCGGGCGTCCCGGCTGCGACGGAGGCGATCTTCGCGCCGTCCGCGACGTCGATCGTGACGCCGATCGTGTCCGGCATCGGGTAGACCCAGAGCAGGTTGTCGGGCATCGGCTTCTTGTCCGCCATGCGGGAGCGCCGGACGCCCTTCCAGACGTGGTGGCAGTGAATGCAGTTGCGCGGGATGTCCGGGTTCCTGAACTGGACCTCGATCGCCGGCATCTGCTCGGGCATCTTTCCCAGGTTCGACGCCTTGATGTTCTTCGGCGCCAGCGACGGGCGGTTCGCGGGGTAGGCCTTGTGGATCGCGAGCGCCTTCGTCATCGCTTCCTTGAGCGCGCTCGTCGAGTACTGCGAGTCGCCTCCGTCCCGGCGCGTCCCGTAGCGCCCATAGACGGTGAGGTCGGCATTGAGAAAGAACCCCGCCCAGGACAGATCGAAGTCGAAATTGAAGACCGCCGTGTCGACGCCGCGCATCTGGATGATCCGCGTGAGCACGAATTCCTTCCCGATTTCGTCGAGCCCGTCGCCGAGACGCGCCACCTGCGCGTCGAACTTGTTACAGCTGACTCAGGGCACTCACCGGAACACGGCGAAGATCGGCTTGTTCTCGCGCCTGGCCTTCGCAATGGCGGACGGCAGGTCGTCGTAGATCCACGAAGGATTGATCTCTGTGTTGTCGTTGATCTTGTCGCGCTTCTCAGCAGGCGTGTCGCCGGCGGGGAGGCGGGAAGCGGCAAAGGTGGCGAGGAGGGCGGCGAGGGCGGTTGAGGCGAAGAGGCGTGAACGTTGCATGTGGCCGTCTGCAGTGGGTTTGCGAGAAGGACGGCGAAGGGGCGCGGGCGTTACAGAGAAGAGTTGCGAGTTGCGTGTTGCGAGTTGCGAGGAGGGCGAGCTGGCCGAGACATCGCCATTGACTCGACGCAACTCCTTATTCAGAAGCTATTTACGTCATGGCAGGTCCATGGTGAGGTCGGTTTTCTTGCCGCCCCTGTGAAGGGCAAACTTCAGTTTCTGGCCTACCAGGAACTTCTGCCGCAGCAGCGCAAGGAATTCCCGCTCCGTCGCCGGGATCGGTTGCCCTCCTACGCTCAGGAGAATGTCGCCGTCCTGGAACCCGGCCTTCTTCGCCGGACTCTGCGCGTACATCGGCTTGATCTTGAGCCCGCCGTCCTTCAGCCCCGCCTGCTTCCGCTCGTCCGCCGTGAGCGCCTCACTCTGGAACCCGATGCGCAGGTCGTAGCACGAGTCGCGCCACGTGAAGTCCGTCGATTTGCGCCAGTCGCCGCAGAGATTGGCGGTCAGGCTCTTTTTTTCCCCGCCTCTCGCCACTTCAACCTTGAGATTCTCGTTATCGGCACAGTTCTGCAGGATGAACTGGATGTCCGCCAGCGACACGATCGGCGTCCCGCTCACGGCTTCCACCTCGTCCCCCGCCTTTACGCCGGCCTTGTCCGCGATCGAGTCCTTCACGACCTGGCGAACTTTCGTGCCGTCGGCAGTTTCCATCTGCATTCCAAAGCTGTCGGGAAACGGATACAGGTAGATCAGCGTGTCCGGCAGGACCTGTTTCGCGTTCATCATCGTGCGCCGGATCCCTCGCCAGACGTGGTGGCAGTGAATGCATTTCTTGGGGAGGTCGTCCTGTTTGAACTGGTCTGCGATCGCGGGCATCGTCTCGGGAAGCTTCTGAGCGTACGGCTTGCCGGTCTTGGCCTTGAGCGTTGCTTTGTTGGCGGGGTAGTTCTTGTGAAGCGCGAGAGCTTTCGTCAAGGCGGCCTTGAGCCCGTCCACGGACATGAGCTGGTCCGACTTGTCGCGCCCCGCGTTGCGCGAGCCGTAGCGGCCGTAGACCGTCAGGTCGGCGTTCAGGAAAAACCCGCACCAGGTCAGGTCGTAGTCGAACTGGAACACGGAAGTGTCGATCCCGCGCATCTGGATGACGCGCACGCAGACGAAATCCTTCGCCAGGTCCCCGATTCCCCCCTCGAGACGGGCCACCTGCCCGTCGAACGTCTTGCACGACGCTCAGGGCACTCACCGGAACGCGGCGAATATCGGCTTGTTCTCCTTCCTCGCGCGCGCAAGGGCCGCAGGGAGGTCGTCGTAGAGCCATCCCGCGGCCAGCTCGACCGCGTCGTTGACCTTGTCCTTCTTCTCGGAGGCGGGGTCGCCGGCGTTCGTGGGCGAGAGCGCCATCGAGAGAAGCACGGCCGCGGACACGACAGCAAAGACGCGGGAAGAATTCATCGAGGTCACTCCTTTTTACGGGATCGCGGCCTTTCGTGGCTCACCACTCGCCAGCGCTTCAAGGTGAGCCATCACGCATTTCGGCAACGCCTCCAGATCGTACCCGCCTTCGAGCACGCTTGCGATCGGGCGCTTCAGCCCCTTCACGATTTCCGTCAATTCCGCGAAATCCGCGACCTCGAGATTGAGCCCGCCGATCGGGTCGTTCTTCCACGCGTCGAATCCGGCGGAAATCAGCACGAGTTCGGGGTCGAATTTCCGGCACGGTCCGTCGATGACCGCGGCGAACTCCGCCTTGAACGTCGCCGCGCCGGTATTCCATGGAAACGGTCGGTTGATCGTGAATCCCAGGCCGCGGCCGCTTCCCGTCTCGGCCCTCGAGCCGGTCCCGGGGTAGAACGGCCAGCGGTGCGTGGAGAAATACAGCACGTCCGGGTCCTCGTAAAAAATGTCCTGCGTCCCGTTCCCGTGGTGCACGTCCCAGTCGACGATCAGCACGCGCTTCGCCTGCTTCGCCGCCAACGCGACATTATTGAAGAGGCAGAAGCCCATGGCGCGGTCGCGGGTGGCGTGGTGGCCGGGGGGACGGACAATTGCTGCGGCGGGTTTGCCGGCCATGGCCGATCGCGCGGCGTCGCGCGCGGCGCCGGCGGCGAGGAGGGCGGCGCGGACCGACCCGTCCGAGAGGTACGTGTCCGGATCGAGCTGAGTCGGCGCGTACTCCTGCGCGGCGGATACTCGCTCCACATGCCCCGCGGTGTGGATCGGAAGGAGCTCTTCCCGCGTCGCCGGCCGCGGCTCGGTCCATTTCCATCCTGCTCGCGCGATTCCGATCGCCTTTACGATCGAATCGAGCCGCTCCGGGCATTCGGGGTGGCCCAGAGGGGCCCGGTGAGCGTTGCAGGCGGTGTGCGAGAAGAGAATCACGTGGGAAGTGTATCGCGATGGGGCGCGCGACATGATCGGGGGATTGTCGGACAATGGAGGTGGTAACTGTGAGAGTGGTGGATAACGAGGGAGAGGCAGTCTGTAGTGGGTAGTCGGTAGTTGGCAGGAACGACCAGCGGCGCGGGAGGAGTACCTACCAACTACCGACTACCCACTACAGACTTCCTCTCCAGAATCAACGGCCGAGCTCCACCAACAACTTTCCCGAGGTGAATCCATGAAGGTGCTGTGCTCGCCGAATGCCTACAAGGGGACGCTGACGGCGCTTGAGGCCGCGAAGGCGATGGCGCGCGGCGTGAAGCGCGCCGGGGGCAGGCCGGTGCTTCTGCCGGTTGCCGACGGCGGCGACGGAACCGCTGCGGTGCTTGGCGGGCGGCCAGTGCAGATGACGGCGACGGGCCCTTATGGCGAACGGTTGCGGGTGGAATACCGGAGGAAAGGACGCGAGGCGATTGTGGAAGTTGCGCAAGTCGGCCTGGCGCGGACCGGGCGCCGTGAGCCGGCAATCGCCACATCCGTGGGCGTCGCCGAAATGATCCGGCACGCGGCGGAGCGCGGCGCGGGACGAATCGTGGTCGCGCTCGGGGGCTCGGCGTCAATTGACGCGGGAGCGGGGCTTCTCGCGGGCCTTTCGGAGCTGGCCAAGCGGCCCCGCATGGTCGCCGCCTGCGACGTCTCAACCCGCTTCATGGATGCCCCGAGACGCTTCGGCCCGCAAAAGGGAGCCACGCCGGCGGACGTAAGGGACCTGGAGAAATACTTCCGCGGGATCGTCCGGATCCCGGGAGGCCGCCGCGCGGCCCGTCTCCCCGGCTCGGGGGCGGCGGGCGGGATCGGCTGGGCGCTCGCGCTCCTGGGCGCTGAACTCCGGCCCGGCGCGGCCTTCGTGCTCGACGCGCTCCGCTTCGATGACGCACTGCGTCAATGCGACTTTGTGCTCACCGGGGAGGGGAAATGGGACGCGACGACGCGGGAGGGCAAGGCGCCCGGCGAGGTCATGCGCCGGGCGCGCAGGGCGGGCGTTCCCTGCGTCGCCCTCTGCGGCTCCGTCCGGGAAAGGGCGCAGGGGGTCGTCGCAATCGCCCGATCCGCACGCGCGGGAATGCGGGACCCGGCGCGGCTGTTGGAAGAAGCGGCATTCCGGGAAACGCATTCGCGATTGAGAAGCGGACCGGGGTCCGGTAAGGTGAAGAGATGAAGCGGGGATTGACGGCACTGCTGGCCACCACGGCGTTCATCGCCGGGAATTTCGCCGCCACGGCGTGCCGGGCGTCGATGTCAGTCCCCGCGCCGCGCGAGCCGAAGCCGGCGCATTCCTGCTGCGGGAAGCGCCTGCCGACCGAACCGAAGGCGCCGGCCCCGACGGCCTGCTGCTGCGTCGACGGCATCACCCTCGCGATCGTGGACGATCCCGCGCCAGTCGCCCAGCCAGCCGCCGGCATCGCGCCCGCCGGGTTCCCTTCGCTACCCGCCCTTCCGCCGCCCGCTTCCGTCACCGGCGGACGCGCGCCGCCGGGCCGCCCGCTGGCCACCCTTCACGCATCGCTGCTGATCTAGCGCGCACGCCAGTCCCTCGTCGCGCCCGGCCTCCGTCCCGCGGGCGCCATCGCCGCTTCCGACTCATTCTTTCCTCGAGGACTCCCCATGAAATCCCTGTTTCTGGTCCTGCTGGCCTCCCTTGCCGGATGTGCGGGAAGCGGCGACGGGCCGCCATCCGCGACCGACCCGGCCAACCCGGCGGCGCCCGAGACGGCGTGGGCGCCGCCGCCCGACCGGCTGAGCGGGCCGGTGGAACCGCTGGCGGATGAGAAGCCGCCCGAGGGCGCGACGTGGACCTGCCCGATGCATCCTGAAGTGAAGAGTGCCAAGGCCGGGGCGTGTCCGAAGTGCGGCATGGACCTGCAGCCCGTCAAGGAGGCGCCGGCAGGGGAGCACAAGGGGCATGACCACAAATGAAAACCTGGCTCCCGACTGTAGCGGCGATCGTGCTGGCGGGCTGCTCCGTCCCGGAGGACGCGGGATTTGAGGACGTCCGGAAGCCCGCCGAGGAACGCACGGCAAAGAAGGTTCACTGGTTCCGGGGCGGTCCCGAGGACGCGGAGGTCCGACGTACGATCGACGAATTGTTTTCGCGCGAGCTGACGTCGGAATCCGTCGTGCAGATCGCGCTCTTGAACAACCCGGAATTGCAGTCCCATTACGAGGACCTCGGCGTCGCCCAGGCCGACCTCGTGCAGGCCGGAATTCTCTCGAATCCGACGATTTTCGGAAGCGCCCATTTCCCCACGAGGCCCGGCGTGGTCACGGGAATGGACTTCGAGATCGCGCAGAATTTTCTCGACCTGCTGATGATTCCCGCCCGGAAGGAAGTCGCTTCGATGGAATTTGAGCGGGTCAAATTCCACGTCGTCGACGACGTGATCGAGATGGCGGCGCGCGCGAAGGTGGCGTGGCTCGAGGTTGTGGCGGCGCAGCAGCGGGCCGAGGTTCGCCACGCGATTGCTGCGGCGGCGGAAGCACAGGCCGACCTGGCGGCGCGGTTGAAGGATGCGGGGAATCTGAGCGAGCTTGCGGCCTCGCGGGAGCGCGACCAGTCCGAGAGCTCAAAGATGGCCTGGGTGAAGGCGGAAGAGCAGGTATCCGAGGCGCGGGAGAACCTGACGGTAATTCTCGGCGCATGGGGAACCCAGGTCGCGTGGACGGCCCCGAAGAAACTCCCGGACATGCCGGGAACTGAAATCGCGCTGAACGGGCTCGAGTCCCTCGCCATCGCGCGCCGTCTCGATCTCGCTGCGGCCCGGCGGGAGCGAGACGCTTCTGTCGAGCGTCTCGACCTTGTGAAGGCGTTCCGGTGGCTCGGAACGGTCGAGCTGGGATTCGATGCGCATCGGGAGCTCGAACCGGAGGTCGGCTGGGCGTACGGTCCGAGCCTGGCGCTGAGTCTTCCGATATTCGACCGCCAGCAGGCGGCGATATTCGCGCTCGAAGCGGAGCTCCGGCGGCGCGAGTCGACAAATCGGGACCTCGCGATCCGGATTCGCTCCGAGGTGCGCTCCGCAAGGGAACGGCTCCTCACGCACCGGCGCAAGGCTGAGCACCTTCAAAGGGTCGTAATCCCGCTTCGCGAGCGGATCGTGGAACTCGCGCTCAGGGAATACAACTTCATGCTGATCGGCGTTGCGGAAGTGCTTCGTGCGCGGCAGGAAGAGTACGACGCGTACGACGAGTCGATTGAAATGGTCAGGGACTACTGGATCGCGCGGGCGGAGCTGGAACGCGCGGTGGGAGGACGGCTGCCGGGGGAGAAGAAGTAGGGAGTTTGCAGGGGGTAGTGGGTAGGAACAACCAAAGCATCGAGGCGGCGAAGAGGAGGTGGATCGTGATGACGCGAAGAGAGTTGCTCGTGACGGGCGGGGCGGCGCTGGCCGGGGCCGGGCTGCTGCTGGGCGGGACGGCGCGCGCGGAAGATCCGCCCGCCGCGGACGGCTACACGCCAGTCGAAACTCCCAACGGGGCCACTCTTCCGTTCGTGATGAAGGACGGCGTGAAGGAATTCCATCTGATTGCCGAGGAAGTGGAACACGAATTCGCCCCGGGGTGCAAGGTGAAGGCCTGGGGCTACAACGGGCGAACGCCGGGGCCGACCATCGAGTGCGTGGAAGGCGACAAGGTGCGGATCTTCGTGGAGAACAAGCTGCCGGAGCCCACGAGCGTCCACTGGCACGGCGTCCTGCTTCCCTGCGGAATGGACGGCGTGGGCGGGCTGACGCAACCGTACATCCAGCCGGGAGAGACGTGGGCTTACGAGTTCACCCTGATCCAGCACGGGACGCAGATGTACCACCCGCACGTGGACGAAATGACCCAGATGGCGGTCGGCATGATGGGCATGTTCGTCATCCACCCCAAAAAGGCGTCGCGGAAAATCGACCGTGACTTCTCCATCTTCCTGCACATGTGGGCGATCGAACCGGGGACGTACCGCCCCGACCCTTCCGTCATGCTCGACTTCAACACCTTCTCGTTCAACGGCAAGGCGTTCCCCGGCACGGCCCCCCTGGTCGTCAGAACCGGCCAGCGCGTGCGGATCCGCATCGCCAACTTGAGCATGGACGAGCATCCTTCACCGTCACCGGCACCGACGGCGGCGACGTTCCGGAGTCCGCGGGGTGGCCCGAAACGACGGTCCTCGTGCCCGTCGGAGCCACGCGCGACATCGAATGGGTCGCCGACCTCCCGGGGGACTGGGCCCTCCACTGCCACAAATCCCACCACGTCATGAACGCGATGGGACATCACGTTCCCAACATGATCGGCGTGGACCAGAAGGGGCTGGAGGGGAGAATCCGGAAGCTGCTCCCCGGATACATGGCAATGGGAGAGAAGGGAATGGCCGAAATGCAGGACATGGCCGATCACATGCCCGGTCCTGAGAACACGCTGGCGATGATGACCGGCAAGGGACCCTTCGACAACCTCGGCATGGGAGGCATGTTCACGATTCTGAAGGTGCGCGACGGCATCACCAGCTACGAAGACCCGGGCTGGTACAAGCACCCTGAAGGGACGATGGCGTACAAAGTCGGCGGCGGTCCCAAGTAGTTTTTCCCCCTGGAGCAAGGAGCCCTTCATGCGCGGATCACTTGTGAAATTCGCAACTTCGCTGCTCGTAGCGGCAATCGCGGGCTGCGGCAGCAGCAACGAACACGACGATCACGATCACGGCACGGGCGCCGCGCACGCAGACTCGGAGACCGCCGTTGATGGCAGCGCGCGCGACCCTGCGTGCGGAAAGCTCTTCTCGATCGCCGGACAGCCGGAATTCGTCTACCGCGAAACGCGGTTTCACTTCTGCTCGACCGCCTGCCTCGACACGTTCAAGGCGGCCCCCTCGGCCGCGATGACGGGGCTCCCGAAAGAAAAATGCATTTGCTCCACGGGCGCCATGAAGCACTGCGGGTGCGGCCATTGCCAGGACAAGGCGGAGAGGTGCGAGTGCGGAGATCCCCAACCCGTGGACGGATCGGGTAGCCACGGTCACAACCACGAAGGGAGCGACCACAAATGATGACGACTCGATTCCTCCCGCTCCTGCTTTTCTTCGCGCTCGCTGGCTGCGCTGCCATCGAGGACCGCCCGGTCCCGCTCCCCGACTGGAGAACGGGCCATGGGGATTTCGCGGTCCCGCCTCCCGCCGCCCCGATCGACTGGTCCGACGGCCTCTCGCTCGCCGAACTTCTGCGCGCCGTGGAGCGCCACGGGCGCTCGATCGCGGCGCTTGAGGAGTGGGAAGCGGCGCGCGCGCGGAAGGTGGCGGCGGGGACGTACCAGTCCTACCCGGAGGTGGCCTTCGAGGGCGCGCAGTCCGTCGATGGCGAAAGCACGCAGGCCGGGATCGGCGTTCACCAGCGGATCGATCTGGGCGGAAGGCTCTCGAAGCGGGAAGCCGTGGCGGAAGCCGGGATCGCCCGCGCCGGCGCGGAAGCGCGCGACGCCTTGCGCGAGCTCCGCTCCAGGGCGCGTCTCGCCTGGTGGAACGCGTCCATCGCACTCCGGAAACTGGATGTCTCGCGCCGCTTCGCCGAGCTCGCCGCCAAGGACGTCGAGGTCGCCGTGGCTCGTTACGACGCCCGCCAGGCTTCCGCGACCGACGTGAATTCCGCGAAAGTCCGCGCCGCGAAGGCGCGCGCCGCCGTGAAGTCTGCCGAGGGGGAAGTCGAGGCAACGCGCGCGGATGTCGAGGCGCTCGCCGGCGAGTCGCCGCCCGCCGGGTGGCTCCTCGCCGTGACATTTCCCGCCGACCGCCCCGAACCCGATCTCGCCAAAGCTCTCGCCGCCGCGCGAACCGGGCGGCCGGATCTGGACGTGCTGTCGCAGGCCGCCGTCGAAGCCGGCGCCCGCGCCACGCTCGCCGACGCGGAAGGCGCGCCCGAGCTCGGACTCGGCCTCGGATACGAATGGGAGCGAGGCCGCGTCGAGGGCGACGGGGTCGACATCCGCATGAACGACCACATGGTGACATTCGGCCTCTCCCTCACGCTGCCCCTCTGGAATTCGAAACGAGGCGAAATTCTCGAAGCCCAGGCCGACCGCCGCCGCTTCGACGCCCTCCGCGCCGCCCTCGAGTCCGAAGTCGGAAGAGAAGTCACCGCGTCCGCCGCCCGGCTCAAGGCCGCTTCGCAGACTCTCGATCTCTTCGAGAAAGAAGTCCTCCCCCTCGCTTCCAAGAACCTCGAGGACGTGCGCGCCGCCTACGCCGACGGAAACCTGGGCATCGCCGATCTGCTGCGCGCGCAGCAGGACTACCTCGACTCCCTGGGCGAGTCGATCGAGGCGGAAGCGGCGTATGCATCGGCGCGAGTGGACCTGGAGTCCGCAGTGGACCGGCCGCTTTCGGAATTCGCGAAGTAGCCGGCATGAAGCGCGCTCTGATCGTCCTGCTGCTGCTCGCGGGTTGCGACAAACCGAAACCCGCGACTCCTAGCGCTTCGGCAGGGCCGACATCGGCCGACTCGGCCCCCTATTCCGCAGCACGGACACGCTTCCTCCATTGCCTGTCGGAATTCGAAGCTCACGCGTGGGACCTGGAAGGCTCTGTGCGCCGGAAAGTGCTGCTCGAGCTCGAGGATGCGGGCGCCGGAATTGTCGCTGCGAAGGGACGGCCCGCCGAATTGCCGACGCGGGCACTGTTCCTCGCGACGAAACGCGTAACGGACGAGGCTTCGAAGTTCTCGCAGCTCATGAACGCGCAGGAGTCGCGTGGGAGGCTCCCCGAGACCGGCTTGCCGTGGCCGTACGAATACAAGGAGGCCGCGGCGCTTGGCCGGTGCCTGTTGACGGAAGCGCGCCTCGGGACGACGGACAAGCGCCAGTCGTTCGCCGCGCTGGCGGCGCTCGTCGCGGTGATTGAAACCCTGTCCGTGGATGGGCCCGTTTCCGATGTTCGTGACGCATTCACGAGGCTCTATTCGGCCTCAAATCGGATGTTTGCGGATCACAAGGACCTGACACCTGCCGAGAAAGTAGCCCTGAATTCCCTGGTTCGCAATCGTTACGAGGACCTGCCCGCGACTTTGGTCCAACTCCGGGCCCTTCGGCACCAGCTGGAAGAGTTCGCGAGCGGCAAGTGACGCTCTGATGCGACGATGTTCGCGGATTCGTAGAATCGGCGTTGCTACCAGTTTAGAAGGAGAGTCGGATGCCCCAGTCCGCGAAGGCCGTCGTTCGCCAGTGGTTTGATGAAGTCTGGAACCGGAAGGACGCCGCGGCCATTGACCGGCTCGCGTCGCCACAGTGCGTCGTTCACGGGCTGCCGGAGGGAGGCGCGGGAGGGATCGCGGGATTCCGGGCGTTTCACCAGGCGTTCGTCAGCGCGTATCCGGACATGCAGGTCGCGATCGAGGACCTGATCGAAGAGGGGGACCGCGTCGCGTGGCGGATCACGTTTCGCGGGACCCACTCGGGGCCGGGGCTCGGGATCGCGGCGACCGGACTTCAAGGACAACTCGGGGTCAGGGGGTAGTGGGCAGGAGGCAGGGCGCAGAAAAGGCCCGGAAAGCGCCCTCGCTTCAGTCGGCAACGGTGAAACGCCGAAATTGGAAGCACATGCGTCTCTTCGATTTCCTGCTCGTCACGCTCATCACGGCCACCCTCCTTGCCGTCGTCGTCGTGTTCCACAACGATGCGATGCCTTACCCCGTCGCAATGCCCGCTGCGGCGGCCGACGCTCCGCCCACGCGGCCCTGGGCCGGGATCTGGATTCACTCGAACTCCGCGCCGAAAGGATCCCTGCGGTCCCTCGAAGCGGCGCACGCGGAGCGCGGAGGCGCTCCCTTCCATTTTGTCATCGGCAACGGGACCGAAACCGGAGACGGGCAGGTCGAGACGAGCCCGCGGTGGGCGCTTCAGCAGCCCGGCCTGAACCGGGAGGTCATCGAGATCTGCCTGATCGGGCGGATCGACCGCGAGAAGCCGACGCGAAAGCAGCAGGCGGCGCTGGAAGCGCTCTGCGCGCGGTTGTGCCGGGAGAAGTTGATCCCGTCGAGCGAGGTGTGCGCGGAGAGCGAGAAGAAGCGCGGGGTGGCGTGTCCCGGGCGATTCTTCGACGCGGTCGGGACGCGCGCGGCGGTCGCGAACCTACTCGCGAAGTAGCACCCCACAAGCGCCTCGCCCGCCTGCCCGCCCGCCCTTCCTTTACGGCGCAGGCCGGTGGAAGACCGGTCCGCCGATAGCGGCCAACTGCAGCACGAACAGCGCCAGCACGAGGAAGAACAGCAGAAGCGGCAGGACCGCGATCAGCTTGTTGAGCGCATGCACGGCGTCCTCGAAATGCCGCTGGGCGAGCTTGGTGAGTGACTTGTCAATGCTCCCCGCCTCTTCGCCGGCGCGAAGCATTTCGACGCTGAACGGAGGAAGGACCGGGGCGAGCGTCTCCACGAGCGGGCGGTTCACGTCCCCGGCCGCGGCGGTGCGGGCTCTTGCGCCGGTCGGGCCACCCGCGGCGTCTGCCGCTAACTCGATCGCCCGCTTCAGCGGCAACGCGGCGTCGAGCGCGCCCGCGAGTGAGTCGCAGAAGCGCGCGCAGGCGACGTCGCGGCGGATCGAACCGACGCAGGGGAGGCTCTCGCCGATCCGGCTTGCGAGGAGGGCGCGGACGACAAAAAAGAAGACCCAGATGGCCACGAGGTCCCAGAGGAGAACGGAAACCGACACGCTGGCGAACACCCACTGGATCACCCACGGCGCGATCACCATCCCGTGCGCCACGATCAGCGGATAGAGCACGATCGCGTGCAGTCGCCGCTTCAGGATCAGCGCCTCTCGTGCCCGCTTCGCCAATCCCTTCAGCGCCGCTTCGATTCGCCCCGACCTCTCCGCGGCGCGAATCGTCGCGACGTCGAGCTCGGGAATCCCTCCCGCGGCGAGGATGTCGCCGAGCGGACGGCCGTCGGCGAGAAGCGCGAGATCGGGGCGGCCGGCCGAGGACAGCGCTTTCGGCAACGGGAGGGCCGAGCCGACCGTGGCGGCGAGGGCGGTGTAGAAGGCGTCGAGGGGAAGAGGCATCGGGGGTGGGATGACGGGCGTTTCGCGGAATCACGGTGATTCGCGGAGGCCGGCCGGCATCACTTTAAGTGCAGGAACGGAATTCGCGGATGAATGCGGAAGACGCGGAAACGGCCGCGAATGAAACTTTCGGGAGCAGCGCCTTGAGCGCTCTGGTATCCCCTCGTTGCCCGCCTCGCGCGCCGCTGCTAATCTCCACTCTTCCCGCAGCACCGGAGCCGCTCTCCTTGCCCGATCGCCGCTCGTTCCAGTTCCCCAAGATGCGGACCTTTCTCCGTCGCATCCTCATCCTCGTCCTTTTCGTCGTCGGCGACCCGACTCCGTACTCCCTCATCGCCGGCAGCATCCTCATCTTCCTGGGCCAGGTCCTTCATTTCATTTCCGCCGGCACGCTCGTCAAGACCGAAGTCCTCACCATCGCCGGCCCTTATCGATGGGTCCGCAATCCTTTCTATCTCTCCAATGTCTTCACGGACGCCGGCTTCTGCGTCATCGCCTGGAACCCCTGGGTCCCGATCGCGTGGTTCATCGGGTTCTACGGATTCGTCCTCCACCCTCGAACGAAGTCCGAGGAAGCGGAGCTGCTGGGCATCCACGGGAAGGCCTACCAGGACTACCTCGACAAGGTCCCGCGCTACATCCCGTCGCTCTTCCCGAAATACCCTCACGTCCGCGGCGCTTTCTCCTTCGAAGCCCTTCACCACAACCGCGAAATCCCGCGCAACCTCCGCCATTTCGCCTTCGCGATCCTCTTCGTCGCCAAGGAACTGATGATCCGCAGCCAGGGCGGCGACCCGTGGTCGCTCAGGGGATTCCCCGCGCTGATTCAGCACGGCCTCGGCGCGGTCTGTTTCTGGACCGGCGTCGCCATGGTTCTTGCGCCGTGGCTCTGGCGCCTCATGAAGAAGATCTTCTTCCCGAAGAAGAATGAAGCGGCGGCTGCCGTCGCAGCGCCCGCCCCCCAGGCTGAAAGGACGGCGCCATGACGCGCGTCTGGACCTGGACCATCGTCGCTTTCTGGGCCATTTCCATGGGGCTGCTCTTCCGCGACAAGGTCATGCCGCGCATGCTGCAGGTCTACTACCCGACCTATGCGGAAGGGCTGCACCACCTCGACGAGGAAGAATCCCAGATGGGAATCTTCGTTCAGCTCCCCGACCGCGAATTGCGCGTGGGCACGAGTCGGCGGTCCGTTTCGCCCTGGCAGGCCACCCGCCCCGAGGACACCGCGTTCTCCATCACCGACGAAACGACGCTCGACGGCTCGGCTCTGCGGCTCCCGCTGGGCGAGTTCATGATGCGCACCACGATTCTCCTCGACACGCGCTTCCGGGTGAAATCTTACGACGTCATCATCACCACCGTCGCGGGGAACTGTACGGTGAGCGGCGTCATGCGAAGCGAAACCGAGCTCGAAGTCCTGGTCACGATGTTCGAGGGCCCTTCGGATCGCAGGACACTGAAGTTCGACAGCTCCACCGCCCTGGCTTCCGGGCTGTCGCCACTTCAGCCTCCGGCCCAGCTGCGGATCGGTCGTGAGTGGACGGTGAATCGCATCGATCCGCTTTCGCTGCTCACCGAGCAGACGGTGTCCACCAAACCGGTGATTGCGCGGGTCGAGCGCATGGAGCAGATCAAGTGCCTGGGAGAAACGTGGAATACCTACGTTGTCTCTCTTCGAGGTGAACGCTATGAGGCGCTCGCCTGGATCGACGAAACCGGGCGCATCCTCCAGGAAAAAGTCCCGGGCGGCCTGGGGCCGCTGATCATGAGGCGGGAGCCCGTTCCTGGGCATGCCAAGTGATCTCCTTCGAGCGCGCCTCGAGGCGCTTCGGCCCAAAAGTGGCCGTCCACCCGCTCGACCTGTCGATCGGCCGCGGGGAGTTCTTCGCGTTCCTCGGCCCCAACGGCGCAGGGAAGACGACCACGCTGAAAATGGCAGCAGGACTGCTGCGGCCGAGCGAGGGGCGCGTGCTCATCGGGGGGATCGACATCGGGATTGACCCGATCGCGGCGAAGAGGCTCCTGGCGTACGTCCCGGACCAGCCCTACCTCTACGACAAACTGACCGGCAGGGAATTCCTTCGCTTCGTCGCGGGCCTTTACGGAATCGACACGGCGGACGCCCGCGCCGACATCGATCGATACGTCGCGACATTCGACATGAAGGACTGGATCGACGAGTTGACGGAAACGTACTCGCACGGCATGAAACAGCGCGTCGCGCTTGCCGCGACTCTTCTTCATGAACCCCGGGTCGTCCTCCTTGACGAGCCCCTGGTCGGCCTCGACCCGCAGACCTCGCGGCTGGTGAAGGGAATTCTGCGGGAGCACGCCTCGAAGGGGACCACGATATTCATGTCGACGCACGTGCTGTCGGTCGCCGAGCAGACCGCGGACCGGATCGGGATCCTGAACCAGGGGAAGCTGGTCGCGCTCGGGACGATGGACGAGCTGCGCGCGAAGGCGGGAAAACCGGAGAATCTGGAGGACATCTTTTTCCGGATCGTCGAAGAAGCGGAAGCGACGGGAAAATGAGCGCGCCGAGGGTGGAGCCCCGGTTCGGCGGGACGGGGATCCTCATCTGGCTCCGCCTGACGGACCTGCGCAACCGGCTGACGCGCGGCGAGCGCTCGTGGTTCAAGATCGGCGTTGTGACCACGTTCGGGCTCGCGTTCTGGGGCGGCCTGTTCCAGCTCTTCAGCGAAGCCTTCACCTTTCTTTCCTCGCAGCCGGACCTTCGGCGGGACCTGACGCAGTTCCTGCTGTCGATCTTCTTTTTCTTTCTCGGGCTGATGCTCGTGTTTTCGAACGCGATCATCGCGTGGACGTCCCTGTTCCGCTCTTCCGAGACCGCGTTCCTGATGGCGTCGCCGGTCCGGGAAGAACACCTGTTCGTGTACAAGTTCCTGGAGACGCTGTGGTTTTCCTCCTGGGCGTTCCTGTTCCTGGGGACGCCGCTCATGGCTGCCTACGGGCGGTCGCTTTCGCTGGGGCCCGGGTTCTACCTGGGCGCCACTCTCCTGATCGGTGTTTTTATTTTCATCCCCGCGGCGCTCGGCAACATCGCGGCCCTCCTGATCGGCCGCTACGTCCCCCGCCTGCGACGGCGCATCCTCCTCGTCGCGGGCGGCGGCCTCCTCGGCCTTGCGCTCTTTCTCATCTACCAGATCCTCACCATGCGCGGGTACGCCTCGCCGATCTCGCAGCAGTGGATGCGCTCCATCCTGTCCAACCTCCAGGTCGCGCAAAGCCCCCTCTGCCCATCCTATTGGGTCGCCGGCGGCATCACCGCCCTCGCCCAGGCCTCACGACCCTCCGAATTCGTCCACGGCGCCAACCTCACCGTCGCCGCCGCCGAGGCTCGCTGGGACGTCTTCCTGTACGGCCTCGCCATCTTCGCCAATGCCCTCTTCTTCTCGACCATCAGCTACCTCCTCGCCCGTCTCTGGTTCTTCGAGTCCTGGTGCGCCGCCCAGGCGTCGGACCGGCGGCAACGCTTCCCCGAGTCCCGCGCGCGCGAAGGCGTCTGGAACGCCGCATTCTTCTTCCTTCCGGCGCGGCTGCGGCTGCTCATGCTCAAGGACCTGCGGTCGTTCGTTCGCGATCCCGTGCAGTGGTCGCAGTTCCTGATCTTCTTCGGCCTTCTCGCCGTCTACTTCCTCAACCTGCGCGGCTTTGCCTACCACGTGAAAATCGCCGCATGGAAAGCGCTCATCGCGCTCCTGAACCTGTGCGCGACTTCACTCACGCTCTCCACCTTCACCACCCGTTTTGTCTTTCCGCAGCTGTCGCTGGAAGGGAAGCGCTTCTGGCTCCTCGGCGTCGCGCCTACCTCGCGCTCGATGGTCGTCGCGGGCAAGTTTCTCTTCTGCTTCGTCGGCGCCGTGGCCGTCTCGGAAGCGCTGATCCTGACGTCGTCGGCGATGCTGCAGGTGGCCGGTCCCACCATCGCTCTCCAGGCCGCCTCGACCGTCGCGATCTGCTTCGGGTTGAGCGGCCTCTCGGTCGGGCTCGGCGCCATCTTCCCGAATTTTCGCGAGGACAATCCTTCCAAGATCGTCTCCGGCTTCGGGGGGACCCTGAACCTGATCCTCTCGCTCGCGTTTGTCTCCACGATGATCGGCATCACCGCGTATTTCGGGCGCGGCATGGTGACGGAAGGCGGGGAGGCGGCGAACTGGAAGACCGGGCTGGCGGGGGGAGTCGGAACGCTTCTCGTGATCGCGATGCTGGCGGGAGGGGTGCCCCTGGCGCTGGGACTGCGGGCGATACGGCGGATGGAGTTGTAGCCGAAAAAAAAGCCCCGGGCGATTTTCTCGTCCGGGGCTGAGGTTGCAGGCTTCTCTAATCCCTGAAGAACTCGTCCACCTTGTTCTGCGCCGCGCCGGAATATCCTGAGTCCATGGTCGGCTTCGGACCGGTCTTCTTGCTCGCGTCCGTGAAAACCTGCACCATCTTCTTCGTCACTTCGTTCGAGTACAGCCGCACCATCCCGACCGTCGTCTTGTCGTCGAAGATGATCGCGAGCAGCGTCCGGTTCCCGACCAGCGTCAGGTGGATGTTGTCCTTCTTCCCCTGGTGGAACAGCACGCTGAATTCCTCTTCGCCGAGAATCCTTGCCATCTCTTTCGTCGCCGCGAACGAGCCTGCGACCAGCGCCGCAATCGTGTCGGTGTCATAGGACGAACTGCCGCCCGATTTCGTCACCAGGTGGCCGTCTTTGTCGATCAGGAGCGCGCACTTCGCCTTCGACAGCCGGAGCATTTCCTCCAGCATCTTGTCGATCTTGTCGATGTCTTCCTTGTAGAAGACCAGGCGTGAGTCTCTGAGTTTTTCGTCAGCTTCACGCATGAACGGCTCCTGTCGTCGTGGTGTGAGGGAGGACTGAAAATGATTCTAACACGCGGGGTGCGAGCTTATCGCTCATTTCACTCCCGACAGGAACGCGATTGCGAGGCTCGCGGCGGCGGCGAGCGCCGTCGTCGCGACGACAAGGATCAACCCGAAGCATCCCTCGCTCTTGGCCGGGACCGGCGGCGGCGGAACGTAGACCGGCGGAGGAGCGGGCGGCCGTTGCTGCGGCGCGAATTGCGGCTGCGCCGGCCTGGCCGCCGGCTGA